>JAADII010000180.1 GCA_013151415.1 Chloroflexota bacterium
TCTTTGACAGTCGCCGCGAGCCTGGGGTAACATAGCGTTAATCATCCGGAATCATCTTCATCGCCATTCAAGGAGGAGACATGACAACCGCAGTCGCCGCCCCCCCGACGAAAGAAGAACTACGCGCACAGCTCTTCGCTCGCGAAGTGTCCGCCGCACCCGGCGCCACGCTCAGTTCGCTCGATTTGGCCGGCATCGATCTGAGCGGCGTTGATCTTGCCGAAGCCACATTATGGATGGCCGATCTGACCGCGGCTGATCTCGATGCGGCAAACCTGCAATATGCCGATCTACGCGGCGCGCAATTGGTCGAGGCCGACCTGGTGGGAACATATCTGACCAAAGCCTCGTTGCTGCGAGCAAATCTCCAGGGGGCGACTTTGGTCGGCGCTTATCTAGACGGCGCAAACCTCGAAGAAGCCGATCTGCGCGAGGCCAATCTCTTCGCTGCCAATCTGCGCAAAGCGAAATTGAGCCGCGCCAATCTCGAAGGCGCCAATCTCGATGACGCCAATCTAGAGGAGGCCAATCTCGATAACGCCAATCTCGAACGCGCCACCTTGCCCGACGCCAAGCTGATCAAAGCACGCGCGCGCGGCGCGGATTTCTCCGAAGCCGAACTGGTGCGCGCGGACCTGACATCCGCCGATTTCACAGCGGCCGACTTTCCCAACGCCAACTTGATGCGAGCCTTAACGCGCAAAACCTGTTTCTCCAATGCCGATCTAAGCAACGCCAACCTACGCGACTGCGATTTATCGGAAGCAGACCTGCGCGGCGCGATTCTACAGGGCGCACAATACGATGCACTGACCAAATGGCCCGACGGCTTCGACCCCGCAGCCGCGGGCGCAGTGATGGTTGATTAATGTGCGGCCGCTTTGCTTTGGTGGCTTCAGCCCAAGAACTGGCGGATTTGTTCGATCTGGACGATGCGCCTGACCCGGCCCCGCGCTACAATATCGCACCCACTCAACCGGTGCTCGCGGTGCGCGTTTCGCCCGAAACCCGCGAACGCGAATTCGCGCTTTTCCGTTGGGGGCTCATCCCTTCTTGGGCCAAAGACCCAGGCATGAGCGCCCGCATGATCAACGCACGCGCGGAAACCGCGGCCGAAAAACCCGCATTTCGCGCCGCGTTTCGCCGACGGCGATGCCTGATCCCCGCCACCGGATTCTACGAATGGCGAAAACAGCCGGGCGGAAAACAACCCTATTTCGTCACCATGCAGGACGACCGGCCTTTTGCCATGGCCGGATTATGGGAATACTGGTTGGGCGCGGACGGCAGCGAGGTGGCCAGTTGCACGATCCTCACCACTCAACCCAACGAACTGGTCGAATCGCTCCAC
This sequence comes from Chloroflexota bacterium, assembly GCA_013151415.1. Lineage (GTDB taxonomy): Bacteria > Chloroflexota > Anaerolineae > J102 > J102 > JAADII01. Next base: position 1,352 of record JAADII010000180.1, read on the forward strand.
ACCCGCATGCCCGTCATCCTTCCCAAGACCGCGTTCGACGAATGGCTCGATCCCGCCACCCCGCCTGATATATTGCGCCATCTACTGCGCCCTTATCCGGCCGAAGAAATGCTGGCTTATCCCGTCTCACGGCTGGTTAACAATCCCGCCAATGACGGACCGGAATGCATCGAGCCGCTGTTTCGGGAATAGACGATAGACCATGGACGATAAGACGATGGGGTTGGCGGCTTCTATCGTCCATTGGCCTATCGTCCCATCGTCTTTTCATCGGCATCGGCGGGCCACCGCCCGTGTCGCCTGTTTAAAAACCCAACTCTCCTCGGAGGTTCTCCCATGGCCATTTCACCTGATCTTCTCGAAATCCTTCGCTGCCCGGTCTGTGTGCGCGAGGCCGATGATGCGGGCTTGCTGACCCTCACCAAAGACGTTTGGCTCGTGTGCCAGACCTGCGAGCGCAAATACCCCATTCGCGACGACATTCCCGTCATGCTCATCGAAGAAGGCGACCGCTGGCGCAACACGCCTGTAGATGAGCTCCCCGAAACCCCGCCCGAACCGGTTGTATGAGCTTTGTAAGAGGTTGAAATGCCTGAAGAAATCATTTTTCTTGTCGAAGAAGCGCCTGAAGGTGGTTATATAGCTCGAGCGCTGGGATATTCTATTTTCACGGAAGGCGACACCTGGGATGAATTGAAGGTCATGGTCCAGGATGCAGTACACTGCCATTTCGAGGAGGAAGAACAACCGCGGGTAGTTCGTCTACATCAGGTTAGAGAAGAGGTTATGGCCGTATGAGGCTACCTCGCGACGTGAGCGGTGTGGAGTTGGCGCGGCGATTGCATAAATATGGCTATGAAATCACGCGCCAGACCGGAAGCCATTTACGACTCATGACAGAATTGGAAGGCGTTCATCGTATCACGATTCCGCGACACAAAGCTTTGCGCGTGGGAACGCTGAGCGCCATATTGAAAGATGTGGCGCAGCACCTGGGAATGGACCGAGACGAATTGGCAAGATCGCTGTTTGAAAAGTAAGGGGTTTCAGCATCTATTGTGGACATCCACCAATTCGTAACCGCGGCCGCGGAAAAAGGCTGGCTTGTGACCATCGACAAACCGGTTAGCGTCGAGCTAGAACTGGCCGCGGTTGCGCACGCGCTCGACGGACGCCCCGCGTTGTTCACAGAGGTCAGGGGCCAGGGGTCAGAACGACAGAGGGCAGGGGTCAGAACGCCATACCCAATACCCAATACCCAATACCCAATATCCAATATCCAATACCCCTTCCCCGTCCTCACCGGCATGGCGTCGGACCGGCGATACTTTGCGCTGGCGCTGGATTGCCCGCCCGACCAGATTCTTTTCCGCCTGGCCGACGCGTTCCGCCATCCGCAACCCGCGCCGCTGGTCGAATCCGGGCCTTGCCAGGAAGTGGTGATGCAGCCCGGCGATTTGACCACCCTGCCTTTTTTGAAACATTGGCCGGATGACGCGGGATACTACGCCACGGCAGCGGTCGCGATCCTACGCGACCCCGATTTCGGGCTCAATGCATCCTTTCATCGCCTTTTGCGGCTGGACGAACGCCGCCTGGCCGCGCGGCTGGTCGAGCGTCGCGGCGCGGATACGGCCTGGCGAAAAACTCAGGACGACCTGCCCGTCGCCATTTGCATTGGCTTGCCCTTGCACGTGTTGTTGGCCGCGAGCATGTCGCCCAAGCCGGGCGTTAGTGAGCTGGACATCGCCCAGGCTTTGGCTCCCACGCCTCTGACGCGCTGCATCACCAACGACCTTGTGGTCCCGACCGAGGCCGAAATCGTGCTGGAAGGCCGCCTCAGCCACCGTCTCGCGACCGAAGGGCCTTTTGTCGATCTCACCGAAACCATCGACATCGAGCGTCAGCAACCGGTCATCGAGATCGACTGCATCACCCATCGTCGCGACGCCATCTATCAGGCTTTGTTGCCCGGCCAACTGGAGCACAAACTGCTCATGGGCATGCCCAAAGAGCCAAGCATTTACGCCGCGGTGAACGAGGTCGCGACCTGCACTAACGTGCACATCACGCCCGGCGGCGCGTCCTGGCTGCATGCCGTGGTGCAGATCGAGAAAAAACATCCCGACGATGGTCGGAAAGCCGCGCAGGCCGCGTTTCGCGGGCACGGCTCGCTCAAACACGCGGTCGTGGTCGATACGGACATCGACATCTTCGACCCGCATGATGTGGAATGGGCCATCGCCACCCGCTTTCAAGCCGGTCGCGACCTGATGGTTTTTTCAGACCAACCCTCTAGCTCCCTCGATCCCTCGGCCATCCATATCCCCGGCCAAAAATCCCGCTCCGACAAAATGGCGTTGGACGCGACCATTCCTTGGGACTCGGCCGACGGCCCCGCTCACCCCGAGCATTTTCGCCGCGTTCCCTTTCCCGAAGTCGATCTGGAAAAGTATTTGGACGACGAAGAATGAGACGCCGAAAGCCGGTTTTCATAAAAAAAGCTATTTTACCGCAAAGGGCGCGGTTCATCTGAAGCCAAAGCTCTTTGACAGAGCGTTGCGTATTGCGTGGTTTTCGCCCATGCATAAAGGACTTTCGTCTCGGCGACTTACGCAAGACGCACTACGCAATACGTGAGTCCATTCCTGAAACTCGGCCGGAATTTGTCGAGATGCTCCATGTGCAAATGAACCATGCCAAGGGCAGAAACATTGATTTCAGTTGAACCATGAAATATCGACTTTTCATTTCCGTCAACCTCTCGCCGGAACTGCTGGTCGCGATGCGCGCGTTGCAGAATGAACTGAAGCGACGCCTGGCCGACGCGCCGCTGCGTTGGGTGCGGCCCGAAGGCATTCACATTTCGCTCAAATTCCTGGGCGAGACCGAACCCGCGCGGGTTCAGAAGATCGTGCGGGCGCTGGAGAAGACGGTGGGGACGCATGACCCGTTCGAGGTGGGAATTGGGGGGTTGGGGTGCTTTCCCAACAATCGGCGACCCAATGTGCTGTGGGTGGGCGTGACCGACCCCGAACGAGCGCTAGAGCGTCTGGCCGCGGATGTGGACAGGAGCATGGTCGCGCTGGGCTGGAAGCCGGAGCGCCGAGCGTTCACGGGGCATCTCACCCTGGCGCGAGTGAAGAAGTACGCGCGGCCGGCCGAACGCCGCGAACTGGGCCGAATCTTCGTCGAGTCAGGGCTGGGCCAGGATATGGGACGGCTGCGCGTCAACGCCATCCATCTTATGCGCAGCGAATTGCGCCGCGACGGCGCGGTCTACACCGAACTGGCCGAGATTTCGTTGCGCCGTCAATAGACCACGGGTTACACGAATTTCACGGATTGGTTTCTGTTTGACTACGAACGATGAGGGTTGGCGGCGCCCATCGTTCCTCGATATCCGCGGGCCGCCGTCCGCGGCGCCTCTTCCCACCACCCGCAAGGGAACCGTTTCTTTGGTTCACAACCAACCGCGTAGCGCGTATACAAACAAACCGATGTATTCTTTCAGGGCCAGAGATGTCCAGTCGAGAGATTGCGCGTTAGGTAGGAGGTGGAGTATTTGAGCGCGAATATCGGGACGGCGTAGGAACTCCCAATTCGCCTGGGTAATGAGAAAATCTGTGGGTGCAGGGGTCACGTCGACGCCTTGATTCTGAAACAGCCGCAGCGAACGAGGCATATGCATAGCCGAAGTCACCAGCAACACGCGTCGCGCGCCCTTCTCCTCCAAAATACGGCGGGTGAAAAGGGCGTTTTCATAGGTGTTGCGCGCGTTCGGCTCTAGCCAAATGGCCTCGCGAGGAACGCCCAACATTTCCAAAAACTCGCGCATATTTTCGGCCTCGATGGTCTTTGGCCCCATCCACTCGATGCTTCCGCCACTGACCAACACATAAGGCGCTTTACCTTGCTTATAAAGCCAGGCCGCGTAGATCAACCTGTCGCCCCGCTCACTCACCTCCACCAGAGGCCGCGGAAACGATGCGCCGCGCACGCCGCCGCCCAGAACAACGATCACATCCGCCTCAGGCATCTCGGCCTGAGGCAAATGGCGCCATTCCAACGAACGCACCAGGGTCGCGGCAACATGCCGATTGCCGCCCAACCATAACACGAGCATGGCCAGAAAAACGAGCGCCCTCGGAAGTCGCGCGCGACGATGGAAGACCAAAGCCAACGCCAACAACGTTAGCGTCAGGCCCACAGGATAGATGAATAATGGGAGCGTCTTCGAAAGCCAGAGAAACATAAAGCAATCGCCCGCGTCGTCTATCCATCGACGCCAATGAAGAAAGACGATGGGATGAGAGAAGCCGCCAGCCCTATCGTCTTGTCATCCATCATTCATTTTCAGAGCAACCGGTTCGCTATACGCCAGGCGTTCATCTATCCGGCCCAGCGTTTGGGCGCGAGCAGACCATCCAAATGAGAAACGTCGTTGAAACGCACAAGGCGCGGCGCATCCTCCCACACCAGTTCTGTAAGAGCGCAATTGTCCATTTGATATTTCGTCCACTGGCTGCCGTCTCCATCTACGAGCATGGATAGCGCAGTGGCCAACGCGCCGCCATGACTTACAACCACCACTTTTTGTCCGGGATGACGCATTTTGATGGCGTGAAAACTCCGCAATAACCGCGTAGCGAAATCAAAAGCCGATTCACCGCCCGGCGGCGCAAAATGCGGATCCGCTCGCATTGAGTCCCAAAGTCGCTTCTCATAGCGCAACGCTTCGTAGCTCAGACCTTCCCATTCGCCCAAGTCAAATTCGGCCAAATCAGAATCGATTTGCACTTGCAGATGACCCAGCGCAGCGCTGATAATTTCGGCCGTCTTGTGCGCCCGTCCTAACGGGCTGGCATAAATGGTCGCGATATCGCGATGTTCTGCAGCCAAACGGCGGGCCAGCGCTTCGGCCTGACTTCGGCCGCGTTGGTTGAGTGGACTATCGGTCGAGCCCTGCCATTTATCGGTGAGATTGGCGTTCGTTTCGCCATGCCGCACAAGCAGCAAATGGGTTGGTGAAAAAGTCGGTGTATTCATGATTGCAATTATCCGGCACTTTTCATATTGCGGCAAGTCGCGAAGGAAGATGAAATGACGCGCATCATAGCCGCGCAGCGACATGAGGGCTACAATAAGAGCAGCCACGAAATAGATTTCAGGAGAATCCATACAACATGTACATCTCTCGCAAGACCTTTTTACTCGCCTTTTTCCTCTCTCTACTTCTACTCATCGCGCCCGTTCAAGCGCAACAAGAGCCGGTGGTGCGTGCGGTGATGTTTTATTCGCCTACGTGTCCTCATTGCCATAAGGTGTTGCAAGAAGGATTGCCGCCCATAATCGAAAAGTACGGCGATCAATTTGAAATTGTGCTCATCAACGTACAGACGGCCGGCGGCCAGCGGCTATATCAGAGCGCCATCGAATGGCTCCCAATTCCCGATAACAAACTTGGGGTGCCGGCGCTGATTGTTGGACGCGAGCTTTTGTTGGGCGATGTGGAAATTCCAGCGCGCTTGCCAGATATCATCGAAAAGGGCTTGGCGCAAGGCGGCATCGACTGGCCCGAAATTCCCGGCCTGGCCGAAGCCCTGGCCCAAACCGCCGCTGCGCAAGCAAAAACCGCGACCCAAACCGTCGCGCCTGAACCTCAGCCCGCGCAAGAAATGCACGGTCAACTCGAAAGCTCATCCCCTGGGGAGCAAACCGCGAACCAAGACCTGCTGGCGGGCGCTCAACCGTTGATCACCACAACCGATATGACCTTGATGCAACGCCTGGCCCTGGATCCGGTGGGCAATGGAGCCGCCGTGGTTTTGTTGGTGGTGATGTTGGTCAGCCTGGGGGTGGTGGGCAACGGCTGGTTCACAGGCGCTCGCATGCCCGGATGGGGTGAAGGCTGGCGCGCATGGATATTCCCCACCCTCGCCCTGGCGGGCTTGGGCGTATCCTTTTATATGGCCTACGTCGAAGTCGCCCATGCTTCGGCGGTGTGCGGCCCCATCGGTGATTGCAACATAGTGCAACAAAGCCCCTACGCCCGGCTTTTCGGCATGTTGCCCATTGGCGTATTGGGGGTGATGGGTTACCTGGCAATCCTGGCGTTATGGTTTTGGCAACGATTTAGCCCCGAACGATTGGCCGAACCCGCGCGCCGGCTCTTGGCCATCCTGTTGCTTTTCGGCGTGGCCTTTAGCCTTTATCTCACCTTTCTCGAGCCCTTCGTCATCGGCGCGGTGTGCATGTGGTGCCTTTCATCCGCCCTGATCATGACATTGCTTTTGTGGTTTGTGTATAGAAACGGGCCGGAGACGCGCGAATCGAACACGATGAACGCCGGATGATGGACAACAAGACCGATGGGGATTGGCGGCTCCTATGGTTCTATGGTCTCATTCTCCTCGCCATTGGCGGGCCGCCGACCATGACGCCTGTTTTCGATCAATAACACAATCACCTCTTTTGGCCCGTGAGCGCCCAGCGTGAGCGTTTGGCCAATGTCCGCGCTGCGGCTAGGGCCGGTGATAATCACGGTATTGCTACTATTGGCGATGCGTGCAGCCGTCCCCGCAGCGGCCAACCAAGCCGCGAGATCGGGAAAAATCTGGTCTTCATACAAAATAGCGTAATGAATGGTGGGAAGCAGGGAGGCCAGACGACCACGGGACCGGTCTGCATGCAATACGAGACTCCCGGTGCGAGCCAAACCAGCCGCTACGCCGGTTAATCCAATGCCAATCTGGGCCAATTCTTGCAAATGCGCCTTGCGGTCGGTCGAAGCGCGTTCATATCCGGGTGAATGAGCGGAAACCAGCTCGATCCCACGCGCCCGCAAAGCATGGGCCAGGTCGGGAATGGGCAACGCGGCCGGCTCCCAGCAAAGCAACCGCGAAGCCCCGCGGCGGGCCATCTCGGCCAAAAAGAAATCGCGCGCGTTTTCCGGGCTCTCGAAACGATGACACCGCCCCTGCACGGCCTCCAATGCGCGCGCGAACACATCGGCCAACGGCTGGGTGAATGGAGGCGGCGCTGGCGGCGCAGGGATCGCGTCCATGGCTTCAGGCGTATACGCGCGCTTCAAAGCCTCGCGAACACGATCCAGAATTAAAGAACGCGGGTCATTCATTGGTGGCTGCGCTTCTCCCATTGCTCGCTAAAACTCGCGCCGGCCAGAGGTGGAAACGCGCGCGTCTTGGTCCAGGCTGCGAGAGGGCCGGGCAAACGGCGCGACCATCCCTGTGAGCGCGGAGCGAACCATTGCGCAATACGCGCCAGCCTGGCGGCCCAACGAAAAAGCCGGGGATGCGTGGCCGCGCGAGCATAAAGACGGACGCCCTTTTGCAGCCAACCCGGCGCGTACCCTTCGGCGACGCTTTGAGCGCGTAGTTTGAGCAACATACGCGGGATATCGATGCGCACAGGGCAGGCCTCGACACACGCGCCGCACAAGGTGGATGCTTGGGGCAACTCCCGCCAGGGAGCCAGGCCGCCAATTGCTGGCGTGACCACAATGCCAATAGGGCCGGGATAGACCGAATCGTAGGCGTGACCGCCGATGTTGTGATAAACCGGACACACATTCAAGCAGGCTCCACAGCGAATGCAGTACAAAATTTCCGCCAGATCGCCCGCCAGGGCCCTGGTGCGGCCATTATCCACCAATATAATGTGCACCTGCTCGGGACCATCTTCTTCGATCGAACGGCGCGGCCCGGTAATGATGGACGTGTAAACGCTGAGCGCCTGACCTGTGGCGCTACGAGCGAGGACTTGCAACAGCGTTCCCAAATCGCGAAGCGTAGGCGCAATGCGTTCGATGCCCACCAAAGCCACATGGATACGCGGGGTGGTGGTCACAAAGCGACCGTTGCCCTCGTTGGTCACCAACACCACGCTGCCTGTCTCGGCCACAGCGAAATTCGCGCCCGACACCCCCATATCGGCCTGCAAGAAACCCTCGCGCAGAGCCGAGCGCGCCGTGGCCAGCAGTTGGGGGATGTCGGCATCGAGAGGGGAGCCAAGATGCTGGTGAAAGAGCTTCGCCACATCTTCGACCCGCCAATGCACCACCGGAGCAATGATATGGCTGGGATGGTCATGAGCCAGCTGCACAATGAACTCACCCAGATCGGTCTCGAGCACATCTAGCCCCGCGCGCTCAAGCGTGGCATTGAGTTCGATCTCTTCAGTGAGCATCGATTTGCTCTTGACAATGCGTCGCACATCGTTTTCTCGAGCGATCTTCAGCACGATTTTGCGAGCGGCCGCGGCGTCGGCGGCCCAGTGCACCTGAGTCCCATTGGCCTGAGCGCTGCGCTCCAAGGCCAGCAAGTGCTCGTCGAGATGAGCAATGGTGTGGGCGCGAATGCGCCGCGCCTGATCGCGCAGGGCTTCACCATGAGGCAAGGCCGCGAAAGCCTGCAAGCGCCCCTGTACGAAATGCTCCATGGTGCGGTTGAGCGCTTGCTGCAAAGTCGCGTCTTGGAGCGCGATGCTCGCGCGTTGGTTGAGATCGGGCATGGGCGGGTGGACTGAAGCTGAAATCGAAATTAAAAAATAGAGGTTGCGTTGGCGGCTGCGTCATCTACGATTCCGCGAGGACTTCGGCCAGATGCTTGACAATGGGTGATTTGCCCTGAGCGATGAGGCCGCCGTTCATATGCGTCATGCAGGAAGCGTCGCAAACCACGCAAACATCGGCTTTGGTCGCTTCGATGTTGGCCAGTTTGCGATTCATCATCGCCGAAGAGATGACCGGAAGCTTGACGGCAAAAAAGCCGCCAAAACCGCAACACGCCTCCGCCTCGGGCAAGGGAACGCGCTGCGCCCCGGGAATATGATCGAGCAGGGTCTCAGCGGGGCCTCGCACGCCCAACTCGCGCGTGAGGTGACAAGAGGGATGGTAAGTATAACGCGCGCGACGTCCTCCGGCATGCTCCACGCCCAAATCCTCCACCAAAAATTGACTAAATTCGCGCACCCTCGCGGCCACAGCCTCGACGCGCGCCAGCTGTTCTGGCTCATCGGCGAACAGATCGCGGTAATGATGCTTGACCATGGCCGCGCACGAGCCGGACGGACAGACAATAGGACCTTCGGCGTCTGCGAATAGGTCGAGGAAATGCCGCGCCATTGACGCGGCTTCAGCCCAAAAGCCGCTGTTGAATGCGGGCTGACCGCAACATGTCTGGCCTGCCGGAACCTCCACCAAAACGCCCTGACGCTCCAAAACAGTCACCACGTCTTGGGCGATGTGAGGATAGAGATGATCGAGCAGGCAGGTGATGAAAAACTGCACGCGCACGCGACTCATGGCTCGAATCGTTTGATCAGAATCGTGCCGTTTTGACCGCCAAATCCAAACGCATTGGCGATGCCCGCATCCACATGCACTCGCCGCGCCTCATTAGGCACATAGTCCAGGTCACATTCGGGATCGGGAACCGAATAGTTGATGGTGGGAGGGATCCATCCGGTGCGAATGGCCTGGATAATGACCAAAGCATTGAATGCGCCGGCCGCGCCCATAGCATGACCGATCATCGGCTTGATGGAAGGCGTTGGGATCTGATATGCGCGCGCACCCAACGCGCGCTTCAACGCCTTGGTTTCGGAAATGTCGTTAAGATAAGTGCCGGTTCCATGCGCCGCCACTGCATCGACGTCATCGGGGCTCAGGCCAGCCTCGGCCAAAGCCTGCATGATGGCGCGTGCGGCGCCGTCGCCTTCGGGATCTGGCGCGGCCATGTTGTAAGCGTCCACAGTAAAGCCCATTCCGCCATATTCGGCCAGGATTTGCGCCCCGCGCGCTTGGGCGTGCTCTAACGATTCCAGGATCATGGTCACTGCGCCCTCGCCCATGAGCATGCCATCGCGCTCTGCATCAAAAGGGCGACAGGCGGTTTCGGGCGAGTCGTTGCGAGTGGACATGGCGCCCAAACGACTAAAGGCTGCGAGGATGAGACGCGAATAATAAGAATCGGCGCCGCCGGCCAACATCACATCCACTTCGCCCCGTTGAATGCGCCGCGCGGCCTCGCCCAGGGCAACCACGCCGGTGGCGCAAGCCGCGACTGGCGAATTGGCCGGCCCGCGGATGCCGTAGCGGATGGCCATATGACAGGGCGTGGTGGTGATGAGCACGGCGGGCGCCACGGCCGGATTGATGGCGCGCGGGCCTTTTTCGCGAATCACGCACGCCTGATCTTCAACAATGTTCAAAGCGCCAAACGCACTGCCCATTTCTATGCCCACGCGAGTGGGGTCTTCTTGCGCCAAGTCGAGCCCCGCGTCGGCAATGGCCTCTTCGGTTGCTGCAATGGCCAAGTGGGTGAGCCGTCCCAAACGACGCACCTCGCGCCGCCCCAAATATTTGCGAGCGTCGAAATCCTGGATAATGGCCGCAAATTGGGTGGGCAGATCGCTTGGATCATACACCGAGATGCGCGCGGCGCCGGTTCGGCCCGCCAACATGTTCTCCCACGTGGAGCGCACATCCAACCCCAGCGGACTCACTGCGCCCAATCCGGTGATCACCACGCGACGTTGAGATGGATGATGAGTGCTCAAGATGAACTCCTCCGATGAAGGGTTTTGTTGATAAACGGCGAAAGAAAACAATCTAGGCGATCAAGGTCCATATTTCCTGAAAGCATAGCACAAGGCAAGCTGGATGACAACGCTTTGCCCCCGCCCCGCGCTCGATGCTACAATGAGTGCATTCGCATCCCGCAACCAACTCGCCCCGACGGTGTTTCAGTTCTATGCAGCGTCGGCTCTCAGGAACCCGCGTGCAACCATTCAAGACGCTTGACGAACCCACATTGGTCGAACGAGCCAAAAGCGATCCCGAAGCCTTTGGCGAATTATACGAGCGGCACGTCGACCGAATCTACAATTATATTTATTACCGGGTTGGAAACCCGGATGACGCCGAAGACCTGACCGCGCGCACCTTTTTCCAGGCCCTGGATAACATCGGCCGTTATGAACATCGCGGCGCGCCCTTCTCAGCCTGGCTTTATCGCATTGCTCATAATCTGGTGGCCAATTGGCATCGTCATCGTTCGCGACACAAAACTGTGCCGCTGGATGAACTGCTGCCCACTCCCGCGCCCATGGCCGGCCCAAGCGCGGTAGTCGAGAAAAAAGAAGCGCGCGAGGTTTTGCTCGAAGCCATCCACCGTCTTCCTGAGGATCGACAACAGCTCCTGATCCTCAAGTTTGTCGAGCGTTTGCCCAACGCTCAAATCGGTCAGGTGATGAATCGCAGCGAATCCTCCATCAAATCGCTCTATCATCGGACCCTCATCGCTCTACGCAACGACTTGCAAAACCGAGGGCTGATCCAAAAATAGCGTTCGAAGCCATGCCCCGAGTCGCCATTGTTTCCGATTCCACGTGTGACCTTCCCATTGATTCGCCATATTGGGAACGCATTCATATTATCCCTGTCCACATTCATTTTGGTGAAGAAACCTTTCGCGAAGGCGTAGACATCGACGAAACCGAATTCTACGCTCGCGTCGAGCGTGAGGGAGCCATTCCCAAAACCTCGCAGCCAAGTCCGGGCGAATTCGCCGAGCTTTATCGTCGTCTACGCGCACAATACGACGCCATCATCTCCATCCATGTCACAGCCAAACTAAGCGGCACGTATCAATCGGCCATGCTGGCGGCCGACATGGTGGCCAATGAAATACCGGTTCACCCCTTCGACTCCGCCTGCGGCTCTTCGGGTTTGGGCTTTATGGCCGTCGAAGCGGTGGACGCGCTGGACCAGGGTCGCTCCATCGAAGAAACGTTGGCCCGGCTCGAACAAATTCGCGCACGCATGAACATCTTTCTCAGCCCAGATAATCTCAAATTCGCCCACCTCAGCGGGCGCGTCAGCGCGCTTGGTTCAACCATGGCCACATTGCTCAACATCAAGCCCATTATTGTCTTGCGCGATGGCAAGCTGCTGGCCGAGGTGAAAGTGCGCACCCGAAAACGGGCCATGCGCCGCATGATCAAAATGATGCACGCGCGCATCGGCGACTCGGCCGCGCGCGTGGCCGTGACCCATGCTCAAGCGCCCGATGATGCGGCCATATTGGCCAAATGGGCGCAAGAAACGTTCCATTGTCGAGAAGTTTGGCTCACGCCTCTCGCCACATCCATTGCTGTGCATCTTGGTCCCGGAACCGTGGGCGTCGTGGCCTACGCGCTGGACCAGGATGAATAACCGTTTACGAAACGCGCACCCGAACCAATGCGTCCTCACCGGCGCTATGGATTGTAGATAGAGGGCAAGATTCTCTTCCTTTTTCGTCCCCCGTCTCACCGGACAGGTTATCATGAACAATTATATCAATTGGGACATGCTAGACAATTATCTCAACACCTTAAAGCATCAGGGAGAAGCCAAGGCCCAACTCATCGAAAATGATCCTGCGCGGCCCGCGGAAATGGACGCGCTATTTCGCGTGGTGCAAGTGCTCTGGCGCGAGCTTCGGCCGGTCGCGCCGCGGGCCGATTTTCGAACGTCACTGGGTGAGCAATTGGTAAACGAGGCCCGCCGGCGTCAGGCTCGAGAAGCGCTGGCCGCCTCTCGAGCCCGACCCGCGCTCCCTCGATTATGGCTGGTTCCGGTGGCTGCGTTGGGCACTGCGTCGCTGGTGGGCGCATACGCCTACTGGCGTTTCACCCGTCAAGGATCTCCGGCCAATCGCGTCGCCGCGGCCTGATCTTCTTCTCTCCCTTTTCAAGAGACCGCGTCAATTTGCCAAAATTCGCGGTCTTTTCGTATGATTTCTTAGCTTATTGTTCATTTGCCCGTCAATCCCATCCATCGAGGTGAATTATGAATCGAGTTTATAGCCAGATCACCGGCTGGGGGTGCTATGCGCCCGAACGCGTGTTGACCAATGCAGACCTGGAAAAGATGGTGGACACCAGCGACGAATGGATTGTTTCTCGCACTGGCATTCGCGAACGTCATATCGCTGCGCCAGGCGAAGCCACAGTGGCGATGTCATTGCAGGCCTCCCGCCGGGCCTTGGAAAAGGCCGAGATATCAGCTGATGAGCTCGATCTCATCATTTTGGCCACCTCCACGCCCGATTACCTCTGTCCGCCAGCGTCCAGCATGCTGCAAGATGAACTGGGCGCGTCGCGGGCCGGGGCCATGACATTGGTGACCGGATGCACGGGCTTTTTATATGGATTGATCACCGCCGCACAATTTATCGAGACAGGCGCTTACAAACATGTGTTGGTGGTGGGCACCGAAACGCTAAGCTACGGTGTGGATTGGGAAGACCGAAACACCTGCGTTCTCTTTGGCGATGGTTCGGGCGCGGTGGTGCTCAGCCAAAGCCAAACACCAGGCGGGTTGCAAAGCATGCTGTTGCGCTCCGAAGGAGACGGTTGGGACGCGTTGATCCTCCCTGGCATTGGCAGCCGCACCGAACTAACGCCCGAGGTTATCGAACGCAAAGATCATAAACTCAAAATGGATGGTCGTCGCGTGTTCAAATTCGCGACGCGCGTCATGACCGACGCCGTGCTCGAGGTGCTGACCGACGCCGGCTTGACCATTGATGACGTCGATTTGCTTATTCCGCATCAGGCCAACAAGCGCATCATTGACTTGGCTGTGCGACGCCTGGGCATCGCTCCCGACAAAGTGATGGTCAATATCGAACGATACGGAAACACGTCCGCGGCATCGGTGCCCCTGGCATTGTGTGAGGCGCTGGCGGAAGGGCGCATTGAGCCAGGCGACCGCATTGTCATGGTGGCGTTTGGAGCGGGATTGACGTACGCCGCTTGCGTATGGCAATGGCAAAGCGAAGAAGTGGAGGAGGAGCCGATCCTGGTGACCAACTGGCCTGTGCCCGAATCGTTGCAGCTTATGGCTCAGGAGATGCGCACCGCTGCCTGGCGCATGCAAGTTCAGGCTCGAACCGCAGCCTCAGATGCGGCTATGGCCGTTATGCTGCCTCTTTACGCCTTTCGCAAAGGGGTGAAAAAACGACTGAGCAAGGAAGAGTGAGATGGAGTGAAAACGATTGGGCGTTGACTTTGGGTGATGAATGCAGGATGTCGGGCGCCATGTATTGGATATTGGGCGTTGGATGCTTGAGAGCCATTCCCAAGCGCCAACGCCCAATATCCACGCTGCGAGAGAGCGCCTTTGGTCAGGGGACATCCATCTTTAGATAGCAATCACAAGCGGTGTGGGAGGTGGAATAGTTATGAAAATCTACACCAAAACCGGCGACTCCGGCGAGACCATGCTTTTTGGCGGCCAACGCGTGCCCAAATATCATTTACGACTCGACGCCTATGGCGCTGTGGACGAGCTCAACGCGTTTTTGGGTCTGGCCCGTCGTTATTGCCCCGATCCCGAACTCAATGCCGCGCTCGAGCGGGTGCAAAACGAGCTCTTTGCGCTTGGCTCGGACCTGGCCACGCCCAAAGATGTGGAATCGAACCATATCCGCCGCGTCGAAGGCGAGCTTACAGCCCGTTTGGAAAGGGAAATCGACCTCTGGACCGAAGAGCTACCGCCGCTGAAGACGTTCATCCTGCCGGGTGGGGGCCAGGCCGGAGCGATTTTGCACATCGCTCGCACGGTGTGCCGCCGCGCAGAGCGCGCGGCCGCGGCCCTAAATCGCGACGAACCCATCAATCCCCATATCTTGCGCTATCTCAACCGACTCAGCGATTGGCTTTTCACCCTGGCCCGTCTCCTCAACCATCGTCAGGGGGTGCAGGAGACGCCCTGGCGACAACTTTGACATCGCTCATACAGGAGGTTCGTTCTATGCCAATTCCAACCCGTGAGGAAGCCTGGAATCTCGTCTGTGAATGGATTCAAAACGAAGGTCTGCGCAAGCATGTGTTGGCCGTTGAGGCCGCGGTGCGGGCCTACGCGCGCAAGTTCGGCGAGGACGAGGAATTATGGGGCGTCACCGCGCTGGTTCACGATCTCGATTACGAGCGCTATCCCGACATGACCGATGAAGTGAACGGTCACCCGCGCACGGCTCTGCGCCTTTTCGAGGAGTTGGGCTGGCCCGAAGAGTTGATCCACGCGGTCGCGGCTCACGCCGATCATCTTCATGTTCCCGCCACCACATTGCTCGATAAGACCTTGCGCGCATGCGACGAAATCACCGGTCTGATCATCGCTACGGCCTATGTGCGGCCCAGTCGCGACATTCGCGACGTGCGGTTGAAATCGGTCAAGAAGAAGTGGAAAGACAAGCGCTTCACCGCTGCCATCGATCGCGAAGAGATCGCGCGTAACGTCGAGGCCCTGGGCGTGGACCTCGACGAACATATCCAATTCGTGCTACAAGCCATGCAGGAACGCGCGAGCGAATTGGGGCTGGATGGGCGTTAATCACAAATCAAATGTTTTCATCTCTCCCCGACGAGGACGACCGGAACCCTCCAAATAGCATAATTGCGTCAGCGACGTGTCGGCCACGCGCGCGGCGATGCGCGGAGCCTCCATCCTCAATTCCTTCAGATCCGGTTCCGCGGCGCTGATGGTGAACACCGTGGGCGCGTGCTTGAGATAGCGATGATCCAGCAATTGCAGCAACTTTTCCCGCGTCCAGTTTGTGCTTCCCGCCAGGTTGAGATCATCCAAAATCAGCACCGGCGCGGCCTTGATTTGCTCTAAACGCACATCGTAGGACATGCCCCGGTTCGAGGAGAAGGCCGCGCGCAGATAATCGAGCAGGGTGGGGATGGAAACGAAAAGCACTTCCGGCTGGGTCAACCGGATGTGATTGGCGATGGCCGCGGCCAGATGCGTTTTGCCCACGCCAGGCTTGCCCAAAAACGCCAGCCACCCCTCCGGCCGCTCGGCATATTCCCAGGCAATGTTACGCACCCGCTCGAGATTGCGTCGCAGCTTCGTCGAGCCGGATCGGGGGATGATGAATGTCTCGAAAGTTTGTCCTGCGTGCAAATCCAACTCGCTCAACTCGATGGTGCGATCCTGATAGCCGCCGCCCCGATAATCCGCGGCCAAAATATGCACCCGCTCCACCAGATCGAGATCGGTCAAACGTGAACGCAATCGCGGTTCGATGGCTTCCAAAGGTCGATTCGTGGTGATGATGGTGGGAAGGCGCTGAAGATAACGGTGGTTGATGAGTTGAAAAAGCTTTTCCTGCGCCCAGGGCGTGGGGCTTTCTGCACCCAGATCGTCGAGGATGAGCAGAGGCGCATTCTTCAGGCGCTCGAAGAGTTCATCAAAAGGTTCGTCGCTGGTGGGCGCGTAAGCCGCTCGGAGATGGTCGAGCAGGTCGGGAACCAGCGCAAACAGAGCCTGGCCCCCGCGCTCCACCACCGCGTTGGCAATGGCCGCGGCCAGATGCGTCTTGCCCACGCCGTAACCCCCTGTAAACAAGAGCCACTTGCGCGGGTTCTCGGCATAGGCCAGCGCCGTCTCATAGGCCTGACGCAGGATGCGCTGGCGTTCGGGCGGCAGGCCCACGCCCTCGGGCCGAAAACGGTCGAAAGTCATCTCGCGCAACAGCCCCATGCGGCCCAACGCGTTCATCCGATCCAGCCGACTTTGTTTCACTGCATCCCTGGCGCATTCGCAGGGAACCGCGCGGCCGAAGTCGGGATGCCCCACAGGCACATCGCGCAACACAAAACCCTTGCCCCCACAGATGGGACAATCGGGCCGGCCAATATTACCGGATGATTCCAAGGGCCTCGGCTCCGTACTCTTCGAGATCGTCGCCATCGTCTGCGACAAGTAGGCGTCCAGTTTGCGAGGGGGATTCTTTGCCATGTTTCGCCCAGTTTTCGAGAATGCGTTGAATATAAGCCCAACTGCGTTTGTTGTGAGCCACGGCCTCCGCGAACGCGTCGCGCAGCCAGGCCTGGGGGTAATCCCGCTCGGCCTGACGCAACTTCTCGGCCAAAAGCGGGGTGATCATGCCGATGTTTTGCTCGTAGAGCAGGAAGATGTTGGGGCGCTCTTTTTCCAGGCCCACCACCACATCGTCGATGTCGTGAACCAGCCCCTCGAAATCGCCGCGGCGCAGGCGCTCGACCGCTTGCCGGCCCTTGAACGAATTGAGGAAATACCAGGTCTCGCGGCGTCCTCCTCGCTCCACCTCGATCTCGATAAGCGCGCCTCGCTGCGCCGCGCGCGCGAAGGCCGCCTTCGTCCGTTCCTCTTGCTCCTCGGGCGTTTCTCCCATCCCTTGCAAAAAGACCCAGTCGCTCAAGGCGTCGTCCAGACGCAGATAGCGCGCGTCGCCCTCGCCCTGAGCCAACTGCCACATGAGGTAGAGCACGGCCTTCAGCTCATCCAGGTCGTCGACGAGGGGCATCAATTCGCCGAAAAACTCGGCGGGGATGGAAATAAGGCGGGTCTTTCCGGCCCGAAAACCGGCGAAACCTCGCAGTTCGTTTGCGCTCATTGTTGACCCGTCCTGATATAAGTTTACACTCCCAAGACCAAATTGAGGAGTCGTAAACATGACAAAACGAATGTACAAGCGTTATAGTGAAGCGTTCCGAATCCAAGTGGTTCGGGAGTACGAGCGAGAAGGCCGCTCATTGAGTTGGTTGCATCGGCGCTATGGAGTGAGCCATATCACGCTGAAGAAATGGATTCAAAAATACAGCAGAGAAGGAGTGAGGCATGAAATCATGACCATTCAACGACCGGAAGAACGAGACCGTCTGAAGGCCTTGGAGGCGGAGAACGAGCGGCTGAAGAAGCTGGTGGCCGAACTGAGTCTGGATAAAGCCATGCTCGAGAGCATCATTGAAGGAGAAGGACTATGGCATCGAGGTAAAAAAAACGGACGGCCATCATTGAGCAGGCGGTGAAGAAGGAAGGCGTGAGCAAGCAAGCGGCCTGCCGCTGGTTTGGCATTTCTCGGCAAGCGCACTATCAGCAGCAGCGACGCCAAGAAGTGCAACGGATGCTCGAGGGCCTCATTATCAGTCGAGTGCTGGAGATACGGCAAGAACAACCTCGCATTGGCGTGCGTAAGTTGCATCACATCCTGATGAAGGAGACCCTTCCTGGCTCTGATTTACGCATAGGCCGCGACCGTTTGTTTGCGCTCATGCGTCGCTACGGCCTGCTGGTGAAGAGCCGACGGAAGCCGACTCGCACCACCTTTTCCGGCGGCGTGCGTTGTCAAAACCTGCTGGCTACGGCCCTCATCAACGGCCCGAATCAGGCCGTCGTGGCCGACATCACCTATATCGCCTATGAGCAAAGCTATCTCTACCTGGCCTTGGTCACCGAGTTGTACAGCCGTCAGATCATCGGCTGGGACCTCTCCGACAGCCTCAGCCTGGAAGGGGCGTGGCGAGCCATGCGCCAGGCCATCGGCTACATTCGCTCTGTGGGCGGCGAGACCCAAGACATGATTCATCATAGCGATCATGGCGTGCAGTACACCAGTCGCGAGTACCAGGCCTTGTTGCACCAGGCCGGCGTGCGTCCCAGCATGGGCGCCGTAGGCAACGCCTACGACAACGCCGTGGCTGAGCGGGTCAATGGCATCCTCAAGTTAGAGTTTCTCCTGGACCAGCGTTTCCCCGATGCGCTCAGCGCCCGCCGGGCCGTATCGCAGGCCATCCACATCTACAATACCAAGCGACCGCATCTGGCTCTGAATTACGCAACGCCCACCGACGTTTACCGCCAGGCCATGAACCAGCTTGCCTCAACCGCTAACGCCAAACCCTTCCCTATTCATCAGGACGCCTCCCGCCCTCCCCTCTCTCAGCGAAAGGCAGTGGGTTTCGGTATGGCTCCTTGATTTGCTCGCCTTCTCTGGGGGGACGCAGCCAACTCCCCCTTTCCGCCAACGCTCATCCGCAGCCAAACCAACCGTTTCTCTCCTTTCAAGCGAAAAGGCGAGTTGGGTTCGGTGATGGACCTCGACCTGCTCGCCTTCTCTGGGGGGAGGCGTAGCATAAGTCCTTTCCACTTCTGTTGTCAAAGTTCGACCTCTGATGTCCTGCTCTGGACAACGATGCTTA
>JAADII010000185.1 GCA_013151415.1 Chloroflexota bacterium
CTTCCAGATCGGCCTGGGTGAGACCGTGCACATGGGCCAGGACGCCGCCTCCGAAGACATTGAAAAAGCCGTGCATATACGCGTTCACGCTCGGGTTGAAATGGCGCAGGGGATGATGCAGGCCCGCGGTGCACTTGAGGGGAACGCCCGCGTCGCGGCAAGCCAATATCACAGCGGCCACCTGCGAAACAGAGGGGAACATGGACGCGTCCACGCCGCCGCAACGCAACTTGAAGCCCGCGCGACCGTCGCGCGCGAGCGCGTCCACGGCCAGTGGAACCCAATCATCCCACCTGGGCTCCCAGGGCGTTTCCAGAAACAGGCGCATCTCACCCAATCGATCCCGCATCTCGGCCGGCAAGCGGGCCAGCGCCTGCACATCGCCCAAGGCCAGCAGCGCCGACGGCCACCGCACCTCGAACATGTCCACCACGACCCGACCATCATGCCCGGCCCGGAACGCGGCCACATCTCGCGCGTCCTCCTCGATCCCGAACAAAAACTCGGCCCTGTCCTCGCCCCCGCGCCCCAACGCGGAAAAAACAAAGGGCTCATCTGCGGCCAACTGCGCCTCGGTCAGCTCGGCCATGCGTCGCGTGGGGATGATAAAACGCGACAACATCCACGCGTCCGGCCCTTGCCGGTAGCGCGCATAATGGGCGATGGCCTCATCCAAAGGCAACCGCGCGGGCGGAAACAGGCCCGCATAATCGATGATGTGTTGAAGCAGAACGCGTAGAGATTGTGGCGTGTGAGGCATGGTCGGCGTTGCGTGTTTCGTATTGGGCGTCGGGTGAATATGTCTAATCGTCATATTCATTCGGTTCGTAATCGGGATAAAGCTCCTGAGCGAACGCGCGGATGCGGCGACCGCTTTCGGCCTCGAAGCGCGCTTTGGCCGCGGCCTCGCGGTAAATCATAGCCCGCGTGCGCTTTAGCCGCTCCAACGCCTCGTCCGACATGCGGCCCATTCTGGCCTGAATCAAGGGGTGCTCCCCGCGAATGAAGGTCAGCGCGGCCCGATCCAGTCGTTCGGCCAGCTCCACATGGCGTTGGATATACTCATCGATATTGCGAAAAACCACCTCGGGCGGGCATTCATCGATGTGCGCGGCCCACAATCGAAAGGGATCGCGATTGGGCAGCGGCTTGATGGGTTCGCGCAACCAGACCCGAAACGCATCCCGGCCAGCCGGCGTGAGCGAATACACATATTTCTCCATGCGTTCGCCCCGTTTTGCCGTCTCTCGCGCCACCAGGCCCTCCTCTTCCAGCTTTTGCAGCGCGGTGTAGATCTGGCTGTGCGTGGCCGACCAGAGCGGGTCCACCGAAATCTTCGTGTTCTGGGCCAACTCGTAGCCGGTCATGGGTTGGACGCGCAGCAGGATGAGAATGAGATGGCGGGTCGAGGTTGTCATGGCGCTATGATATATCTTTCAGACATATTTTTCGGCAAGCTCGATGACAATTTTTTTCGGCTTGCACGAAAAAACGAGAACATGGAACGCCCCTTCTTCTTAGCCGGGTAGGGAATGGTTATCCCTGCAATGCGTTCCACATCTCGATATCGCGCTCAGCCGTCCAGATGATGGGGTCTTGAATTCCGCGCAGTTCGTCGTAAGCGCGGCTCACGTTGAAGGGGATGCAATGTTCGTAGATGGGCCAGTCGCCGTATTTGGGCGTCATCACCGCGTAGACGTGATCGAACGCGCCTTTCAAATCCGCGCCCTTGTCCAGCGCCTCTTGTGTGAGCGTGATGAGATCATCCAGAAACTCGCGGGTCAGACGAATGGCCTCGCGCACATTTTCTTCGCCGATGATGGCCGAGCCGCGCCCCGGCACCACCACGCGGGCATTGAGCGCGGCCACCCGATCCAGCGTCTCGCGCCATTCGCGCAGATACGCGTCGCCGCAATAGAGCGCGCATCGCTCCTCGACCAGGTCGCCGGCAAAGAGCACGCGGTCGTCGGGCAGCCACACCACGCTATCGCCTTTGCTGTGCCCACGACCCAAATGCTCCAAACGAATCTCGCGGTCGCCCCACCACAGGGTCATCTCCCGCTCGAAAGTCACATTGGGCCAGGTGAGGCCGGGGACCTCCTCCACCGCGTCGAACAGCCGCGGGAAACGCCGCACCTCGGATTCGAAGTCCTGCTGACCGCGCTCGCGGATCAAATCCAGCGTGCCGCGGCTGGCCATGACCGTGTGCGCATCGGTGAAGGCCGCGCGGCCCATCACCCGCACCGCGTGATAATGGGTGAGAAAGATGTGCGTGATGGGTTTGTCGGTGATGGTGCGGATGTCCGCGATCCATTCGCGGGCCATCTTGGGCGTGGCGCGACAATCGATGACCATGACCGAATCGGGGCCAACGATGAAGCCGGTGTTGGGATCATAGTCGCTGATATAACCGTACACATTTTCGGCCAGTTGCGTCAGCCGGGCCGGTTGGGTTTTTGTGTCTGCGGTGGATGCAAATGCTTTTGCCATGTTGGGGGTCTCCTGGTTTGAAAATAAGTCCGAAGTCCAAGGTTGGTCGGACAGGTCATGTCGTGATGAGCGGCCAGACCAACATAGACCATAGGACCATCATAGACCAAAAGGCCCATCATCTATCTTGGTCTACTTTGGTCTACGTTGGTCGGCGCAAGCGATTTTCATCGGTATCCGCCGCGGGCAAGCCCGCCGTCGGACTGCGTCGAAGATGGAGCACGGATTTCATGGATGGGAGTTCATCGTCCTTTCCAACGCGGCTTGCGCTTTTCGAGGAACGCGGCCATGCCCTCTTTTTGATCTTCGCTGCTAAAGAGCAAATAAAACATGCGCCGTTCGTCCATCAGGCCCTCGGAAAGAGGCGTCTCGAAAGCCTGATTGATGGCTTCTTTGATGAGCCGCACCGAAAGCGGCGCGCGCGCCGCGATCTGCGCGGCCAGCTTCATGGCTTCATCCAGATAGTGCTCGACCGGAACCACGCGATTGACGAGATGGTAATCCAAAGCCTCCTGCGCGCTGAGAAAACGGCCGTTGAGCGCCATTTCCATGGCCACGGCCTTGCCCACGGCCCGCGCCAGCCGTTGCGTGCCGCCCGCGCCCGGCATAATGCCCAAATTCACCTCGGGCTGACCAAAACGCGCGGTCTCGGACGCGATGATCATGTCGCACATCATGGCCAGTTCGTTGCCGCCGCCCAGACACCAGCCCGAAACCGCGGCGATAATGGGAATGCGAATGGCCTGAAAACGTCGCCAAAGCGAAAGCCGGTCGCCCGTAAGCTGCTGGATGGCCGTGGCGTCGGCCAGCTCGCGGATGTCCGCGCCGGCCGCGAACGCGCGCTCGTCGCCCGCCAGCACAATGCAGCGGATCTCGGGATCCGCGTCGAAGGCTTCGGCCGCTTCCACGATGCCGCGAATGACTTCGCTATTGAGCGCGTTGAGCTGGTCGGGCCGGTTGATGCGAATAAGCCCGACTCGACCGTGGGTTTCGGTGAGAATACTTGGGGTGGACAAAGGGGTCTCCGGTGTCATGTCGTAATGAGCGGCCAGACCAACATAGACCATAGGACAAACATAGACCAAAAAGCCCATCGTCTATCTTGGTCTACTTTGGTCTACGTTGGTCAGCGCAAGCGATTTTCATGGGTGTCAGCGGGCGGTCGCCCGTGAAACTTGCTTTAAAGATATATCAACCCATCGCCTCCTCGATGACCTCGGCCAAGACTGCGATGGCGTGGGGGATTTGGTCGGGGCGAACGCTGCTGAAATTGAGCCGCATGGTGTTGGCGTGACCGCCCTCCACCGCGAAGGCCGCGCCCGGCACGAATGCGATGTTGCGCTCCACGGCCTTGGGCAGCATCTCCCACGCGTCCACTCCCTCGGGCAATGTGACCCAAACGAACAACCCGCCCTCGGGCTGCGTCCAATGGGCCATATCGCCCAGATGCTCCTTCAGCGCGGCCAGCAGCGCGTCGCGTCGCTCTCGGTTGGCCGCGTTGAAGCGCCGCAGATGCTCATCCAACAGGCCGCTGAGAGCGAACTCGGCCACCCCGCGCTGGATCAGGGCCGAGGATTCCAGATCGAATGACTCGCGCAGCACGGTTAGGCGGGGCAAAACCGCTCTGGGAGCGATGATCCAGCCCAGGCGCATGGCCGGAGCCAGCATCTTGGAAAAGGAGCCGAGATAGAACACGAATCCGGCCTCGTCGAAGGCTTTGATGGGCGGTCGCGGATCGCCCAGAAATCGCAAGGGCGAGTAGGGATCGTCTTCGATGAGCGGCACGCCGTAGGTCGCGGCCAATTGCGCCGCGCGCTCGCGTCTCTCCACGCTCAGGCTCACGCCCAGGGGGTTGTGAAAATCGGGGATGAGCACGGCCAGCCGGGGCCGGGGTTCGGCCGCGAACGCGGCTTCCAGCGCGTCCATATCCGCGCCCGCCCTAAAATCGGTGGGGATGGTTCGCACCCGCGCGCCGCGGCCTTTGGTCACCTGCTGAACGCCGGTGAATGTGATGGCCTCGGTCACGGCCGCGTCGCCTGCATCAAGAAAAAGTCGAGAGATCAGGTTCAGGCCCTGCTGCGCGCCGTTGGTGATGAACACCTGGTCCGGCTCGCACGCGACGCCTCGCGAACGCATGTAGTCCGCGATCCAGGTTTGCAAAGGTCGGTGGGGCGGGCCATATTGCAGGGCTTTGGGCCCGTCGCGGCGTAACACCGCGTCCAGACATTGCCGGAATTCATCCACCGGCAACAATTCGTTCGCGGGCAAACCACCGGCCAGCGAGACCACGCCGGGCCGAGCGATGATCTTGATCAACTCGCGCATGACCGACCGCTTGAGATGCGTCATCTCGCGGCCAAAGGGAGGAAGATCGGGGTGTGAAGGTTTCATGCCTATTCCACCTTTCCGCCCAGGTAGGCGGCCTGGACGCGGGAGTCTTGCAGCAAATCCTGGGCCGCGCCCTCCAGGACCACGCGGCCGGTCTCAAGCACATAGGCCCGGTCGGCCAGCTTCAGGGCCGCGCGCGCGTTCTGCTCCACCAAGAGCACGGTCTGACCGCTCTCGCGCAGCGCGGCGATCATCTCGAACAGGCTCTTGACAATGAGCGGGGCCAGGCCCAGCGAGGGTTCGTCCAACAGCAGCACTTTGGGTCTGGCCATGACGCCGCGACCGATGGCCAGCATCTGTTGCTCGCCGCCGCTGAGCGTGCCGGCCATTTGCTTGCGTCGCTCTTCCAGCCGTGGAAACAGCTCGAACACCCGCTCGATGTCTTTTTCGATGGCTTTGCGACCGTCGCGACGGTAGCGCTGATACGCGCCCAACAGCAGGTTGTCGTAGACGGTGAGCGTGTCGAACACCTGACGTCGTTCGGGCACATGACTGATGCCCGCGCGCACGATGCCGGCCGCGCTGCTGCGGGTGATCTCTTTGCCGTCGAACAGGATGCGCCCCTCGCGAGCGCGCAACAGGCCGCTGATGGTGTTGAGCAAGGTGGTCTTGCCTGCGCCGTTCGCGCCCACCAGAGCCACAATCTCGCCCTGGTTCACATGCAACGACACATCCTTAAGCGCCTGAATATGGCCGTAATATGTGCTGATGGAGTCGATTTGGAGTAGCATGGTGGAAGTGGGGTATTAGGTATTTGGTATTGGGATATTGGGTATTGGGGTATTGAGTATTGGTTGAGTGAATAGTGGAAAGCTGGACAAAAACACCAAAAAGACAGGCATGACACCCAATATCCAATATCTTAATATCCAGTATCTTAATATCCAGTATCCAATATCCACTCACTCCACCCCCAAATAAGCCGTGATGACGTTTTCGTCGTTTTGCACGACTTCGGGGATGTCGTCGGCGATGACTTCGCCGTAGTCGAGCACCAACACTTCGTCGGCTACGTCCATGACCAGTTCCATGTCGTGCTCGACCAGCATCACGGTCACGCCGTCCGCGCGCACGCGACGGATGAGATCGACCAGTTCCTGACTTTCGGTCGCGTTGAGACCGGCCGCGGGTTCGTCCAACAGGAGCAATTTGGGCCGGCTGGCCAGCGCGCGCGCGATCTCCAGCTTGCGTTGCAGGCCAAATGGAAGATCGGTGGCGTTGTCGTGGGCGCGGTCGGCCAGCCCCACCATCTTCAGCAAAGCCATGCCGCGTTCAACGGCCTCGCGCTCCTCTTGCCGCGAGCGCGGAAGACGCAGGGCCGCGGCCACGAAGCCGGTGTGAGTGCGGTTGTGCTGGCCTACGAGCACATTTTCCAGCACGGTCATGTGGTCGAACAACTTGATGTTCTGAAACGTGCGCGTGATGCCCAGGTTGGCGATCTGATTGGGCTTGAGACCGAGCAAACTCTCGCCCTCGAAGCGGATATCGCCCTCGGTCACTTCGTAGATGCCGGTGATGAGGTTGTAGAGCGTGGTCTTGCCCGCGCCGTTGGGGCCGATGATGGCCTTGATCTGGCCCGGCATGACCTTGCCCGAGACGCGATGAAGCGCGGTCAGGCCGGCAAAGCTCTTGGTGACGTGATCGAGTTCCAACAAGGGCGTTTGAGCGTGATTGTTATTGCGGCTCATGGGAAATTGAAATCGTTTTCAAAATGTTAGGTCGGCGGCTAAAAACACGCCATTTCAGGGCCAAAAACGGTCTGAAATCAACCAAATTCTTGTGTTATGTCAATGAAATCGTTTTCGGAACGGGTTTTCCCTCCTAGCTCTTGGCCGCGGCCGGGCGAACGCGGGTGATAAGACTGCGAAAGCCCTTGATGACGCCGTCGGGCGCGAAGATCATGAGCAGAATGAGAATCAGCCCGAACGCGACCACCTCGAACTCGCCGCCCGCGCCCTCGAACAGGCGATGCATGCGCGCGCGTAGCAATTCGCGAATAATGAGAAGCAAAGCCACGCCGAACGGCGCGCCCCAAACCGAGGTCATGCCGCCCATCGCGGCCATGATCACCAGCTCCAGCGAGGCCACAAAATCAAAGGTGGGAGGCGAAACCGCGGCCTGGAAATGCGCGTAAAGACTGCCCGCCAACGAGCCCATCATGGCGCTGAGCACAAACACTCGCGTTTTGAATATGGCCGTGTCCACGCCGATAACCTCGGCCGCAAGATCGCTGCTATGGATCGCGCGCAGCGCGCGGCCCACGCGCGAGTTGACGATGTTCAAAGCCAAAATAATGGATAAAATAGCCGCGCCCCAAACCAGGAAAAAGTAACGGGTCACTGGCCATAACTCATAATCGCCGATGCGCAGGCGCGGAATGCCGGGGATGCCGTCCGAGCCGCCGGTGAGGCTGAGCACATTGGCGCTAATGCCGAAATTCTCGCGGAAGAGAATGACCACGACAATGCCCAGCCCCAACGTGGCCATGGCCAGATAGTGCCCTTTCAGGCGCAGGATGGGGCGTCCCACCAGATAGGCGAAAAGGCCGGTGAGCGCCATGCCCGCGGGGATGAGCAGCCAGGGCCACCACCACGCTTTGGCGATGGTTTCGGGAATGCCCAATACGCCGGCGCGGGCCGTGAGGATGGCCGAGAAATACGCGCCCAGGCCGTAGAACGCGGCCTGACCCAACGAGGCCTGGCCTGTGTAGCCCATGAGCAGGTTCAGGCCCACGACCACAATGGTGAGAATGCCGATGCGCACCATCGCATCGAAGGTGACGATCCCGCCCGTGAGGCTGGAAAAGCCCTCCGGCTGCGTGATCTCGTACCAACCGGTGAAGAGGATGAACAATGTCAGTAGAATAATGCCGATCAGGTTGCGGTTCATGGTGGCGGATATTTCCTACACCTTTTCCGTCTCCTTGGTTTTGGTGAGAATGCCTTGGGGACGGTAGAGGAGCACGAGGATGAGGATGATGAATGCAAAGATGTCTTTCAAGCCCGATTTGGTGACGCCGGCCGCCACGTTTTCGACCACGCCCAACAGCAGGCCGCCGATCACGGCCGCGGGCGCGCTCACCAATCCGCCCACGATTGCGGCCACGAAACCTTTCAAACCCAGTTTCAGGCCCATGTCGTAGGTGGGCGACGTGACCGGGCCCAGCACAATGCCCGCGATCGCGCCCACGGCCGCGGCGATAGCGAAAGCCAGCAACGACATCTTATTGGGGCTGATGCCCATAAGCCGGGCCGCAGTGCGATTGATGGCGCTGGCCTGAAAGGCTTTGCCATAGATGGTGCGGTTGAAAAACCAGTAGAGCACGATGAGCACCACCGCGGTTGTGGCCCAAATCCACAAACTTTGGGCCTTGATGATAATGCCAAAGGGCCGGTAGACCGTGTCGCGGGTGGATTCGCTGAAAAAGGTGGCGAAGGCCGGAATCTTCAGCGCGCCGCTTCCCCAATGGATCAGCGCCAGGCCCTGAATGACGATATAGACGCCGACCGTGATGATGATCAGGGTCAGGGGCGACGCGTCGCGCACCGGATAGATGACCAGTCGCTCCATCACCACGCCCACCGCGGTGGTGAAAAGAATGGCCAGGATCGCGGCCGCGACCAGATTCAGGCCCGGCGAAAAGGGTAGAAACTCGCGCGCGAACAGATCCGCGGTGACCATCGCGCCCAACATGACGAACGCGCCCTGAGCAAAATTGATCACGCCGGTGACATTGTAAATGGTCACCAATCCCAGAGCGATGAGCGCATAGATGGTTCCCCCGCGCAGGCCATCGATGACCAACTGGCCGTATTGCTGAAGCCCAAAGTTCTTGCGCCCACCCAACCAAAAGATGAGCGCGATGAGCAACAGCGCCGAAAGCGCGGATATGATTTGTCGAAATCGAACACTCGATATGGGTTTCATGAAGTAATGATGAAGACGGCTTTGAGAATAGACCACGGATTACACGGATTTCACGAATGGGTTTCTGATGCGAGTGCAGACGATGGGGTTGGCGCGGGGGCGAACCCGCAGCCAACCCCGTCAAAACCGATCTATTGTCCCCAAGCGTCCTCGGGATAGAACACGAACTTGCCGTCCTCCACGCGCACCAGCGTCAGTGCGGTGGTGTAATCCTTTACGCCCAGGTGATCATCTGGCTCCAGGGTGAACACGCCGCCCGTGCCGGGCCATTCCTTGACATAGGTCTCCAGATTGTCGCGAATGGCCGCGCGGCGCTCTTGCAGCGACAACCCGTCGGGCAACTGCTCCATGGCCATGAGGATCCAGGACAGACCATCCCAGGCATGGCCCGCGAAGCTGTCCGCGCGCTTGCCCGTAAAGGCTTCGTAGTCGGCCATGAACTGGTGAATGACCTCATATTGCGGGTCGGATTCGGGCAACTGGTCGGCCACCAGCAACTTGGGGCATGTGGCCACCGCGCCTTCCACCACGGTCGGCTCCAGCGTCAGGAAGGCTTCGTTGCAAATGCCGCCGCTGTGCAGCACCGGCGCATCGGGCATGTAATCTTGCAAAGCGGCCATCGCGTTCACCGCGCCCGGCATGAGCGAACCGATGATTACAGCCTCGCAACCGGAGCTTTGCACCGAGGTCATCTGCGGGAATTCGGTGTCCGCGCGCTCGAACGCATCCGAATAAACCACTTCGATGCCCGCTTCTTGCATCACGGTCTCGCCGTTGCGCAGCACATCCTGGCCATAACCCGTGTTCTCGTAGAGATAACACACCTTGGTCACGCCCAGAGCCTTGAGATAATCCTTATGCCATTGCGCAACCTGCGAATTGACATGCGGGGTCTTGAAAATCCACTTGCGGGTCTCGCCCGTTTCGGGGTCGCGAATAATCACGCCGGCCGAACCCATGGACACCAGCACGGTCTCGTTTTCGGTGGCGATGGGCACCATGGCCAGCGAGTTGCCGCTGGTGCTTCCGCCCAGGACCGCGTCCACGCCCTCTTCGTTGATGAGGCGGTTGATGGCCGCGGCCGCGGTGTCGGGGTTGGATTCGCTGTCCAGGATCACGAACTCGACCTGATGCACCTTGCCGTCCGGGCCGACAATGCCGCCCGCTTCCTCGATCTGCTTGGCCACCATCTCCGCGGTCTCGCGCTCTTGCACGCCCAGGCTGGATGCGCCGCCCGTGGCCGCAACGACCACGCCGATCTTATAGGGCTGACCCTCGCCGCCCATCTCGCGACCCATAGCCTCGTCGATGGCGCCGCCCCAGGCTTCGGGCGGATAATAGACGAACTCGCTGTTTTCCACCTTGACGAATGTCAGGCCGGTGAACTCGAGACCGAGATGATCATCGGGCGAAAGATTGAAGATGCCGCCGGTTCCGGGCCAGTTCTTGATCTTGCTCTCGATGGCGTCGCGCACGCCCGCGCGGCGCTCTTGCAGCGAGAGACCGTCGGGGAGGCTTTCCAAGCCGATGATGGCCCATTGCAGCGCATCCCAGGCGTGACCCGCGAAGGTGCTAACGCTCTCTTCTCCGGTGAACGCGGTATATTCTTTGACGAATTGCTCTAGCACGGGCTTTTGCGGATCATCGGCCGGCAATTCATCCACCACCAACAGACGGCCACAGGGCAACACCACGCCCTCGACCGCTTCGGGATCCAGGTTGATGAAGGCCGAGTTGCACACGCCATGACCATGCACGATGGCCGCGTCGGGCACGAAATCGCGCAAGGCCGCGGTGATGTTGGTGGCGCCGGGAGGCAACGCGCCGATGACAACGGCCTCGCAACCCGCGCCCTGCACTGCCGACATCTGCGGGAATTCGGTGTCCGAGCGTTCGAACGCGTCCGAATAGACGATCTCGATGCCCGCCTCTTCGAATGCGATCTGACCGTTCTTCAACGTGTCTTGACCATAGCCCGTGTTCTCATAGAGATAACACACGGTCTTCACGCCTTGGGCCTTGAGATATTCGGCTTGCCACTTGGCGCTATGAATGTTCTCCTGCGGAGTCTTGAAGATCCACTTGCGCGTCTCACCTGTTTCGGGGTCGCGGATGATCACGCCGGCCGAACCCATCGAGATGAGCACGGTCTCGTTCTCGGTGGCGATGGGCACCATGGCCAGGGAATTGCCGCTGGTGGTGCCGCCGACCACCACATCCACTTGTTCTTCGTTGATGAGACGATTCAACGCCGCGGCCGCGTTGTCCGGGTTCGACTCGCTGTCCAGAATGATCACCTCCACCGGATGATGCACGCCATCGGGACCGGTGACGCCGGACTCCTCCAGTTGGGCCTTGATCATCTCGGCCGTGTTCTTCTCGGCCTCGCCCAGGCTGGCCGCGCCGCCCGTAGCCGCGACCACGACGCCGATCTTATAAGGCGTTCCCTCTTTGGCCGCGGGCGCTTCGGTGGGTTCGGGGGCCTTCGTGGGCTCGGGCGCTTGGGTGGGCTCCTCGGCCTTGGTCGGCTCGGGCGCTTTGGTCGGCTCGGCCTGACCGCCGCCGCAAGCCGCCAACACGACCGCCAGCATCAAGGCCAGTGTCACGATCAACAGTGTTCGTCGCATGGGTTCTCCTCCTTGTGTGTGGGTGGGGAGTGGGTAGGATGGTAGACGATGGATGAAGTGAATGGATGAAAACTATTCCGGCGGGACGAACCAGTCGCGTTTGCGGTAAACGGTGGCCTGGCACTGCATGACCAGTTCGTCGGTTGATGGACGGCGAACGACGATCTCGTAAAGGCCGATGGGGCCGTTCAGGTCTTGCTCCCGACATTCGGCCACGAGATGATCGCCCGCCCGCGCGGCCCGCATGAAGCTGACGCTCACTTGCAGGGCCACGGCGGTTTGACCGCGCGAATTGCTGGCCGCGGCGAACGCGACATCGGCCAGGCTGAAGAGCAGGCCGCCGTGCGCGACGCCATGAAAATTGACCATCCGTTCATCCACGGTCAGGGTCACGCGGCTATAACCCGGCTCGATGACCTCAACGCTCGCGCCCAGGAACGCGGCGTAGGGGTCGCGGCGGATGTGTTCGGCGATGAGGGTTTGGCGGGTGGGCATGGGAAAGAATGGGTGATAGGATGAAAACGCACGGTCTCATCGGCCCGTCGCCTCGCGGTCAACTTTGATCTTCAGCCGCTTCAGCCCGCGAAAACGATAGACATCCGTCCATTCGGGCGGTTCGAGAAGTTCGATGCGGGGGAAACGGCGCAAAAGGGTGGTGAAAGCGATGTCGGCCTCCATGCGAGCCGTGCCCGCGCCCAGGCATTTTTGCAGGCCGTAGCCAAAGGTGAGGTGCGGGTTGGGATGGCGGGTCGCGTCGAAACGGTCGGGATCGTCGAAGACCGCGGGATCGCGATTGGCCGCGCCAAAGACGACCACCAGCACATCGCCCTTTTTCACGGGCTGGCCGAAAAGATCGAAATCGCGGCGGGCCAGACGGAACGTGTATTGCATGGGGCCCTCATATCGCAACGCCTCCTCGATCATCGAGGGAACCAGGCTCAGGTTCTCGCGCACCCGCGCCATCTCGTCGGGAAAACGCAGCAGACAATACATGGCGTTGGCGATGAGGTTGCTGGTGGTCTCGTGACCGGCAAAGAGGAAAAAGACGCATTGCGCGTAAAGCTCTTCTTCGCTCAGGCCCACGCCATCCTCCTCGGCCGAAAGCAGGATGGAGATGAGGTCATCGCCGGGATTGGCGCGACGAG
The DNA here is from genome assembly GCA_013151415.1 of Chloroflexota bacterium. Classification (GTDB taxonomy): domain Bacteria; phylum Chloroflexota; class Anaerolineae; order J102; family J102; genus JAADII01. The sequence goes on from JAADII010000185.1 coordinate 12,578, forward strand.
CGGGCGTGAGCTGGCGGAAATATTCGGTGAGGCTGTAAAGGGCTTGCTTGGCCTTGCGCGCCACCTCGACCGTGGGATTGGCGTTGCCCAAAAACATGGCCAGATCGTCCATCCATTGCATGAATTGGGGATGGTCTTCGTCGGGCGCGCCCAGCATGGCGCTGACCACGCGCACCGGCAGTTGATAAGCGAAATCCCGCACCAGGTCTATCTCGCCCGAACCATTGCTCTGCGCCACGGCCTTATCCAGCAACTCGTCCGTGATCTGCTGCACCCGCGGCCGGAAGCTGTTCACCACTTGCGGCGTGAAGCCCTTGCGCAAGAGACGGCGCAATTGATTGTGCTTGGGCGGGTCGATGAACGCCAGCCAGCGGGCCAGGTAAAGGTCGATGTCGCGCAATTCGTCGTGATATTCGGGCGGAAACTGCGTCACCAGACTCCCGGTCTTCTCGGTGCTGATGTTGTCCAAGTCGCGCAACAGCGCGATGACATCCGCGTGCCGCGTGATCACCCACGAACCGCCGAAGAAATCAGGATGCCAGAACACGCGCGGGCCATCAAGCCAACGCCGATAATGCGGGTAGGGGTTGGCGATGAAGGCTTTGTCGATGGGGGGATATGGCGTATTGCGCATTGCGTTGGGGTTGTCGGCCATGCTGGTCATCTTGAAATCATGAAGGATAAGCGAAACATCGCTCCGTTAGGCTGTTGTGCTAATTGGCGATCAGGCGAGGCGGCTATGAACGAATGGCGAGCGAAGATGGAGTGTGGTAAAATTGAAGATGAATGAAACGCCTTTATGAATTCCGAGAACGGAGTAGAGATGATGACGACGAGCAAATTGCCTCCGAAACCGATAGAAGTAAGACCCCTTGAAGGGTATCGTCTTTGGATCAAGTATTCAGACGGAGTGGAAGGCGAGGTTGATTTAAGAGATTTGGTTGGTAAAGGGGTCTTTTCGCTATGGAGCGATTATGATGAGTTCAAAAAGGTCTATATTGGCTCCGGGGGAGAAATTGCCTGGGGCGAGGGGATCGACCTTTGTCCTGACGCGCTTTATATGCGGATAACGGGTAAAAAACCAGAAGAGATTTTTCCTAAATTGAAGGAGTTGCTGGTTCAATATGCCTGAAATTTGCCGTTTCTTCGGGATGGTCATCAAAATGTACTTTGACAATCATCCACCACCTCATTTTCATGTGGAATATGGAGAGCACAAAGCGGTGATAGATATTCGCACTCTGGTGGTCATCGGGGGTCGTCTTCCACCACGTGCATTGGGCTTGGTTGTGGAGTGGGCCTCGCAACATCAGGATGAATTGCAAGAGTTATGGGAGCGGGCGGCAAATTATCAACCTCTGCATAAGCTACCGCCTCTCGATTGACGTCGCTATAATCAACTACCTCTTTTTTTACCACGGCTAGACCAAGAAAAATTCCTCCAGCGACGCAACCAAACGGGCATGGGAAACGCGTTCGAACGGGTGTGGGGTCGCGGGGAGCACCTCGAACTGGCCGTGGCGCAAAGCCAGGAATATGGTGTAAGAATCGGACACGCCGGCCGTGGCGTCGCGGTCGCCCACCATGACGCGAATAGGCTGCTCGAGCCTGCTCATGAATTTGGGCGTGAGACCGCCGGTCTCCACGTTCTCGCGCATGACCTCTTTCGTGCGCTCGACCACGGTCTCCCAGCCCAAAGCGATGTGCCGACGGGCCAGCATGTCCGCGAAATGGGGGACTTTTTCCTTGATCTTGTCCACATCGAGATACTGGAGTTCGCGGGCCAGTGAGGCTTCGTCCCACAAATATTTCGTTCCCAGGGTGGCGATGCGGTTCACTCTTTGGGGATGTTCGGCCGCGACCAGACAGGCGATGTAGCCGCCCATGCTGTAGCCGAATATGTCAACCCGCTCGATGCCGCGCGCGTCGAGATAGTCGATGACGTTTTGCACAAAGGCCGCGTTGCAAAAGCCGCGCTCGCCCAGGGGCGCGTGGCCGTGACCGTCGAACTCAAGACGATGCACCGCGAACTTGCCCTCAAGCTGAGGCGACAGCTTATCGAACTGGTCTTTCGCGCCTAACGCGCCGTGCAGGAGAAGAAGCGGGAGCATGGTTACGTTAGCTCATCACGATAATCATAGAAACCGATCCCAACCTTGCGGCCCAGGCGACCGCTTTCGACCATCTTGCGCTGGATGGGATGAGGACGATATTTGGGATCGTGGAAATAGGCCTCGTAGACCGTTTGCGTCACCGCGAAATTCACATCGCAACCGATGAGATCGATGAGCCGGAAGGGCCCCATGCGAAAACCGATGGACTCCATGAGCCGGTCGATGGTCTCCACATCGGCCTGGCCCTCGCCCAACATGCGCAGGGCCTCGCCGTAGAAAGGCCGCGCCACGCGATTGACGATGAACGCGGGCGTGTCCTGGCACAGCACCGGCGTTTTGCCCAGCTCGCGGGCGAATGCAAGGCCGGTTTCGATGGTCTCGTCCGCGGTCATATCCCCGCGGATCACCTCCACCAGCTTCATGATGTGCGCGGGGTTGAAGAAGTGGAGACCGAGAAAACGGTCGGGCCGTTGGGTGGCCGCGGCCAGCGCGGTGATGCTGAGGCTGGATGTGTTGCTGGCGAAAAGCGTATGCTCGGCCGCGTGCGCGTCGAGTTCGCGAAAAATGGACTGTTTCAGCTCCATCTTTTCGGGCGCGGCCTCGATGATGAGATCGGCCCGCGCGGCCTGGGCCAAATCGGTGGTGAGCGCGATGGCCTCTTTCGCGCGCGCGGCCGTTTCGGGCTCGGTCTTGCCCAGCGAAACGCCCTTGTCAATGGATGCGCGGATGCGGGCCAGGGCCGCGTCGAGAATGTCGTCGGCGATGTCGTAAAGCGTGACGCGACAACCGGCCAAAGCCGCGACCTGGGCAATGCCGCGGCCCATGGTCCCGGCGCCGAGGACGCAAACGGATTGGATGGAGGAAGACATGTTGGGAATGATTAGGGACTGATGATTAAGTGGCTTGAGATGCGACGCCAATGCATAGACGCCTCGCTTGGCGTACAACCAGACGAAAGTAGACCATAGGACGAAGCAGTCCGACGGCGGGCGAGCTCGCTCCGATACGGATGAAAACGGCTTGCGCCGACCAACGTAGACCAACATTGACGATGGAGCTTCTTGGTCTACGTTCGTCCTATGGTCTATGTTGGTCAACTTTCATCTATCTTGGTCAGCATAGGCAAAAGAGGTTGCTGAAGTTTTAAATGTGTAGTCACTTACCAGCAAACCGCGGCGCGCGCTTTTCGAGAAAGGCCTGCACGCCCTCGCGATAATCCTGGCTTTGGGCCGCGGTCTCCTGGAGATAAGCTTCGTAGTTCAACGCCTCGGCCAGGGTCTGGTCCCAGGCCCGATTCATGGCCCGTTTGGTCAGGCCAAAAGCCAGACTGGGGCCGGACGCCAGCCGCTGCGCCCATTCGTTCACAGTTTCGTGGAATCGCTCGGCCTCCGCGACCTCGTTGACCATGCCCCATTCCAAAGCCTGGGCCGCGCTCACCCGCTGGGCCGTGATGGCCATCTGATAAGCGCGCGCCTGGCCGATGAGACGAGGCAAGAACCAGTTCACGCCGTTATCGGGAATTAGACCCACGCGGCTGAACGCGAGGATGAAGCTGGCTTTTTCCGACGCGATGCGGATGTCGGCGGCCAGGGCCACGCCGCAACCAGCGCCGGCCGCGACGCCGTTGACCGCGGCGATGATGGGCTTTTCCAGAGAGACCATGCGTTTGATAAGGCGGTGGTAGCCATGCCGCAGATGGTCGCCCACCGAAAAACCCTCGGCCCGGTTCTGCACATCGGCCAGATCCTGGCCCGAACTAAAGCCGCGACCCGCGCCCGTAAGCACCACACAACGCACATCGGCCGCTCGCGCGCATTGCTTGAAAGCCTCTGTGGTTTCGCGAATCATCACGTCGTTGAACGCGTTCAGCGTGTCCGGTCGGTTCAGCGTGATGGTCGCCACGCCGTCGTTTTTCTCGAAAAGGATGGTCTGGTAGGTCATTTGGTTGGTCGCCTGGGTCGGCGGTTCAAGGTTCAAAGTTCCTGGTTCAAAGTTCAGGGTTAGTGGTTTTAGTTTCAATACAGACAATGGAGATTAGGCTTACCAATGGTCTCATCGTCCTGTCGGCTCATCGTCCTTTCCATTGGCGTCGGGCCGGTTCGTGACGATCAGTCCGCGCCGAGCGCGATGCTGTGCAGGTTGGCGCTGAATTGCCGCGAGTCCTTGCCCACCGCGGCCATTTCCGGCGAGTTCATGGCGGTTTTCATGTCTTCGGCCGTGGCGAAACGCATTTCGAACATCTGATAAAGGCTCTGACCGGCCAAAGTCTTGGTGAACTTGGTCACCGAATATCCCGCGGACGCGGGCACTTTGTCCACCAGCTTCAAATGCTCGGCATAGGCCGCATCGAAAGCTTCCGGGTCTTCGGGTTGGGTGTAAAGAACGACCATTTTGTACATAAGATGGCTCCTGGATGGGTTCAGAGTTCACGGTTCACTGTTGGTCGGACAATGGGACGAGGGGTGCATCGTCTTATCGTCCATCGTCCCATCGTCAGCGCGTTATATGACAGAAATCCATGCCAGATTCGACAATCATTCTAATCGGCGAAAACGTTTCTATTCGACCAGGCCATGCGGCTTAGGAGTGGGTGAGGGCGGTAGCGATCTTCGAGCCATTCGTTGTAAAGCCCTGTCATGACGCCGTAAATGGTCTCGACGCCCAAATACTCGGCCCATTCCAGCGGGCCGCGGGGGTAGTTGGTTCCCAGTTTCATGGCTGTGTCGATATCACCGGCCGAGGCCACGCGCTCGTGCAGCGCGCTGACGGCCTCGTTGACCAAACACGCCAACACCCGGCCGCGCACCAGGCCCGGACCATCGCCCACCTCCACCGGCACCAGGCCAAGGCCGCGCCAAAAACCCAACGCGGCCTTATAGGCCTTGTCCGAGGTGCGCAATCCGCGCGCCACTTCCACCACATCGCCCTTTTTCAGGGGCGGGATCACGGCAAACCCCACCACGCGACCGGGATCGCCCATATCCGCGGCAATCGACGAGACGCTGGCGGTCAATGCCGAGGTGAGAATCAGCGCGCTGGGACGAACGAGCATCTCCAGCATGGTCAGAGACTGGATTTTGTCAGGCCGGTGCGTGCAATCGACAATGATGTCGGCAATATAAGCGTCGGCGTTGTCCGAAACGCCGTCGGCCACTTCTTCGAGATCGGCCACAATGACGCGAGAGCCGGATTTCCGACAAAGCGCGGCCAGCGCGTCGGCAAAGGGCGGATCACCTAAAACAAGCGTGTTGATGGTCATGGTTTAGGGTTCACAGTTTCGACGGCGCTTACAACGGCTTGAACTGCTCGAAAGCGTCCTGGCAATCGTTGCAATAATAAATGGCCCGGCACAGGGTGGAGCCAAAGGTGTTCTTCACGGTCACGTTGGTCGAGTCGCAACGCGGGCAAGCCACCGTGGGCACGAGCATGATGTTCACATCGCCGCCATGAACCGGGGGCGGAGCCAGGCCAAACGCCTTGAGCTTGGCCCGCCCCTCTTCGCTGATCCAATCGCTGGTCCAGGCCGGCTTGAGCACAGTCTTCACCTCGACCGTTTCCGCGCCAACCTCTTTCATCTTCTCGGCGATGAGACGCTCCATGACCACCAAAGCCGGACACCCGGAGAACGTGGGCGTCATGGTCACGGTCACGTTGCGGCCATCGGTCTCGACCGCTCGCACGATACCCATATCCACCAGCGAGACCACGGGGATCTCCGGGTCCATGACCTCTTTCAAGGCCTCCCAGAGCATGGATTCGGTGAGAAGAGTTTGTGGGGTCATGTTTCAGCGTCCAATGTCCAATGTCCAACGTCCGAGGTCGTTCGTTTTGCGAAGATGTCTATCCGCTATTGGGGTATTTCAATTCACGGCGGTCTGGACCGGTGACCATTTCGGCATCCTTGCGGCCATCAGATCGTCCATCGTCCTATCGTCTTATCGTCCAGACTCACCACACCGCCTCGGGTAAGCTGCGGGCCACCATCTGCATATCGGCCAGCAAGTCCACCAGATGTTCGGTGTGATGATG
>JAADII010000095.1 GCA_013151415.1 Chloroflexota bacterium
GGCGGTTTTCATCCGCCGCCTGCGCCTTTTTATTTACCTTTACCGTTCGCTCTTTTGCTCCCATCACCCCCCACCTGCATCTTCAACCATGCGTCGATGAAGGGATCGAGCTCGCCATCAAGAACGGCCTGGGCGTTGCCGGTCTCATAACCGGTGCGCTCGTCTTTCACCATTTGGTAGGGATGAAGCACATAGTTGCGAATGCGGCTGCCAAAGCCGGGCTTCACATACTCGCCCCGCAGCGCAGCCTCCTCGGCCTGTTTCTTCTCTCGCTCTAACTGATAAAGCCGGGCCTTGAGCACCTTCATGGCCGTTTCTCTGTTTTGCGTCTGGCTGCGCTCGTTTTGGCAGGTGACCACGATGCCGGTGGGGAGATGGGTCAATCGCACCGCTGTTGCATTCTTCTGAACGTTTTGACCACCTGCGCCGCCCGATAGAAACACATCCATCTTGATGTCGTTGGGGTGAATTTCGATCTCGATGTCGTCATCGAGGATGGGCAGCACCTCCACCATCGCGAAGGAGGTGTGGCGCCGCGCGCCCGCGTCGAAGGGGCTGATGCGCACCAAACGATGATTGCCCTTCTCGCCTTTGAGATAGCCATAGGCCCACGGCCCATCGATTTCCACGGTCGCGGTCTTGATGCCGGCTTCTTCGCCGGGCGTTGTGTCGGTGATGGTCGTCTTGTAGCCGTGTCGTTCGGCCCAGCGCAAATACATGCGCAACAACATCGAGGCCCAATCCTGCGCCTCGGTGCCGCCCTCGCCAGCATGAATGGTGAGAATAGCGCCGGCCTGATCATGCTCGCCCGAAAGAGCCAATTGCAGCTCGCGCTTGTCAATGGCCTCGGCCAGTTTCTTCGCTTCCTCCGCGATTTCGCGCAGCGCTTCTTCGTCTTCCTCCATTTCGGCCAATTCCAGATACTCCAACGCGTCGCGCACTTGCCGCTGGAGGCTTTCCCAGCCATCGATGAGCTCGCGCAAAGCCGACAGCCGACGCATCACATCTTGCGCGGCCCGAGGATCAGACCATAGATTGGGATGGGAGGCTTGCTTATCCAGTTCTTCCAGTTCGGCCAATCGAGCAGGCCAGTCAAAGACGCCCCCGAATTGCCTGGAGACGCTGCTCCAGGGATTCGAGCAAAGTTCTCGTTTCGCTCATTTTATCCATAAACTCCTTTTTTTGATGATTATTGACCATATGTTACTTATAACAGGTAGAAATAATGCAATTTGCGCTTTTGTGTCTAATTTGTGGTTTTTGCCTCTTGGTTCTCTTCTTGAAGTAGTGAATCGACAAAAACCCAGGGATCGAACTCGGCCAGGTCTGTGATTTTCTCGCCGGTGCCCACAAAGCGCACGGGCACGCCCAGTTGATCGGCGATGGCCAACACCACGCCGCCCTTGGCCGTGCTATCCAGCTTGGTGAGGATTACGCCGGTGACGCCCACGCTCTCGCCAAACTTTTGCGCCTGAGTAATGGCGTTCTGTCCGGTGGTGGCGTCGAGCACCAAGAGGACCTCATGCGGGGCCTTATGCACCTGACGCTTGGCCACGTTGCGGATTTTTTCCATCTCTTTCATGAGATTGTAATTGGTGTGCAGGCGGCCGGCGGTGTCGATGATCAAAATATCGGCGTCGCGCGATTGTTGGCTGGCGCGAATCGCGTCATACACCACCGCGCCGGGATCGCCCCCCGGCGCATGCGCAATGACAGAAACGCCAGCGCGCTCACCCCAAATCTTTAATTGATCGATGGCCGCGGCGCGAAAGGTGTCGGCTGCGGCCAACACCACGCGTTTGCCGCGTTGTCGATAGTGCCAGGCCAGCTTGCCGATGCTGGTGGTCTTGCCCGAACCATTGACGCCCACGATCAGGACGACGGTGAGCAACCGGTTGGGATTGTCGATATCCAGCGGCGGCGCGTCGGCCTGAAGGATGCGCACCATCTCCTCTTTGAGGATGCGGTAAGCGTCTTCGGTGCGCTTGACGCCTTCCTTTCGCACGCGCTCGCGGGTGGCCTGCACCAACTTGAGCGTCGCGTCCACGCCCACATCACCCATGATCAGAACCTCTTCCAGCTCGTCCCACAGGTCATCGGTGATCTCATTGGCCTGAAACAGGGAGCCGATGCGGCCCAACACGCCGCTACGGGTCTTTTCCAGGCTTTGATCGAGTTTTCGTTGGTCTTCGACGTCGATTTTGGCGCGTCGGAATCGGCTAAACACCACAAACTTACTCCGAATAAACGTTGGACAAAAATAGGAAACCGCGTCGGCCGCAACTTGCGGAGCGGACGGCAAGCCATAAGCGGAGCCAAAACCTTGCCGCCCGGCGTCGTCACAGGTCTTGATCAGCAAATGGCCGCCCGGAGCGCGGCTCCTGGGCGTCCACCCCCTAATTATAGCTCTTATTCTCTCTCCATCCAAAATTGGGTTATAATAAGAATCGGGCGGAAATGGCCAGTGGAACGTGAACCATCGTCCATAATGGCCCACTGCAAACAGACCAAACGAGCCTCCAAGCAATTCAATGGCCAAATACGTCTCCCCCACCATCGACCAACTCATATCCAAGCTCGATTACCTCAGCCCTGAGGACCGAGAGATGGTTCGTCGCGCCTACGAAGTGGCCGAACGCCAACATCGGGGGCAGTTTCGCAGCTCAGGCCAGCCCTATATCACCCACCCGTTGGCCGTGGCCGATATTCTGGCCGACCTCAACGCAGACGCCGAAACCCTGGCCGCGGGCCTGTTGCACGATGTGGTCGAGGACACCGGCTTCACGCCATCGGAGATCGAAGCCATTTTTGGTCGCAAGGTGCGCGACCTGGTTATGGGGGTGACTAAGCTCTCCAAACAGACCAGTCAACAATTGGAATCAACGCACAATCGCGGCGCGGGTGACGATCCCTCGCACAATGGCGATGAACGGGCCGTAACGCCATCGCGGCAGGCCGAGTGGGCCGAAAACATGCGGCAATTGTTTCTCAGCTCGGCCGAGCATCCATTGATTTTGGTCATCAAGTTGGCCGATCGCTTGCACAACATGCGCACGCTGGATGCAATCAAAAACGAAGACAAACGTCGTCGCATTGCTCGCGAAACCATGGACATTTTCGCTCCGGTGGCCAATCGCCTGGGCATGGGGCAGATAAAGTGGGAGTTGGAAGACCTGGCCTTTCGCCATCTTCAACCGGCCATCTATCAACAAATGCGCGCCAAAATCGCCCAGCGTCGCGTAGGGCGCGAGCGCTTTATCAAACGAGTGGTGCGAATTATCGAGAGGGAGCTGGAAAAAGCCGGGATCGAGGGAAAAGTGAGCGGAAGGCCCAAACACATCTACTCCATTTGGCGCAAGATGCAGCGCAAGGGCATTCCCTTTGAAGAGGTGTACGACGTGCACGGCTTCAGGGTGATCGTTGAGTCGGTGGCCGATTGTTATGCGGTGTTGGGCATCATCCATAATTTGTGGACGCCCATTCCCGGCGAGTTTGACGACTACATCGCCAGGCCCAAGGAAAACGGTTATCGTTCGCTACACACAGCGGTGGTGGGGCCCGAGGGGAAATACATGGAAGTGCAAATCCGCACCCAAGAGATGCACGAAATGGCCGAGCAGGGGGTGGCTGCGCATTGGCGCTATAAAGAAGGCGGAGGCAAATACGACGAAGAGTTCGCCAACAAGGTGGCTTGGCTGCGGGCGTTGGTGCAATATGAAGAAGAGAGCGAGGACCCCACCGAGATGGTGGAGAATCTCCGCACCGATCTTTTCAGCGATCGCGTCTATGTCTTTACGCCCAAGGGCGATATTATCAGTTTGCCGGCGGGGTCCACGCCCATCGATTTTGCTTACTACATTCACACCGAGGTGGGGCATCGTTGTCGGGGCGCGCGCGTAAACGGCAAAATGGTGCCGTTGGACTACCAACTCCAAAATCGAGATAGGGTCGAAATCATCACTGGCAAACACAGCCGTCCCGGGCGCGACTGGTTGAACAAGAATCTGGGCTATGTGCGCACCAACCGCGCCCGCTCGAAAATTCGCGCCTGGTTCCGCAAACAGGATCGCGAACAAAATATCCAGGCCGGTCGCCAAACCTTAGACCGCATGTTGAAGCAATTTGGCCTGCGTTCGACCAGCTATGAAGACGTGGCCAAAGCCATGAACTACGATTCGCTGAACGACTTTCTGGCCGCGATCGGATATGGCGACATCTCGGTTCAGCGATTAGCCGGCGCGCTAACCAATATCAAGAATCAGGCGGCCAAAGAAGAGGAGCAACAGATCCCGGCCCTGCCTCCCAGCCCTCCCACAGCCGATCAACTTTCCATTATCGGCGTCGAGGGCTTGCTCACTCGCATCGCCCGCTGCTGCAAGCCCTTGCCAGGCGAGCCCATCGTGGGCTACATCACGCGCGGTCGCGGCATCACCATCCACCGCTCCGACTGCAAAAACATTCTCAATTGCCCCGATCCCGAACGACTCATACACGTCGAGTGGGGGCCTTCGCAACCCACTTATCCTGTGCCCATTGTGGTGCGCGCATGGGATCGCTCGGGCTTGCTGCGCGATATCACCACGGTGCTGGCCGCGGAAGGCGTGAACATTAGCGCCTCCACCAGTCAGACCGACCGCGAACATCGTACAGCAAATATTTATCTCACGATTCAAGTGTCGGACGCGCAACAATTTGCGCGCGTGCTCAACCGCATCGAACGGGTGCGAAACGTCATTTCGGTCGAACGCGCGGCATAGCGCAAGAGGTTCAACGCTTTTTTAGCCGGTTTCACGCACGAAGTTTATTTAGGGAGCGCGTTTACATGAATCCAGATTACGATGTTATCGTCATTGGCTCGGGCGCCGGAGGCCTGACCGCGGCCGTGGCTCTGGCCCAGGCCGGAATGAAAACCCTGGTTTGCGAACAACACGAAGTTCCAGGGGGCTGGACGCACTCATTCACTTTGCAGGGTTATCGTTTCAGCCCCGGCGTTCATTACATCGGCGACTTGCAACCGGGCGGCAATCTGCGCCGCGTGTACGAAGGATTAGGCGTTTCACAAGACCTGGAGTTCTGCGAGATCAACCCCGACGGCTTCGATCACATCATTGTTGGCGATGAGCGCTTCGACATCCCCAAAGGCAAAAAGCGCTTTGCAGAGCGTTTGAAGGCGCGCTTTCCTCATGAGGCCGAGGGCATCGACGCGTATCTCGACGCGGTGGATGCGCTCATGGGCAATTTGGGCCGTTTGGGTCGGGTGCGCGGGGTGAGCGAGGCGATGGGCGCGACCAGCAGCGCGCTCTCGGTGTTGCGTTGGGGTCGCCGCACCGGGCAGGATCTCATCAATCATTTCGTTTCAGACCCTCTGCTCAAGGATATTTTGGGCGGTCAGGCCGGCGATCATGGTCTGCCCCCTTCTCAGGTCTCGGTTTTCTTCCATGCGGGGGTGGTGCATCACTATTTCAATGGCGGGTGGTATCCGCGCGGGGGCGGATTTGCGCTCCCGCGTGCGTTCGTGCGCGCCTTGAAGCGCGCCAGCGGCGAGATCCGGTTGAAATCGCCCGTCTCGCGCATTTTGCTGGAAAAGGGCCGCGCCATCGGTGTGGAGCTGGCCAACGGCGACGCGATCCGCAGTCGTTATGTGATCAGCAACGCGGATCCCGAGGTGACCTTCGGCAAGCTGATTGGCCGCGATCGCCTTAGCGCTCGTTTGCGCAAGAAGCTGGACCGCGTCGAGTATTCGGTTTCTGCCCTGAGCCTCTTCTTCGCCGTGGATATGGACCTACGCGCGGCGGGGCTCGATTCGGGCAATTACTGGCTCTACGATCGTGGAAACATCGACGAGCTTTATCAACTGGGCCTGGGTGATTACGCGCTGCGCGCCAAGACGCCCCCGGCCATGTTTCTCACCGTCACCACGCTCAAAGACCCCAGCAAGATGCACAGCGGCCATCACACCTGCGAAGCCTTCACCTTTGTGGGCTACGAACCGTTCGCAAAATGGCGTCACGAACAAACAGGCCGGCGCTCGGCAGATTATGAAGCGCTAAAGGAAGACCTGGCCTGGCGCATGTTTCGAGCTTTGGAGCGTTATGCGCCGGGCATCAGCCGACATGTGGTTTTTTGGAGCCTGGGCACGCCCCTAACCAATGAGCATTACATCAACGCCACGCGCGGCAGTTTATATGGCATCGCCAAAGGGCCAAGGCAGGTGGGGCCGGGCGCATTTCCCATTCAAACAGAAATCGAGGGGCTTTATATGGTGGGGGCGAGCACGCTCAGCCACGGCGTAGCCGGCACCACCTCCACCGGACTCATCGCCGCCAAAAAAATATTGCAATGCAGCACCCGTGAATTGCTGCAAGCAAACGGCCCCGAATTGCGCACTTACCCTTCGGAAGACCCGTCACAGTGGCCAGAAAAATTACAGGAGCGCATTAAAAGGGGGCGGAGCGCATGAGAGAGCCTCGATGAGCCGCGCCGAGCGAGAAAAAGAGAAAGCGCCGCTTCGGTGAAACGAAGCGGCGCTTTTTCAACTCTGGAGATCAAACTCGTTCCAGCAACATGCTGAATGGATCAACCAAAGAGATTGCCCAATAGACCGCTGGTGCCAAAGGCCACCACCAAACCGGCGAAAACCACCGACACCATGGACATGAGTTTGATGAGGATGTTGAGCGACGGGCCGGAGGTGTCTTTGAAGGGATCGCCCACAGTGTCGCCCACGACAGCGGCTTTGTGCGCCTCTGAGCCTTTGCCGCCATAGGCGCCATCCTCGATATATTTCTTAGCGTTGTCCCAAGCGCCACCCGAATTGGCCATCATCACGGCCAGCGAGAAGCCTGTGGTCAACGCGCCCGCCAACAGACCAAACACGCCCGCAGGCCCAAAAAGCACACCCACGGCCACCGGCACAACAATGCCCAGCACGGCCGGAGCGATCATTTCACGCTGGGCCGCTGCGGTGCTGATTTCGACGCAACGGGCATAATCCGGTTTTTGTTCGCCTTTGAGAATGCCTGGCATCTCGCGGAACTGACGCCGAACCTCCTCCACCATGCCGCCGGCCGCGCGGCCCACAGCTCTCATGGTGAGCGCCGAGAAGAAGAAGGCGGTCACTGCGCCCATGAATACGCCGATGAGCACATTGGGATTGATCAGCGTCACATTGTAATACTCCATGAACTGCTCAATGCTCATGGTGGCCACGTCCACCATTTCACCGGCCACCGAGACCTGCTCCACGCCCTGGAGATGCAGCAAACCAAAGCGCACCTCCTCCATATAGGCGGCGAGCAGGGCCATGGCTGTGAGGGCCGCGGAGCCAATGGCAAAGCCTTTGCCCGTGGCCGCCGTGGTGTTGCCCAAGGCATCAAGTTGATCGGTGCGCTTGCGCACTTCAGGCGGCAGGCCGGCCATCTCTGCATTGCCGCCGGCATTATCGGCAATGGGGCCGTAGGCGTCGGTGGCCAACGTAATGCCTAGGGTCGAGAGCATGCCCACCGCGGCGATTCCCACACCATAGAGGCCCATCAACGTGTTGGCCGCGCCGCCAACGATGTAGAAGCTGATGAAAATGCCGATGGCGATGGTGATGACCGGGATCATGGTGGAATTCATGCCCACGGCCAGACCATCGATGATCACAGTGGCGGGACCGGTTTTAGCCTGTTCGGCAATACCCTTGGTGGGCTTATATGCATATGAAGTGTAGTACTCGGTGGACTTGCCAATGACAATGCCCACAATAAGACCCACGACAATAGCGATCCACACCTGCCACCAGTTGGGCAGTTTCAGTAGATACACAATAGGCAAGGCCAGGACCGCGATGCCCACGGAGCTGACATTGACGCCCAGCCCAAGGGAACCCATCAGCTCCGCCATGGATGCGCCCTCGCGCGTGCGCACCAAATAGATTCCCAAGATGGACAAAAACACGCCCACGCCAGCAAGGGCCAATGGCGCCGCCAGATAACGAAGTTGCATCACCAGCAAAGGAACGTCGGCCCGAAATGCGCTGCCGGCCACACTCACCGCGGCCACGCCCAAAGCGGCTGTGGCCAGAATCGAACCCGCATATGACTCATAGAGATCCGCGCCCATGCCTGCCACATCGCCCACATTATCGCCCACATTATCGGCGATGGTGGCCGGATTGCGCGGATCGTCTTCGGGAATGCCCGCCTCGACCTTGCCCACAAGGTCCGCGCCCACATCCGCGGCTTTGGTGTAGATGCCGCCGCCCACGCGAGCAAACAGCGCCTGCGTGGAAGCGCCCATGCCAAAGCTTAACATAATCACGGTGATCTGAGGAAGCAGGCTATTGACGTCACCATAAAAGCTGATGGGAAACAGGTAGTAAAGGATCAAAAACCAGAGCGAAATGTCGAGCAAGGCAAAGCCAACCACCACCAGACCCATCACCGCGCCGGCGCGAAAGGCCACGCGCAGCCCACCATCCAACCCTTCGCGAGCCGCATTGGTGGTGCGGGCCGAGGCGTTGGTGGCCGTCTTCATGCCAATATAGCCACAAAGCCCTGAGAAAAAACCGCCTGTGAGAAAGGCGAAGGGCACAACCTTGTTTTGCACCCCTGCTACATAGGCCAGGATAAGAAATAATACGAAAAGCACGGCAAAAACCAGGGCCACGACCCGATATTGACGATTCAAATAGGCGCTGGCGCCATCGCGCACGGCCTGCGCAATCTCGATCATCAAGGGCGTGCCCTCAGACCGCTCCATCACCGAGCGATGAAAGACATAGGCGAAAATCAGCGCGGCAATGGAGCCGAGCGGACCCAGCCACCAAAGCAAAGGAATCGCCGGCTTGGCCTCTTGAGGCGCGACTTCGGCCGCAAAAACAGTTGTCGCCATCACCAACAACGCGAACATCGCCAAAACCGACGCCCGCAGCGCGCCTCGCGGGGAAACAAGTTTTCGTGGAAGCATGACTGGAACTCCTCCTTAAACAGTTAAGATAAGACGATAGGACAACGAGACGATCGAACGATGGAGCCATCGTCCTATCGCCAAACGCCAACATAACGGATGAAAAGGCCTGTTGAACGCGCGCAACGCTCATTCCGCCCAAGTCAATTGCCAGTAGTCTCCCTCTTCAGCGTTGAGCCTCTCGCTCGGACGAGAAGTGGACGCGAATTGAGCGAATGAACACGAATTTCTTTGCCTTTTTCTTCGTAGAATTCATGTCAATTCGTGTCAAAAAACGTCAACACCTGAGGGGGAGACGACGCAATTGCCAATGACCAAAAAGAACGCCCCAGGCGTGGAGACAAGGGGCGTGCTGCGACATGAAAATGCCGTACATGACTGCTGCGTCAGAAGCGGGCCACAGCGCCTGCCAGATCTCTAAAATGTGAGTTGGTGCCAGAATGCACGAATTCTAATGGCGAGATGATGGTTTGTCAAAAATCGGAAAGGACAACGAGCCGCGCGACGAAACGCGAGGCCGGGCCTGGAAATGACGCTCAATATTCGAACCCAGTGGGTTGGCCACTGGAGAATGAGATTGGCGTCATCATGGCGATTGTCCAAAGAGCGGCATAAGCGCATATAATAATGTCATTGCCTGTTCATCCTTGTCGCGTTATCATATCTGCGCCACGCCAATGCAGCCGCCAATCCTCATCACCACATCAGAAGCCCTCGCGCTCCTGGCCGCCAATCTACGCAAGGCGGGCCGGTTCGCACTGGACACGGAATCGAATAGCATGTACGCCTATTATCATCGCGTGTGCCTGGTGCAGGTCTCCACAGAAACGACCGATTACATCATCGATGCATTGGCCCTGCGCGACCTGGCTTTTCTGCAACAAGTGACAAGCGATCCGGAAATCGAGGTGGTGATCCATGCGGCGGAAAACGATTTGCTTCTTCTCGATCGAGATTTCGGCCTGCGATTTGCCCGCGTGTTCGACACCATGTGGGCCGCGCGCATCTTGGGTTGGCCGCGAGTTGGATTGGCCTCTTTACTGCAAGACCGCTTTGGCGTGAAGTTGGACAAACGCATGCAACGCACCGATTGGGGCAAAAGACCGCTGAGTCGCGCGCAATTGGAATATGCGCGACTGGACACCCACTACTTGTTGCGATTGCGCGATCAACAGGAAGAGGAGCTAAGGAAGCGAGGGCGTTGGGAAGAGGCGCAGGATCTGTTCGCCTCTCTCACCGCCATCCACTGGGAAGAGAAAGAGCCGCCCGACTTCTGGCGTCTTGCAGGCGTGCACGAACTAAGCGGACAGGAGTTGGCCGTGCTGGAGGCTTTGTTCCAGTGGCGCGAAAACCGCGCTCAGCGCAGAGACGTCCCGCCTTATAAAATTCTGCGCACCGAGGCCCTGATGGCGCTCGCTCGCGAACAACCTCAATCCACCGAAGCCCTCCGCCGCATCAAAGAGATACCCAAGCGCCTGCCAGAGCACCTGGCGCGAGCGCTGATCAAAACCATTCGCCGCGGCCGTCAAAACCCGCCTCCTTCGCCGCCCGAAAGACAAGGCGGCCGACGCCCTGATCCTGAAGTGCAGGAACGTTATGAACGCTTGCGCTCCTGGCGCACGCGCACAGCGCTTGAACGCGGGGTCGATGCGGATGTCGTGCTCACGAATCAGGTGCTCAAGGCTTTGGCGCGCGCGGCGCCTCGGACTATGGAGGAACTGGCCAACACCGACCTGCTCACGCCCTGGAAGCTGAGAGCGTATGGGCCTGACATCTTGGAAATTATCGGAGAACCCTTCAGATGATGCAGAGCTTCCGCAAGATCACCTGGCAACAGTGGCTGGCGATAGTCACGCTTCTCATCCTCATTGCGTTGGCCTTTATTTTTCGCGAACGGTTGCAGACTTATCTGACCAGCCTGGACCAAGCCAGGCTTTGGCTTCAGGGCCTGGGCATGATCGGGCCGGTGGCTCTCATTGTCATCAATGCACTTCAGATTGTGGTCGCTCCCATACCTGGTTATCCGGTGCAAGTGGCGGCCGGATGGGTGTATGGCGTGTGGCCGGGCGGCATGTTTGGGGTGATAGGCTTGGCCTTGGGCGCAGCCCTGGCCATCACGCTGGCGCGACTGCTAGGACGACCCTTTGTCATTCGCATTATTGGCAAAGAGCGCCTGGAACAGTGGGAGCATGTGCTTCATGCAGATTCGGCCTGGTTATGGGCGCTTGTTTTCCTCGGCCCTATCGGCGACATTCCCTATTTCTTGGGCGGCTTATCTAGCTATCCCATCCCGCGTTTGGTCACCATCGCCGTCCTGGTGCGCAGCCCCAGCGTGTTTCTGGCGGCCGCGGTGGGAGCGGGGCTGGTGGCGCTCGAACCGGCCCAGGTGATGGCCTATATTCGAGCGCGGCCTTATCTTCTCATAGCGGCTTTCATTATCTTGGCCGCGATAATTGTTCTCTTCATCCGTCTTGGCCCTCGCGTACGCGCGGCCATAAAAGAGCATTTACATCGTCATTCGCGCCCAAACCAGTAATGTGGAAACGATGGCGGCGTTTATTCGCCTATGAAGCGCGGCGCGCGTTTTTCCAGAAACGCGGCCACGCCCTCGCGATGGTCTTTGGTGCGAATGGCGATATCCTGTATCTGAGCTTCGTATTCCAGCGCCTCGGCCAGGCTCATGGCCGCCACGCGATTGAGCACGCGTTTGGTCAGGCCTATGCCGCGCGTGGGCGCCTGCGCGTATTGCGCGGCCAATTGGGCCGCGGCTGCATCCAGTTCGTCGGCCGGAACCACGCGATTGACCAGCCCCAGCCGCAAAGCCTCGTTCGCGTCCACCTTGACGCCGGTGGTCAGTATCTCGAATGCTTTGGCCGGGCCAACCAACTGGTGAAGGAGCCAGCTCACCCCAGTGTCAGGGGCCAGGCCAATGCCGATGAACGCGGCCGTGAAACGGGCCTGGTCCGAGGCGAGACGAATATCGCAGGCCAGGGCCAAACCCAATCCCGCGCCCGCGGCCACCCCGTTTATCTTGCCGACAACCGGCTTCTCCAGACCGCGCAGACCCAACACGACGCGATTGAAGCCGCGACGCAGATGCTCGGCCACCGAAAAGGGCGGCTTCACCGCCTGAAATTCGGCCAGGTCTTGCCCCGCGCAAAAGCCGCGACCGCGGCCTGTGATCACCACACAGCGAACTCCCGCGTCGCGCGTGCATCTCTTGAGCGCGTCGAGAAATTCCTTGGTCATTTGTCCCGTAAGCGCATTTAGGCGCTCGGGCCGATTGAGAGCGATGGTCGCGACGCCGTCGCTGACATCGAATTGGATCTGTTCGTACATGGGTGAAAACTCCTCTTTGAAAATGGTCCGAAGTCAGAAATCGATGGAATAGCTCATGGTGCGCCAAACCGCCATAGCCCCAATGCGAACATCGCGTTCATTCCTTACGAAAGAATTGCTCGGCCAGCTCGATCATTTGCTCGGAGCTGGCCAGCATGGCCCAGTCGAGCACATCGGTGACGGTGGTGTCGGCCACGCCAGTGACAGGGCGAATCCAGCTCATGACATAACCATTGATGGCCGCGACATCATCGGAGAGCAACAACATATTGAGATCCGCGTCGAAACCATGATAGGTGCGCAACAGCCATACAGGCCGCACATTGGGATGGACGGGCAAGTTCCAGATGGCGTCGAATGCCGCTCGATCATGCCCGGGCAACAACACAATGCGCACAGTGGCCGCGTGCAGGCGCTGATTGCCAACCGCGACCAACGGGATCTCCATCAAATTATCGAACTGGACGCGCCCGCCAAACGAAAGCGCGGCCCGCGTGCCGGTCACGCCTTGCGCATCTCGAACCACATCGATGAGGAAATCATCGAACCACTCAAGCTTATGGACAAGACAAACGAGACGCAGATCCGCGCGTTCGCGCAGCCAGTTCACCCATAGCGGCGTCACGCAGGGGCCTTCGTACTTAAGCAAACGGGCCAATACATCTTCGCGGGCCAACTCATCCTGACCGCTGCGAATATTCGCATCAATAATGGCAAGCGTGCTCATGGGTTCTCCTCGTGAATGACGTTCACAGTTGATCGTTCGGGGTTCGGGTCTTTATGGCGATAAAGCCCTTCAACATCGAGGGCCAACAGTTATCGGGGCGGAAATGACGTTAGACCGCTTTGTCTTTCTTCTCCGCGCCCGCTATATTGCTGCGTTGCGTTTCATCCAGATCGATTTCCAAACCACCCGCCTGCTCCAACAACACATAATCGACCTCAATAGCGTCATCCGCGGATGAACGGGTGTGCGCCGGGGTGGTTATGGAGCTGGCGAGGCGACGCAACCACACCAACAACGCAAAACCAAAGGCCAGAATGATCAGACCGCTAAGACAAAGGAAAAAGAGCAACAGCGAGAACAGAGCGCTCATCGTTCATGTCCAGGCGGAGATGCGTCCCACAGCCAATCGATCTCCCGCCGAGCGATAGCTGATCTCCCAATAGGGCAGCCAAGCCAGTGCGATCACATCCACTTGCACATCGACGCGACGGGGCTTCACCTCGTATACATCGATTTCCTCGAGCGCCTCCTCCCATTTCTCAGTGATTTCAGCCACGCCATCCTCGATTTCCTGTTGCATCTCTTCTAGCTCTTCTTCCAGGCGCGCGATTTCGGCTTCGGATTCCTCGATGTCGGCCTTGGCCCTGGCGGTCATGCGGCGTTTGGTTAGGGCGGCGGAAACGCTCCTGCGGCGTCCGAAAATGCCGAACAAGCCCAATACGGTTTCCGCGCCCGAAACCATTTCTTCAACCTTGCGGGCTTTGAACTCGGCCTTATCTTCGGCCAACTCCTCGCGTTCTCGCTCTAAACGCTTTTCCAAACGGTCGAGGGTGCGCCGGTATTTCTTGCGCAGCTTCTCCACCTCGGCGTCGCGACGCTCGCGCGCGGCCATTTGCACCCGCACTTTGAACTCGCGCTCCGACTCGTCGGGCCGGCTGTAGAGCTTGAGGGTGGGATGATAAAGAAGGGGCAGGCGCTGCTCGTGGTAAAGGTGGTTGCTGAAGTCCTTGGCATAGGCTTTGAGATCGCGCGGCGTATTGAGCGATTCGGGCGGCTGCGCAAACCACGCCTCGTCCGCGTCTGGCTCGTCTAATAGATCATCCGGCTCCAACGACACTTCCTGGGCTTCGTCCCAGCGGATGACCGCGCTCAGTGCATCTGGTTCGACCACCAAACCTATGCGCCTCATCGCATCCACCCCGCGACGACGGTCAACAAAGCGCACCCGACCCAATGCAATGAGACCGGGCTCATACACCAGCCGCGTGTCCTCGGCGCGCAGTTGTCGGCCCAATGTCTTCTCCAATTGAATCAGGGCGCGATTGGGGCTGGTTTGAATGGGCAAATAAGCCTGAGAAAGGGATGGCGGCAGAACCGGCGGGGTGGTGGAGTAGCCCTCGGGGAGCGTTTCGCTTGGTTCGGCCGCGGGCATGGGAGCGGCCGCGGCTGTGGGCGCAAAGGCGGCCGCTCGTCTGACTTCGCCCGGCTCGGAGCGCGCTTTCAATGGGTCCATCAAGACGCGCACCTGGCGTCGCGCCAATGGCCCGCGTAAGTAGCTCATAGCCCAGCGTGTTTTGAAAATGATCGGCTCATCTTCATGAACATTATGTAGCACGAAGACGCGCGAATCAAGAGCTGTAATGATTTTTTCCATCTGACGACGATTCAAACCGCGACCGGCCGCGCCAGTAACTGTTTGCAATCCATCCAACAGACGCTGTTTGTCGCGATCGGCCTGCAATTTGCCGATGAACCAGGTGCCGGCGTTGGTGAGGCCCTTGTAATCAATATCCGCTGGGTTTTGGGTGGCGAGGATCACGCCCAGACCATATGCGCGCGCCTGTTTGATCAGGACCAACAAAGGCTTTTTGGAAGGTGGATTGGCTATAGGCGGAAAGTAGCCGAATACAGCATCCATATAAAGCAAAGCCCGTAGACTGGTCGTGCCCGATTGCTGATGCATCCAGGCGATGACCTGTTCCAGGAGCAGGGTGACGAAGAACATGCGCTCTTCTTCGGAAAGATGCGCAATGTAAAAGATGCTGTGACGAGGCTTGCCATCAGGGGCGTGGAGCATGGCGGCGATATCCAAAGGTTCGCCTTCCAGCCAGGACGCAAAGCCGGGCGCGGCGATGATGTTGTTTAAGGACATGGCCAGCTCGAAACGGTCCTTTTCCGGGAAAAAGGTGTCCACATCGAACACGCCCAACTTGCGCACGGGCGGGTCCTGAATGGCCTGAATCAGCCGCGCCATGTCCAAATCTTCGCCGCGTCTCCAGAAATACTCGAAGATGGTGGAAAGGAGGATGTGCTCGCGGCTTTTGAGCGGGTCCGCGTCTACGCCGGCCAGTCCCAACAACGCGCTCACCGTACCCTGGATCTGCTCGCGCAACGCCTCTTCGTCCTCGTCCCAATCGAGCGCGGGCGCTTGAAGCGAGGAGAGGATGGAGACTTGCAAACCTGCGTCCGACCCGGGCGTGTAGATGCGAAATTCCGCGCTCTCTTTCAACATGCGGATGCGCTCCGGTCCTTGCCCCCAGCGCGCGAGCCCTTCGCGCCAGGTCTGCGCAATGGTGCGCGCATATTCGTCCACGCTCAATCCTTTGCGCCGCGCGTCGTCCACATTGACCCACGGTTCGAAGTCTTCGGGGCGCAGGTCGGGGAACGTGAGCAACAGGTTGGTGATATCGCCCTTGGGATCGATGAGTAGGGCCGGGACGCTGTCAATGGCGGCCTCTTCGAGAATATCGATGCAGAGGCCAGTTTTGCCCGAACCGGTCATGCCGACGACCACCGCGTGCGTGGTAAGGTCGCGGGCGTCGTACATGACGAGGTCATCGGTCAACTCGCCGGTTTCGATGTCATACTCTTTGCCCAGATAAAACGCGCCGAGTTTTTCAAAGGGTTGCATGGGGTGCTCCTTGACGTATTGCATATGGCGGTTTAGCCGTAACCGAATATCAGGAGGATATCAGAGTTCCGCGAAATTGCTTGACAGACGCGGCGAAACAGCATATAATTTTGACAAAGCTGGGTGGCCTGGTGAAGTCACCGGTAACCAGTCCGGGGCTGTAGCCAGGCTGCGAGCGCCCTGATACAGGCGCCCACCCGGCGTTTTTTTGTGTTAGGGCGCTCAACAAAATCGTAATAGTTCCGTTGAAGTGGGCTTTTTCTCAGGCGTACGCTTTCCTCGAAAGGTGCGCCATGCCACCTCATGCGCGGGGGACTTTTTCCCAATTTGGCTAAACACAATATGCTCGCTGGCGAAATCTGGCGCTCGTTCTCGAATGTGCGACAATAGCAATCCCTTGATTTGTGGCTCCCAACCCGGAAATTCCTGATCAATCGTAATGATTTCGATCAGGTCTAGATAATTTTCGAGCAGGAGAAAAAGACTTGCAGCAAACATACGAATACTAATCATCTTTGAGCGAACACCCCGCTCACGCAAAACTGTGCTCACTTTTCGCTTGACCGGAGCTGAAATCAGTATGCTTGCCTGGATTGCATTGGAGAAACCCAAAGCAGTGTTTTCTGTCAGCACTTCGATTCGCCCACTTTGATCGACTTCGATGACAGCCATTTTGGAGACAGAGCGCTTGCTTTGACGCAATAGGGAACGATTCTGAGTCATCGTATCATGAAAGAACAAGGACGGTCAATTTTCTTGCTTTCTTCGGATGCATTTTAGATTCTGGCCGCCTGCCGGAACGCGTCCGTGAGCTTTCGCACACCCTCCCTTTGAACCGCACCTGCGGCCGCGCCAAAGGGGCGTTTCAATTTGGGGCGCGCGGAGCCAAACCAACGGCCCCTATTCTGAAACGCACCCGCGCCAAAGCCAACAGCTTGCCAGAAAAGAAGCTTTTCGATATAATAGTGGCGTTATCGGGGCGTAGCGCAGTTCGGTTAGCGCGCACGGTTCGGGTCCGTGAGGTCGGAGGTTCAAATCCTCTCGCCCCGACTTTTCCATAACGAATGACGGCCATCTCAGCAGATGGCCGTCATTTTTTAATACGTCCGGCCGCGGCCGCCGAGACGTTTTACGTGTTCGGGATCATAGCAATCGCCGAAGCGAGTTTTGGGCAGTTCGGCCTTGCGCGCCATGAGTTCTTCGTATTCGTCGTCTGCGACCATGGCCACGATACGGGCGATGCTCGACTCGCCATCGACGAAGCGCCAGGGGAAGCAGCCCACGCGCACGCGGCGGTTCACCAGCAGGTCGATGTCGCCGCCCACGCATTCGGCGTGGATGATGCCCTTGGGGAACATCCACAGATGCATCATCTGATACATGTCGGGCGTGAAGTATTCGGCCAGGGGCTTGCCGTATTTGCGGCGGAAATGCTCGTCGGCCTGTTTGGCCTGTGCAGGCATCCAGTCGCGAATCTTCGTGTTCATGGGATGGTCCGCGCTGCCGCAATCGACGCCGATCCACTTTATCTTTTTCTCCTCACACCAACGCGCAAAGCGCGCATCCGGCCCAGGATGCATGACCATGTAGCGCACCTCGTTGCCGTAAGGCTGATCCCAGCCAAAATGATGATAGCCGGTGTGAATGATGAGAATGTCACCCTCGCGCACCTCGACCCGCTCCTCGATCATCTCCGGGGTGTAGACATCGTAATCGCCGCACACATCGCTCAGGTCCACAATCGCGGCTTCACCGGTGAGATAATCGAAGTCCAGCGATGCGATGTCCTTGCCCGGCGTGTAGAAGTGGATTTCACCGTCCAGGTGCGTGCCCACATGATTGCTGTGGGTGACGATCTGGCCATTGGCGCCATTGGGCGCAAGGCGTTTGAAGTATTTCACTTGCAGAGGCTCGTAAGTGGGCCAGGCCGGCGTGCCGATGCCCAGGGGCATGGTGAGATCGATAAATTTCATAGGTTTTTTTCCTCCTGGAGAATGGGAATAAAAACGTTTTCAAAGCAATTTAATCTTTGGTCCACAGCGCGCGTTGTTGCGCTTGATCCAGCTCGGTAAGCCTGTGGCCGCGCTCGGCCGCGAGACGTTCGACCGTTTGCAGACGTTCGCGCAAAAGCCGGGCCTGTCTTCTCAGCGCGGATTCGGCATCCAGCCCGGCCGATTGGGCCTGCTCGACCAGCGTCAACAATGCCCGTCCCAGCGCGTCTTCATCCAGGCCGGCCGCGGCCGTCGCAGCGGGATAACCCACGCGGGCCAACCGTTCGACGTAAGTCTGCACCAGGGCCAGGGCCGGCAACGCGCGTGGAATGCCGTCCAGCATGGATTTTTCGGCGGTCGCCTTATCCTCCTTGTTCTTCGCCCGTTCGGCCGCCTTGATGACCTCCCAGTTACGCGCGACCTCGGCCGCATCGGCCACGTCCACATCGCCGAACACATGGGGATGGCGACGAACCAGCTTCTCCACCACGCGAGCTATAACCTCCCCCATTTTGAACTCGCCCTCTTCGGTGGCGATCTGCACATGAAGCGCGATCTGAATCAAGAGATCGCCCAATTCCTCGGCCAGCTTCGCGGCGTCTTCCTGGTCGATGGCTTCCAACACCTCATACGTCTCTTCCAGAAGATAAGGCCGCAGGCTTTCGTGAGTTTGCTCGCGATCCCAGGGGCAGCCATCGGGCGAGCGCAGATGCGCGATGACATCCTGGAGCGCGTTGTAATCCGAGGGATAGGGCAAAGGCGGGACCCA
>JAADII010000088.1 GCA_013151415.1 Chloroflexota bacterium
CGCCTCGGCAGCGATCTGCACGGCCTTGACGATGTTTTGATAGCCCGTGCAGCGGCAAAGATTGCCCGAAATGGCTTCGCGGATTTCCGACTCGGTGGGGTTGGGATGCTCCTGGAGGAAGGGGACCAGAGTCATGAGAAAGCCCGGCGTGCAGAAGCCGCATTGCAAACCGTGCGCCTCGCGAAACGCCTCCTGCAAAGGATGCATCTGCTCCGGGCCTGCGGGAGCGAGACCCTCGACGGTCATGATTTCGTGGCCATCGGCCTGCACCGCGAACATGAGGCACGAACGCACGGCCGCGCCGTCCAAGAGCACGGTGCACGCGCCGCACACGCCATGCTCACAGCCCACATGCGTGCCGGTCAGGTCGAGCTCGTGGCGCAGAAAGTCGCTGAGGAGCAACCGAGGCTCCACGGCCCGCGTATATGAGCGGCCATTGACGGTGACGGTGATTTCGATTCGTTCGCTCACATCAACCTCCTTGTCCTGCGCGTTGGAAGGCTTCGCTCAGGGCCTGGCGCGCCAACACCCTGACCAGATGGCGACGGAACTCGGCCGTGGCGTGGATGTCGCTGCTGGGGTCCACTTCCTCGCGAGCGGCCAAATCGGCTGCGGCCTGGATGAGATCGTCATCGGGCGTTTGGCCGGCCAGCAAGGCCGCGGCCTTTTCGGCCAGCACCGGGCCATCGCCCACGCCAAAGAAGGCCAGCCGCGCGTCGCTGCACCGTCCCCCGCCGTTCAACTGGACCCAGGCCGCCGCGCCCACCAGTGCGAAATCGCCGTGTCGTCGCGCGACCTCGCGCACCGACCAACCGCTATTGCGCGGCATGGGCGGAATGCGCACCTCCACCACCATCTCATCCGGCTCCAAAGCCGTGGTGAACACGCCCAGGAAGAAATCTTTGGCCTCGATGGTGCGCTCTCCGCGTTGGCTGCGGGCCACCACCCGCGCGGCCAAGGCCCGAATCACGGCCGGCAGTTCCGAGGCCGGATCCGCGTGCGCGATGGAGCCGCCGAAGGTGCCGCGGTTGCGAATGGCCGGATGCGCAATCAGGGGCATAGCTGCGCTCACCAGGGGCGCGATCTGCGCGACTTGCGGATCGCGCTCCACGGTCGCGTGCCGCGTCATCGCGCCCAGGCGCAGGCCGCCGTCGCGGGTGGGTGAGATATAGGCCAGGTCGGGGATGGCGTTCAGGTCGATGAGCACGGCCGGCTGGGCCAGGCGAAAGTTCATGGTGGGGATCAGGCTCTGGCCGCCCGCCAACACTTTGGCGTCGTAGCCATACTGCGCCAGCAACTCCACCGCTTCATCCACCGACCGCGGCGCGTGGTATTTGAATGGGGCTGGTTTCATGGGCATCTCTCCGAGAGATTAACATGGGGGTTACACCAAACTCGACCAACATAGACCATAAGACCAATATAGACCATAAAGTAACTTCTAGGCAAAAGGATCTGCTTCACCGAGTGCAGAAAAATACTCAGGAGCAGGCTCACGAAGCTGGTTTTGCGAAGAAGAGAGGGCTTTCCGCATATTATGGAGTTTGATGGACAATCGCTCAGCCGCGCGATATGCAATGCGCAAATCTTCTCGATCCGGACAATAGTCTAACTGATGAATGATATGGAGGCATGACACGGTTTCGTACAATGAACGGATAGCCATACCAAGAAAGCGCGTCTGCTCAGCATCTGTTTGGCTTGTCGAGCCTTCAGCAATGTTCAAGTTGATAGAGGTCCCGGCGCGTCTGATTTGTGACTTGAGATTATAACGTTCATCTGAGGGGAGCCTGGCGCTGATACGATACAACAGCTTCAAATATTCTAGAGAGAGTTGCCAAACCTCTAGCTTCTCAAATTTGAACGGCACTCCTCACCTCCGAAAGCATTCGTCTATATTGGTCTACATTGGTCTATGTTGGTCTATATTTGGTCTATTTCCCTGAACGGATCGCAACAAATCTTCCCCACATCGACGCGGTCTCCATGCCTTTGGGCAAATACGCGCCGATGTAGTAACGACCGCTGGGCGTGTGGGTGATGTCTTTGCCCAGGTTTTCGGCGTGTACAATGCCCTTGGGGAAGAGGTTCAGGTGAGTGTCTTGGTAGTATTTGTCCAGCGGGAACATCTCGTCCCATTCCTTGCCGAACTTCTCTTTCAGCTTGCGATTGGCCTCCTCGAAGGTCTTGGGATGCCATAGGCGCTGAATGGTGTTCATGGGATGATCCTGGCTCACCGCGTCGATGCCCAGCCATTTGATTTTCTTGGCGATCACCCAATCGGAGAAATCGGGCGAAGGGCCGGGATGCCGCACCATGTAGCGGAATTCGTCCGAATCGGGACTGTTCCAGCCGTATTTGTGGAAACCCGTTTTCAGGATGAGAATATCGCCCTCGCGCACTTCCACCACGCTCTCGATCATCTCCGGCGTGTAGACATCGAGGTCTGAGACCATGTGCGAGATGTCCGCAATCGCGCCGGGGCCGATCCAGTGGGTGAGCGGAACCTGGCCGATGGTGCGACCGTTGGCCCAGAAGTGTTTTTCGCCGTCCATATGCGTGGCCAGATGAAAGCTGGCCGTGCAAATGGAGGTGTTGCGACCCATGCCGAAGTTCTGTCCGCCGGTGCGCTTGACGTATTTCACCACCAACGGCTCGTAATTGGCCCATTGCGGCGTTTGCACGCTGAAAGGCAATGTGAAATCGAGCACCTCGGCCGCGGCCATCATCTGGAAAAAGGTCTCCTCGTCCATGCCCTCGGGCGGACGATAGGCCACCGCGCGCACCCACGAGCTTTCCACCTCCATGAAGGGCAGCGGCGGCAACATGATCCAGGCCCGCTGGTTGTTCAGCTCATCGATCTGGCCCACGATGGATTCGGCCAGCAGCAGATGCGCCTTGGGCATGGCGATATGCGTCAGGCGGTAATACTCTTCGGGCGGGAACATTTCATCCCAGCTTTTGCCATACTCGGCCTTGAGCTTGGCCTCGGCCTTGGCGAACTCCGCGGGGTGCATATAGCGGATGGGCGTGTTCATGGGGTGCTCGGCCGAACCGCAATCCACGCCGACCACCTTGAGCTCCATGTCGATGGCCCATTTGAAGAACTCCATAGACGGCCCCGGATGTCGCACCAGGAAGCCGAATTCTTTGTTTTCCACCTCGCCCTGCGCGTTGGGGTTGTGAATATCGGGCTGATCCCACGAATAGCGATGATAGCCCGTGTTGATGATGAGAATATCGCCTTTGCGCACATCCGCGCGGCTGGTGATCATCTCCGGCGTATAAACGCTGTAATCGGAGACCAGGTCGGAAATATCCACGATGACGCCCGGCCCCATCACCGCGCTCAAGGGCACGTCGGACAGCGCGCGGCCCCCCGAATGAAAGGCTCGCTCGCCCACCAGGTGCGTGCCCACCGTATTGCTCCAGGTGATGAACTGGCCGTTCGCGCCCTGTCCGCCGCCATAAGCGCCGGTTAGCCGCTTGAAAAAGGTGATCTCCAGCGCCTTATCCCCCGGCCACGGCGGCGTAAAAATGCTCAAATCCTGGCTAAGGTCGTAAACCCGAGCGGAAGATAGGGTTTGGATGAGGGTTTCG
>JAADII010000087.1 GCA_013151415.1 Chloroflexota bacterium
CGATAATAAAGAAGTCGAGCGTCGATTCCAATGCGCATGAATCTCTCATCCTACAAATAACGAATCCAGACGTAAATCGCGCCTAAAGCAATGGTGAGAAAGGTGGTGATGGCGCCGTATCGAAGAAACTGAGCAAAGGTAATGCGATGGCCGCTTCGTTGCGCGAAGCTGACCACCACCACATTGGCCGAAGCGCCGATGAGGGTGAGATTGCCGCCAAAATCCGCGCCAATGGTCAGCGCCCACCACAGCGGCCAGGTGTCCATGCCGCGCGCGCCCAAATCTTGAATCAAGGGGATCATGGTTGCGGTGTAGGGAATGTTGTCGATGATGCCGCTGGCCAGGGCCGAGCCCCAAAGAATGGTCATGGTCGTGATGGGCAGGCTTCCGCCGGTGATGCGCAGCACTTCTTGTGCGGCCAGGGCAATGACGCCTGTTTCCACCAACGATTCAACCAGAATGAACAGACCTACAAAAAAGAATAATGTGGACCATTCGACCTCGCGCAATGTATGATGTGCATCGCGCCCCGACCATAAAAGCAACAACGCCGCTCCGGTGAGGGCCACGGTGGCCGTTTCAAGATTCAAAACACTGTGTAAGAGAAAACCAATGAATACGAGCGAGAGGATGACAAGTGATTGACGCAATAGAACAGGTTGGCCAATGAGACCTTCGGTCTGTAAATTGAGGGTTTTCTTTGCGCCCAAAGCTGAAGCCGACATCACCCGGCGTAGCAATAACGGCAACAACAAAGCGAAAAAGAACAGACTGACAACGACCAAAGGCCCCATATTGACGAGAAATTGGGTGAAACTGATGTTGGCCGCGCTGCCAATGAGAATATTGGGTGGATCGCCGATGAGCGTGGCCGCGCCGCCGATGTTCGAGGCCAGAACTTCGGCGATGAGGAACGGCCCAGGACTGACCTCAAGACTGGAAGCCACAAATAAAGTGACCGGAGCCATAAGCACCACCACTGTCACGTTGTCCAGCAGGGCCGAGGTGAGGGCGGTCACGAGCACCAACACCTGGATGATGCGAACAGGATCGCCTCGCCCCAATTGCACCGCGCGCACGGCCAACCATTGAAAAATTCCGGTTTCGCTCAAGATGTTGGCAATGATCATCATGGCCGCCAACAAGAAAATGACGTTCAGATCAATGGCGTGAAACGCGGTTTCCTGAGTATAAGAAGGAATGAGCAAAATAGCGGCCATGCCGCCCACCAGTGCGGCCACGGTGCGGTCCACGCGCTCGGTGGCGATGATGGCGTATGTGAGGATAAAGATGGTGGAGGCGAGCAATGCTTCGTTCATGAACGGGTCGTCTCCTCTCCTTGCATGCGTAGCGTCAACGCCAACAGCTCGAGGAGACTGACCACGCCCACGACGCGGTTCTCGTCGTCAACCACGGGCAGGGCCGGGAGCCGATGTTCATGCATCAAGCGAAAGGCCGCGCTGATGGGATCATCGGCGTGCACGGCCACCGGATCGATCATGCAGTCGCGGGCCAAGCGCGTGGCCGCCATTTGCACGAAGCTTTCGGCCTGGTCGCGATCGTGCACTTCGCCAAAGAACAACTCCGGCATGACGCCGAAGAATATCTTGTCCGCCAGATCGCGTAAGGTGACAATGCCCACCAGATGGCCGGTCTCGCTGACCACAGCCACCACATGAGCGGATGGACTGCGCAACATCGCGCGGGTGACCTCGCTCAGCGGCGCGTCCGCGAACACGGTGACCGGTTCGAGGTGCAACATGGCCGCGGCTTCTGCGACGGGCAAATCGCGCAAAACCAGGTCTTCCCGGCTCACGACGGGCGCGGTTTCGGGCGCTTCAGGCGCTTCTGTTTTGCACAGTCCCACGACTCGGCCCAAGGGAACGGTGAAAAGCAAACCTGCTCCGGTCCGGCTGAAATCGCCCACAGCTTGCTCGGACGCGGCAACGGCCGCGTCCACCATGTCTGCTGGCATGATGGCGAGAAGCGTGCGTTGGCGAATTTCGTTGACATGGAAAAGCCGGGCCAAACCGCCCAGCCCCAAATCCTCCATCCATGAATGCGCCCGTCTGCCGCCGACGCTGTCGAGCAGCGTGACGCCCGGAACGCCCACCTCGTATAGTTTGTTAAGCAAGTCGGGTAGCTTTTCCAGATCGTCCAGAATGACGACCAAAAGCTCGTTTTGAGATGATGATTCGTTTGTCATGGGTTTTTGCTTTGAAAATAGCGTCCGAAGTCCGAAGTCCGAAGTCCAAGGTCGGTTGGTTGGCCGGTGGACGATGAGACGATGGACGATAGGACGATGGGGTTAGGTTCGGCCATGGTCTCTTCGTCCTATGGTCCCATCGTCCCTTTCATGGGTGTCAGCGGGCGGTCGCCCGTGAAGCCTGCTACTTATAAGCCGAAGATTTTTGGTTCTGACCGCGCATTCGGTGAATTGAGTGCGGCCACCGTGATATGATACGATCATGTGCGTTTGGCGTCCAATTTTCACCCCAGGTGCGTCACCCCTTTACCTTTCATCTTTGACCCTTCTTATGCTATTATCGAGGCGTCATAAATCAATGAGGTGAGATGCCATGAAGCGCACAACCGTTCTACTTGAAGACGAGTTGCTGGACAATCTTAGAAGAATTGCGCAGGAACGGCACAGTTCAACCGCCAGCGTTATTCGTGAAGCGATATCCGAATATGTCGCCGAGTGGCGGCGCGAACCTGAACCACCGCGAGAGAATCCGCTGCTGGGCCTGATCAAATTGAGCGAAACCGTAGGTGATAAAGCTGTCCCCATGGATTTAGCCGATGGCAAAGACGAAGAAATATTGAAGCGCGAAGCCCATCCCCTTTACGGTTGGCAGACGGATAATGACGGTGATTGTTGACACAAGCTTTATTGTTTCTCTGATCAATCCGGCTGAAGCAGCGCACGATGCTTGCATTGAAGTGGCGCTCCGCTTTCGTGATGCTTTCATCGTTCCGCTGACTATTCTTCCCGAGGTCGCATACCTTGTTGAAAGCCGGTTGGGTCATGCCTTGATGCGTCAGACAATACAGGAACTTTTGCGTCCATCTTGGATTATCGCGACGCCTGTTCGCGCTGATTTAGTCCGCGCCATTGCTTTACTGGAACAATATGCCGATGCTCATCTCGATTTCGTTGATGCCACTGTGATAGCTATGGCCGAGCGATTACGTGTGCGTCAAGTGCTCACATTAGATCGTCGGCATTTTCACATGGTGAGGCCATTGCACTGCGATGGATTCGAAGTGTTGCCCTGATTTGGTACAGGTGCGACGCACAGTCGAACGTGCGTCGCACCTGTAATTGCGCCTATTTTATCTCAATGATCGGCGGCGTGGGCGTGGGCGCTGAAGCGGGTGGGAATGCAGAACCCTCTTCGGGCGGGGAGACGCTCGAGGGACGCTCCAGGGCCGGGTCGTAGCCCAAGGCCCGGGCCAGAGTCATTTGATAACGGCGGAACAGGTCCGCGTCCTCCACCAGTTGCGCGTCCTCGGTTTGCGCGGCCATCGCGCGCAACTCGGCCTCCATGTTCCGGGCCAGCTCCCAGGCCTCGAGATAGCGTCCCTGATTGAAAAGCGCGTCGATCTGCTTCAAGGCTCTGGCCGAGCGCACGATGGTGACGTTGCGCCGCACCTGGACATCTTGTAGCGCCTCATAAAACCCACCCTGCGCAGGATAGATCAGCGGCGTCTCGCTCAGCTCGCGTGGCCGATCCGCGAACACATCGGTGTAACGCACCACGAAATGGGCCAGTGGCTTGGGCGTGGTCATGAACTCCACTCGAAAACGAACCAACACGACCTGACTATCGCCCGCGCCCATCTCCTGTAGTTTGATGGTCAGACCGTGATTCGCGTCCAGCCGCGGTTCGCCTTCGTAACCGACCAGCTCCACCAGCGCGCCGCCGGCCGGCTCGATGCGAAGCGTCACATCGCGGGCCACCTTCTCCACCAGCCCGGCCGCCTCTTCGCGAAAGACCTTCTCCATCTCCTCGGCCGAGTCGATGAAGTGATAGGCCCCGTTGCCTTGCCGCGCCAGCGCGCTCAGCAATTCGTCGTTGAAATTCAGCCCCAGGCCGATGGTCGAGAGATAGACGCCGCGTTCATTATAGCGTCGCGCGTCGGCCGCGATCGCGTCGGCATCGATGACGCCCACATTTGCGATGCCGTCGGTGAGCAGAATGACGCGGTTGTTGCGGCGAATGTCGAAGTGCTTATCCACTTCCTGAAATCCCAGCATCAACCCATCGTACAGATTGGTGCGGCCATTGGGCTGAAGCTGCGAGACGACGGCGTCGATCCACGCGCCATCGCCTACAGGCGCGGCCGGATGGATGACCGTGGCTTCGTCATTGTAGGCCACGATGGCCACGATATCGTCAGGACGAAGCGACGACAAGAACACGCGCAGCGCCTGCTTGAGATAGTTCATCTTGTCGAAATCGCCCATCGATCCGCTGCGGTCGAGCACCAGGGCCAGGTTGAGGGGCGTGCGTTGTTGCGGCGAGCGCGGGGAGCGAGCCTGCAAGCCGATCTGCACCCAGACATCGCCGCCCTCGGCCGGAAGCGAGGCATTGCCCAGGCGAACATCCAGGGCCAGAGCCTCGTTCGCGGGTTCGGGGAGCTGCTGGTCGTAATAATTGAGATATTCCGCCTCGCGGATGCGCGCCGCAGGGACGATTTCGCCGCGGTCGATGACCGCGCGGCTGTAGGACTTGGACGCATCTTGCGGGGCCGCGCAGCCGACGGCGAAAAGAGCCATCGCAGCCGCGAAAAGCAAAGAGAGAATCGGGATTCGAGTGTTCATGGCGACTCCTCCTGGGTTGGTGTGCGCCGCCATCCTGTTTATAATGGAGGCGACAGGCGGTTCATGCGTTTTCACCTTCCAGCTTGACCGATTTCCCGTACATTTCAAGCGTCAATTTCGTTACATTTCGTGTTACACTTGTTTCTTCATGCACTGATGATCGGCGAAAGGGTGTTGCTGAAGATGATCAGACGATGGACGATAGGACGATGGTCGCTTGGTCTATCTTGGTCTACTTTGGTCGGCGTAAGCCATTTTCATCGTTGTCAGCCGCGGCAAACCCGCGCTCGGACTGATTCGTCATCATGAAATCGTTTTCAGAACTCCTCTCAGACCACGTGCGACGGGTCGGCGTCAGCGACGCGGAACTGGCGCGCACCCTGGGGGTGCGGCGTCAGACCATCTTTCGCTGGCGAGAGGGCCTGACCCAGCGCCCGCGTCATCGCGAGGATGTGCTGCGCCTGGCCGCCAAGCTGCGCCTGACCCCGACCGAGCGAGACGAGTTGCTGCTGGCCGCGGGCTTCGCCCCCGAAGAGACCGACGCCCAGGTCGTGGCCGGAATGGCGGCCGCTCTTGAGGGCCAAACCGACGACGCGGCGCGGGAATCCCCTGTCAAATCCGGTTGGGCGCGGTGGATGGTTTGGGGACCGGCCATCGCGCTGGTTCTGGGGCTAATTCTGTTGCTTGCATGGCCTCAATCGCGCTGGGCCGCGGCCCGTCGATTGGGTCTCCCCGCGCCCACCCCGACCCTGGCGTCCACTTGGCCCGCGGCTGCATCGGCCGACGAAACGCTGATCCTGGTGGCCGAGTTCGCGAATTACGGCGGCGAGCAAATCGGCTACAATGTGGCCGGTCGCATTGTCGAAGTCTTGGAATCCGCGCTGGCCGAAACCGGCCTGGCCGATGTGCGGCTCGAGCCCCTTCCTGCGGTTGTTTCCAGCCCCAGCGAAGCCCAGGCCATGGCCCAACGGTTGAACGCGTCCATTATCGTGTGGGGCGAATACGACAGCGGCCGCGTGTTGGCGTATGTGGAAACCCCTGCAAACAACGGAACCAGCCGCGAAATTCGACGCTTGTTGGATTCGCCCCAGGCCCTGAACACCGCCATCAATTTGGATTTGCCACAAGAAGCGCGATGGTGGACGCTGCTCGTGTTGGGCCAGCTCTCCCTTTATCGAAGCAATCCGCAGCAGGCCCGCGCGATTTTACAACAAGCCCTAAACGACGCCCCCGAATCGGAGGAGGCGCGGGGAACGCTCTACTTTTACCTGGGTTTGGCCGAAGAAAAGATGACCGAGGTCAATTGGGATCAGGTCATCGCCTATTACACCAAAGCCATCGAACTTCACCCCGGCCTGATTTCGGCCTTGAACAATCGCGGGGTGGCCTACATGCGCCGCGACGCGGCCGGCGATGCTGCACGGGCCGTGCAAGATTTGCGCGAAGCGGTCTATCGCGCGCCAGATTTTGCACGCGCGCACCTAAATTTGGGCCTGGCGCTGCTAAAATTGGGGCCAAACCGTCTCACCGAGGCCCTGGGATATTTCATGCAAGCGCATCAGCTCGCGCCCGACGCGGTCGGCCCCAACAACGCCCTGTGCTGGAACCTGACCCTGGCCGACCGCGTGGACGAGGCGCTTCCTTACTGCGAAAAAGCCGCGGCCCTGGATGAAAGCGGCTATAGCCATGATTCGCGAGGGCTGGCTTATGCGCTCCTGGGCCGATACGACGAGGCCGCGGCCGATTTCCGCTATTTTCTCGAGCGTCTGCAAGAGCAAGACCCCAACGCCTATGAAGCATTTCGCGACGCCCGCGAAGCCTGGATCGAGGCCCTGGAGCAGGGCAGCAATCCCTTTGACGAAAGCGCATTGCAGAAACTTCGCGAGGAATGAGTGAGCCATGTTGCGCAATTTGATCCAGGCCCTGATCCGCAAGAGCAAGGGCGACCCCACCTACACCCTCGATCCCGACCTGCCCACCTCGGCCCTGATCACGGTGCTGAAAGAGCGGGGCCTGGCTTTTGTGCGCGGGTTGCTGCGTCGGCCCTTTTTGGCCGAGTGCGGCGGTCGCTTTTTCGTGGGGCGTCGCGTGCAGTTGCTCAACACGAAAAAACTGCGCGTGGGCCGCAGCGTGACCCTGGAAGACGATGTGAAGATCGACGCGCTCAGTCGGCATGGCGTGGTTTTGGGCGACAATGTGAGCATCGGCCGCTTTTCGGTCATCGAATGCACGGGCGTGCTGCAACATTTGGGCCAGGGGTTTTCCATGGGCGCGAATTCCAATTTGGGGGACTATAATTTCGTGGGCGCGGCCGGCGGCGTGTCCATCGGCGAAAATGTGCTCATCGGCCAGGGCGTGCGTTTTCATTCGGAAGATCATGTTTTCGCGCGTGCGGACATTCCCATCAAAGCGCAAGGCGTGACCAACAAGGGCATCGTGGTGGAGGATGACGTCTGGTTGGGGTCGGGCGCGATCCTGCTGGATGGCGTGCGGGTGGGGCGGGGCGCGGTGGTGGCCGCGGGGAGCGTGGTCACCAAAGATGTGCCGCCCTTCGCGGTGGTGGGGGGCGTTCCCGCGCGGGTGCTGAAATATCGCGGGGAGGTGGAAGACGCATGAACCGGCGACTAATGACGCTCTCTCCGGCCTGGTGGCTGGCCGTGGCGACCGCGGGCCTGTTGGCCGGCGCATTGCCCTGGCTGGCGAGCGTGCATCCCCTCCTCGGCCTGGGCGTGATGGGGGGGCTGGCCGCGCTTCTCGTTCTGGTGATGGGCTGGCCCTTTAGCGCGGTGGCTTTGCTGATTGTGGCCGCGGTGTTCACGCGTTATCGGGTCGATGTGGGGCCGGTGACGGTGCGGGCCGAGCAGGTGGCCGCGGTCGCGGTGGCCGGGTTGGGCGTCTTGCAACTGGGGTTGCGTCGTGGACGATTGCGCACGCCCCCGGCCGTGTGGTTCGCGACGCTCTGGTGGCTGATGAACATGATCTCGGCCCTGTTCTTTAGCCTGGATCGGGCCTCCGCGGTGCAGGATGCGGTGCGCGTGGGATTGGGCGTCCTCACCTTTGTTCTCATACTCAACCTCATCCCCAACCAACGCCATTGGCGATGGGCCGTGGCCCTATTTTTGGCCGTGGGCGTGGCCGAAGCCGCTTTCGGCATCCTGGCTCGCGCGCTTTATCCCGCCGTCAATCTGGGCATTCAGGTCTCGTGGAACTACCCCGAACCCATTCCCTACGGCACGTTCGAGGAGGGCAATCTGTTTGGAAGTCACACCGCGTCGTGGGCGTTGGTCGTCCTCACCCTGGTGCTCACCCTCGGCCGCGGGGCGCTGCATTCCTCGAAAGGACGCGCATTGTTGGCCGGATTGGCGATCCTTTTGGTGGCGCTTTTGCTCAGTTTGTCGCGCGGGGCCTGGCTCATGTTTGCGGCCGGCGCGGCCCTCATCTGGATGCTCTATCGTCGCAGCGCCTGGCATCAGGCCAATCGCTTTTTACTGCTTTTGGTCGCGGCCCCCTTCACCATCCTCTTCGTGCTCAGCCTGGCGCCCCTGCTCCCCGCGTCCGTGCCCTTTGCCGAGCGCCTGCAATCCTTCCTTCGCCTCAGCACCGACCCCACCTTCAGCGCCCGACTTTCCGACTGGTCCATGGCCTGGAATGATTGGCTGCAACAACCGCTCACCGGCTGGGGTCCCGGCTCCTTCGCCGACATCCACGGCGAGATACGCGCTCGTCCAGCCTGGATCAGCAATCTGACCTTGCGTTTGTTGCAAGAAACGGGCGCACTTGGTTTTCTGGCCTTTTTGCTCTACCTTTTCTTCCTTCTCTTGCCCGTGTGGAAAATTGGCCGGATGACCGAAAAGCGGCTGGACCGGGCCGCGTTGTTGGGTCTGGGCCTGAGTTATCTGGCGCTCATCGGCGTGGCTTATCAATCGACCGACGGCATCTGGCTCGCGGCCAGTTGGGTTCATGCGGGCCTCATCGCCGCGGGAACTCGAGTGCTCAACCCAACTTTCGCGCCAACGTCTTCTTAACCACGTCCACGTCTGCGGGAAGATAGATGGGTGGGTTGGCAAAGCGCGCATCCACGTTTTCCAGCTCGTTGTCGTGGTAATCCACTTTGAAGCGGGTGAACTTGAGACCGTGCGCGGTGGAAATGACCACCACCCGCTCATGCGATTGAATGACGCCCTTATCCACGAGCTTGATCAGCGCGGCCAGGGCCACGCCCGTGTGTGGACAGGTGTATAATCCGGTCAAATCTGCGCGGGCCGCGGCTTCGGCCAATTCGTGTTCGCTGGCCTGCTCCACCACGCCGTCGAAGCGCTTCAACATGGCCACGGCCTTTTCATAACTGACGGGATCGCCAATCTGGATGGCCGAGGCCAGGGTCTTGCGGGCCTTGAGCGAGACTTTTTCCCTGAAACCCTGCAAGTAGGCCTGATAAAAGGGGTTCGCGTGCTCGGCCTGGGCCGCGGCCAACCGCGGCAGCTTGTCGATAAGCCCCAATTCTTTCATCAGCAGAAGCCCCTTGCCCAAAGCGCTGATATTGCCCAAGTTGCCCACCGGGATCACGAACCAATCCGGCGTCTCCCAATCGAATTGCTGGATGACCTCGATCCCGACCGTTTTCTGGCCCTCGATGCGGAGGGAGTTCATGGAGTTGGCCAGATAGATGCTGTTGTCTTTGGTCACCTCTTTGACAATGCGCATGCAGCCGTCGAAATCGGTGTCCAGGGCCAGCACGGTGGCGCCGTTGGCGATGGGCTGGATGAGTTGGGCGCGGCTGACCTTGCCCTGCGGGAGAAAGACGATGGTGGGGATGCCCGCGGCCGCGCCATAAGCCGCGAGCGAGGCCGATGTGTCGCCTGTGGATGCACAAGCCACTGCGCGAACGGGCGCGCCCTGCGCGATCATTTGCTTGACCACGCTCACAAGCACGGTCATGCCCAGGTCTTTGAACGACCCGGTGTGACTGTTGCCCGATTGTTTGACCCATAAGTCGGGCACGCCGATCTGCTCGCCCAATCGCGAGGCCCAGAAGAGATTCGTGTTACCCTCGAATGTGCTGACAATGTTGGCGTCATCCAGGTCGGGCGCGACCCATTCTTTGTAGCGCCACACGCCGGAGCCATAGGGGAAATGGGTCGTGCCGGCGCGGTCGTCGAAGAGCTTCATCCAGGCCGCGGCCGAGCGATTGCGCAAGGCGTCCACATCGTGCGCGACCTCGAGCAGCCCGCCGCATGTGGGACAGGTGTAGATGATTTCATACAGCGGCCACTGACCGGGACAGCCGCGAAAACAACGAAAATAAGCTCGGTGCATGGTGTGGGAGAGGAATGAGGATGTGTTACTGATAAAGAAAGATGGTCAGCATATCGCTTTTGGCGTCAAGCGGCAATTCGCTATGGACGATGAGTTTTTCGGCTTCCTTCGCCATTTCAATGCCGTGCTGCATTAGCGGCGTCATGAAAAATGCGACGTCGTATTTCATAATTCTAACCCGATGTGCCACTTTCTGGCGGTCCTGGCGAACCATCTCGCCCTATTTCAGCAAACAAAGGGATGAACATGGACGAAAAATAGACCAGGATAGAGGATTAAAGGATGGATGTCGCCACGATTTCATGGTCTATCTTCGTCCTATCGTCCTTTGGTCTGTTCGTCGAGGGCGAGTTTTCCTGGACTCCGGCAAAAAACTTTTGGAAAAGTAGCACATTGGATAATTCTATTGTAGCAGAGATGCGGCTTCGATGTCTATTGATTTGGAACGATGGGAGCGCATTTCAAAATGGGACGACATGTGGAAACCCGGTCATAACACGTCGCCCGCGCGCGGGAGCATTGGAATTCGCGAAAGAGTCGAATTCATAATCCGACCAGCAACAACTTACCCCTTCTCAAGCCCATACAACCGCCGCGCGGTCGCGGTGGTCCGCGCGGCCGTCTCATCCACCGACATACCCCATAACTCGGCCAACTTCTCGGCCACCAGGGCCACGCGCGCGGGTTCGTTGCGCTTGCCGCGGAAGGGATGCGGCGAAAGGAAGGGCGCGTCCGTCTCGATGATCAGGCGCTCGCGATCCAGTTGCGGAACCAACGCATGAAGCCGCCGCGCGTTTTTAAACGTCACCGGCCCCGCGACGCCCAACACAAAACCCCATTCATACGCTTCCTGAGCCATCTCGAGATCGCCCGAAAAGCTGTGCAACACGCCCGCGAAGGGTCGCCGAGCCAACTTCGAGCCGGGCAATACGTCCCGCGCCCAGGCCCTCAACTCGGCCCGAATATCCTCGTGCGCCTCGCGATTATGGATAACAACCGGAAGCCCCAACTCCGCGGCCAGGGCCAACTGCTCGCGAAAGGCCCGCTTTTGCTGCTCCGGCGTGGTGCGATCCCAGTAGTAATCGAGACCGATTTCGCCGATCCCCACCACTTTCAGATGCCCGGCCAACTTTCTCAACTCGGCCAGGGTGTCCGGCCCAAAATCCGCGCAGTCGTTGGGATGCACGCCCACGGTCGCGAAAACTTCGTCATACTGCTCGGCCAGGGCGATGGCCGCGCGACTATGCGCCAGATCGATGCCTATGGTGACCATCGCGGCCACGCCCGCTTCTTTCGCCCGCGCGACCACGGCGTCTCGATCCTCATCGAAATGGGGCATGTCGAGATGACAATGGGTGTCGATCAACGTCGGCGTAGCGGCGTTTGTGCGGTAAACATTCACAATTGAGAATCGGAAATGCAGCCAGAGAGCAAGTGAGGATTCGCATTCTTCAATTCATGACAATTCGGATGATTTCTTCTACGACTTCTTCCATTTTTTCGTCCACCACCCTCCCCGCCGTCCTCAAGACAATGGATGAATCGGCGGTAAAGAGCCGATTTGGCCGAATATTGCTCGAGCGAGGCAATCCCCCAACAAGAAAATCCGAACGGGACAAGGGAATAGCGCTGGCATCCTTTGTCCTCCGTGAGGTGATCATGCACAGAATCAAATCCTCATATGGTTGCACCACAGCCACTACCAATGCAGGTCGCCTCTTGCTGGCGCTCAAATCAGAAAAAGGGAATGGCAGCACCACAACGTCACCTTTCACAAATCCGCCCATGCTTCATCCTCTTCCGGCGATTCCCATTCCCGCGCCAGCACGCGTTCCGAGGCGATCATGGTGGCCAGCGCCTCGCTCATAACCTCACGTTTCGCTCGCTGCGCTGAACGGCGCTTCATAAGTTCGTCTTGAATAGAGAGATAATCCTCATAGGCCACAATCGTGGCTACAGGTTTATGGTAACGAGTGATCACAACATCAGTATCACCGCTCAAAACCGTATCCAAAAGGTCGCGCCAATGTTTACGAGCTTGATTGCTTTCAAGAACCTTAATCGCCATTGCAAAACCTCCTCAAAGAGGATCAAGTTGTACATCATTTTAAGGGACAGGGAGGAAAACGTCAACCGAGCGGGTTTCTTAAATGCGCCGACCTAAGTTGCGTTTTTTCAAAGCCAAACATGGATTTCCTGAAAAAAGCCATTCCACCGCTGAGTTCGCTGAGCGCGCAGAGAAAAAGTGGGAGTTTTAAGAGAAAAACATGGCTCAATTCACCTCATTTTCCTATCTGCGTCCTCCGCGTGCTCGGCGGTGAACCTTTTTTCAGTGAAGCCAACATATGATTACAATCATGGTTACTCTTGGCAGTGCGGGCAATTCTGAGCGAACCTAGGCGATGCCCGCCAGCCTGAGACCGTCATCGAGGATGGCCTGCACTTTGTCCTTATGCGTGGTCTCGCAATAGACGCGGATCAGCGGTTCGGTGCCGCTGAAGCGCACCAGTAGCCAACCGCCGTCTTCCAGCTCGAATTTGTAACCGTCGATGGTGACCTTGCCGGTGCAGCGCAGGCCGCCGATGGTCTCCGGTTGGGCCTCGTCGAGTCGGGCTTTGGCCTCTTCCTTGAATTCGTTGGATTCCAAAGGCGTGTCGATGCGGTCGTAATAATGCGGCCCGCCCACCAGATCGAAGAGCCGGTCCAGCAATTGCGTGGGCTTCAGGCCCGTGCGCACCATCAGATCCAGCAAATAGAGATTGGCCAGAATGCCGTCGCGTTCGGGCACATGCCCGCGGAAGGCGTATCCGCCGCTCTCCTCGCCGCCAATGAGCGCGTCCACCTCGAGCATCTTCGGAGCCACATACTTGAAGCCCACCCCGGTCTGATACACCGGCACCCCGAAGCGCTCGCCCAACTTTTCCAGCATGGACGTCGTGCTCAATGTCTTTACAATGGGGCCGCGCAGACCGCGGATGTCCAGCAGATACATGGCCAGCAAACCGTAGACGCGCAATTGATCCACGAACTCGCCGTTTTCATCGCCGAATCCGCAGCGATCCGCGTCGCCGTCCATGATGCACACGCAATCCGCGGCGTGTTTTCGACCCGCGGCCAGCCCCGCGTCCACATTGGGCGGGATGGGTTCGGGGCGTTTCATTTCCGGGAAAATGGGGTTGCGTTCGGCGTGCACCTCGATAATTTGGGTTGCGCCGCCGCCGAGCAATCGGCTCAGCCAGCCCGAACCATTGCCCCACATATTGTCCACCACCACGGTCAATCCCGCATCGCGCAGAGGTTGGAGGTCGATAAGACGCTCGATTTGGGCGATATAGGCCGGGTTGGGATCGAATTCGCGAATCAAGCCCTGAGCCACGCCCTCTTTGTAGCGAATGCGCTTGACGTCGCTCATGTCATCGGGGATTGCGGCCTCGATGCGCTTCAAGCCGTCGGGCGCGATGGCGCCGCCGTGGGGATCGCGCACCTTGAAGCCGTTGTCGCCGGGCGGGTTGTGGCTAGCCGTGATGTTCACCGCGCCAATGGCCTTGCGATTCACAACGCTGTAAGAGATGACCGGCGTCGGCGTGCCCGCGCCCGCAAAATGCACAGGGATGCCGTTGCCGGCCAGCACCTCGGCCACCGCGGCCGTGAAATCCTCCGCGCCAAAACGCCGGTCGCCGCCCACCACCACGCCTTGTTGCACCTGCTCGGGCGTGAACTCCTCCTTGAGATAATTTGCGAAGCCCTGCGTGCAGCGCCGCACATTATCGAATGTATAATCTTCGGCGATTTTGCCGCGCCAGCCATCGGTGCCGAATTTGATTTTGAGGGTCATGACTCGCTCCTTTGCGTTCGTGTGACGAATGTGATTACCAATCGATATTTGGCGAGGGGTGAAGCTGCTCGACGCCTTTCAGCCGTTCGAGATCCGCGTCCACCATAAGCTGCACCAACTCCTCGAAGCTGACGGAATGACGCCAGCCCAACTTCTCGCGCGCCTTGCTTGGGTCGCCCACCAGTAGATCGACCTCGGCCGGGCGATAATATTTGGGATCGATGACCACGTAATCCTGCCAATCCAACCCCACATGGGCAAACGCGATCTCCACGAACTCGCGCACGGTGTGGGTTTCGCCGGTGGCGAGCACATAATCGTCCGGCTCGTCTTGTTGCAACATGAGCCACATGCCGCGCACATAGTCGGGCGCATAACCCCAGTCGCGCCGCGCCTCCAGGTTGCCCAGCCTTAATTCATTGGCCAGGCCCAATTTGATGCGGGCCACGCCGTGCGCCACCTTGCGCGGCAAGAACTCCAGCCCGCGCCGCGGGGATTCATGATTGAAAAGAATGCCCGAACATGCGAACAAACCATAACTCTCGCGGTAATTCACCGTGATCCAATGACCGTAGACCTTAGCCACGCCGTAAGGACTGCGAGGATGGAAGGGCGTTTTTTCGTTTTGGGGCACCTCGCGCACCTTGCCGAACATTTCACTGCTGGACGCTTGATAAAAGCGGATATGCTTATCC
Organism: Chloroflexota bacterium; assembly: GCA_013151415.1. Taxonomy (GTDB): domain Bacteria; phylum Chloroflexota; class Anaerolineae; order J102; family J102; genus JAADII01. Next base: position 14,675 of record JAADII010000087.1, read on the forward strand.
ACGATGCGGATCGCGTCCAACATGCGCGTCACGCCCAAAGCGGTCACCTCGCCTGTCAAGGCGGGCTGACTGAAGGACGTGGGCACGAAGGATTGAGCAGCAAGGTTGTACACTTCGTCGGGGCGATATTCTTGCAAAAGGTGGATGAGGCTGACCTGATCCAACAGATCGCCCTGCACAATGCTGATCTTGTCTTGAATGTGCTCAATGCGATCAAAATTTACGGTGCTGCTGCGGCGCACCACGCCAATGACTTCATAACCCTGCTCGAGCAGGAAATCGGCCAGATAAGAGCCGTCCTGGCCGGTGATGCCGGTGATCATGGCTTTTGGCATAATGGTTTACCATCCTTGAGAATTATGTAGACCAGAATCGCTTTGAAAATAAATCACGGATTCCACGGATTGGTTTCTGATTCGAATGCAGACGATGGCCGGAAAATGATGGGGATCAGATTCATCTCTTCGCGTACTTATGCCGGGTTAAGACGCGCGCGCCAGTCGTCGAGGATGTCTTGGAGGGTTTGTTCGAGGGGGATGCGAGGAGACCAGCCGGTGGCTTGCAGCAATTTGGCGGGGTCGCAAACGATTTTAGGGATGTCGGAAGGGCGCATGAGAGTGGGATCGGCCTGGGTGGTGATGGGTTGGCGGGCGAGGGAAAGGAAAATATTCAGGATGTGGGCGATGCTCACCGCGCGACCCGAACCCACATTGTAGACCTCGCCCGGCGCACCTCGATTGAGAATGGCCCAGTAGGCTCTCACGATATCGCGAACATCGGTGAAATCGCGCTCCGCATCGAGATTGCCGTGCATCAGGGGCGTGATTTGCCGTCCGGCCTCGATCAGGGCAATCTGCTTGGCGAAGCTGGAGGTGACGAACACCTCGTTCTGGCCCGGCCCAATGTGATTGAACGGTCGCACCCGCACAATGTGCATGTCGTGGCTGCGGTGATATTGCCAGCCCAGCAAATCTTGCGTCACCTTGCTCACGCCATAGGGCGAATAGGGTCGTAAGGGCGTGTCTTCATCCAGGGGCAAGTCTTCAGGATTGATCACGCCGTAGACCTCGCCCGAGCTCACCACCAGAATTTTCGCATCCAACCGCGCGCTCAGAACGCCGCGAAAAATATTGATCTGGGTGAGCACATTCTGCTCGAAGGTCGCCCACGGATGCTCCCAAGAGATGGGCACGAAAGACTGGGCCGCCAGATGCACGATGGCGTCGGGCCGCCAGCGGGCCAGCACCTCGGCCACCGCGGCCTCTTCTCGCAGATCAAGTCGTTCGAGATGCACGCGGTTGGCCGGAAACGACCGTTCGGGCGAGCGCCGATAGATCGTCCCGATGATCTCCTGGTCCGTCTCGTCCAGGAGATACCGAATAAGGTGCCCGCCGACGAACCCGGCGGCGCCGGTGACCAATACGCGCATGGCATTGCATTATACCAGATGCGCGCGGGCGTTCCCTAACAGGTTGGGTTTGCCAGGACGGCTTTGAAAATAGACGATGGACGATAAGACGATGAGATTGGCTCATTCAGCGTCCCATCATCCTCTCGTCTCATCGTCTTTTGGCTTCAAGCCGCGATCAATGCTTCGAGAACGTCCAGATTCAGGGCCGCTCTCAGCGTCTCGACCTTGTTGGTGCGCTCCCAAGGCAAATCGAGATCGTCGCGACCGAAGTGTCCGTAGGCCGCGGTTTGTCGATAGATGGGACGACGCAAATCCAAATCCTGAATAATGGCGCCAGGCCGGAGGTCGAAATGCTCGCGTACAAGACGCTCGATCTCCGCGTCATCCACCTTGCCCGTGCCAAAGGTTTCGATGCTGATGCTCAATGGCTCGGCCACGCCGATGGCGTAGGAAATCTGAAGTTCGCAGCGGTCGGCCAGACCCGCGGCCACGATATTTTTGGCCACCCAACGCGCCGCATACGCGCCGCTGCGGTCCACCTTGGTGGGATCCTTGCCCGAAAACGCGCCGCCGCCGTGTCGCCCCACGCCGCCGTAGGTGTCCACGATGATCTTGCGGCCCGTTAAACCCGCGTCGCCCATGGGGCCGCCCGTCACGAACCGGCCTGTGGGGTTGACGAAAATCTTGGTGGAGCCGTTGAGCCACTCGCCCACCACGGGCACGATCACGTGCTCGATGACATCTGAGCGAATCTGCTTTTGGCTGACTTCGGGCGCATGTTGGGTGGAAATGACCACCGTATCCACGCGCACCGGCTTGCCGTAGCTATACTCCACGGTCACCTGGCTTTTGCCATCGGGACGAAGATAGGGAAGGATGCCGTTCTTACGCACATAGGCCAGACGACGGGTGAGCTTGTGCGCGAGGCTGATGCTCAGAGGCATCAATTCCGGGGTTTCGTTGCACGCAAACCCCACCATCATGCCCTGATCTCCGGCGCCGATCGCGGCGATTTCGTCATCGCTCATGCGACCCTCTTTCGCCTCCAGGGCCTTGTCCACGCCCATGGCGATGTCGGGGGACTGTGCAGCCACGGCCACTTGCACGGCGCAAGTGTCCGCATCGAAGCCGTAATCGCTGGAGGTGTAGCCGATCTCGCGGATCACGCGGCGCACCAGCTCGTCATAATTGATTTGGGCTTTCGTGGTGATCTCGCCCAGGAGCATGACGAACCCGGTCTTGGTCGCGGTTTCGCAGGCCACGCGACCGTAGGGGTCTTGCTCCAAAATCGCGTCCAGAACCGCGTCGCTGATCTGGTCGCACATTTTATCGGGATGCCCTTCGGTCACCGACTCGCTGGTGAAGAAGAGCTTGGGTGAGCGCATAAACGTTGTGCTCATGAGGGTTGACTCCTGTAGTTGGGTGATGTTCGATGTTCGGGCTTCAAGTGCCCTCGGTCCAACTGTTGAGATACGCCTCTTGCTCGGGCGTAAGCGCGTCGATTTCGATGCCCATGGCCTCCAACTTGAGACGGGCCACTTCCTTATCCAACTCTTCGGGCACGGTGTAAACCTGGTTCTCCAGTTCTGCGGCATGTTCGCGCAGATACACGGCCGAAAGCGCCTGGTTGGCGAAGCTCATGTCCATGACCGCGCTGGGATGCCCCTCGGCCGCGGCCAGATTCACCAACCGGCCCTCGCCAATGAGATAAAGCCGACGACCATCGGCCAGCCTGTATTCATCCAGGAAATCCCGCACTCGCGTCACCTGCACCGACATTTCCTCCAAGGCGGGAATGTTGATCTCCACATTGAAATGACCGGAATTGGCCATGATCGCGCCGTCTTTCATGACCTCGAAGTGATGCTTGTCCAGCACGTGAATATCGCCGGTGGCGCTGATGAAAATATCGCCCTGCTTGGCCGCCTCTATCATGGGCATGACGCGATAGCCGTCCATGACCGCCTCCAGCGCCTTGAGCGGATCGACTTCGGTGACGATGACATTGGCGCCCAGGCCATCCGCGCGCATGGCGATGCCGCGACTGCACCAACCATAGCCCGCCACGACCACCGTCTTGCCGGCGATGAGCACATTGGTGGCGCGGATGACGCCATCCATGGTGCTCTGGCCGGTGCCGTAGCGATTATCAAAGAAGTGCTTGGTCAGCGCATCGTTGACCGCGATGACCGGATAGGCCAGCGCACCATCCGCAGCCATGGCCTTGAGGCGAATAACGCCGGTGGTGGTCTCCTCGGTGCCGCCAACGACATTGTCGAGCAGCTCGCGACGGTCTCGATGCAGGGTCGCCAGCAAGTCCATGCCGTCATCCATGGTCATGTGGGGTTTGATGTCCAGCGCGGCGTGCAAATGGCGATAGTAGGTCTCGTTGTCCTCGCCTTTGATCGCGAAAACGGGAAT
>JAADII010000113.1 GCA_013151415.1 Chloroflexota bacterium
TTCGATTTATGAGCACCCCCGAAGACATTGCCTCCCAAATCGCCGCGGGCGTGGCCGGTCGGTTGCGTTTGCTTACGATTTCCATCGACCGACTGGATCGTTTGGAGTCGGGCAGCGGTCAATGGTTGAGCAACTTCGCGCACGCGGAGCTGCCCGAAGCCGCGCAGGAACTCACCTTGCGCGCACTGCGCACCGCGACCGAACCCACCAATTTCGCGCTGCTGCGAGCACTTTCCGCGGCCGAATCGCGCTCCCTTGGTCAGTTGATGGAGGCCGTGGGCCTGGGACGCCTGACTCTGACCGAACGACTCAACGATCTGATCCAGGTGGGCTTGGCCAGCCGCAACATCGACACCGATCACGCGCAGATCAGCTCGGCCGGCCTCGCCCTCACGCGTTGGCTGGAGGGGTTGATTTCGGCGGTTGCGCAAAACTATACGGAAATGATCGACGATTCCAATTGAACGCAAGCGCTCCACAACCCCCTCACTCAATATCCAACACCCAAATATCCAGCACCTCCAATATCCCCTATCCAACACCCGACAAGGAGCAAAAAATGGCCGTTCTGAACAATTGCAATATTCCCGACGATCTAATCTATTGGGTGCGCGAGCATGTGTGGGTGCGGCCCGAAGAGGATGGAACCATCACCATCGGCATGACGGACGCGGCCCAGCACCTGGCCGGGATCATCGTCAACGCCAACCCAAAGAAAGTGGGCCGCAAAGTGAAGAAGGGTCGCAGCGCGGGCACGGTGGAGAGCGGCAAATGGGTGGGGCCGATCAAATCGCCTGTCAACGGCGTGATCGTGGCCGCGAACGATGCGGTGAAGGCCGATCCCACCATCCTCAATCGCGATCCTTACGGCGAGGGCTGGTTCGTGCGCATCCAACCGGACGACTGGGAAACCGACAGCGCGGACCTGGTGAGCGGCGAACAGGCCATGGCCGATTATCAGGCTTTTCTGAACGAAAAAGGCATCGATTGTGGCTCGCGCTGAACGAAGGAACATGGTCGTCTACTTCGGCTGCGATATCCCCGAAGATCTCTATTATCACCCCAAATACGATTCGTGGGTCCGATTCGAGGATGACGAGACCGCGACGCTGGGCATGACCGACATCGCCCAGACCCAAGCGGGAAAGCTCATCCACATTCGTTTCAAACGTCCGGGCCGCAAGATTCGGGCGGGAAAGTTCGCGGCCACCATCGAGAGCGGCAAGTGGATCGGCCCCTTTGTCGTGCCGTTCGACGCGGAGATTCTGGCCACCAATGAGGAGACGTTCAAAAAGGATATTCTCATCGCCAACAAAGACCCTTACGGCGAAGGCTGGCTGATCAAAGTGCGCGTGCTCGATCCCAAACACGCGCGCGACGGTTTGCTCACCGGTCAGGACGCGGTCGCGTTTTTCCAAAAGAAGATCGAAGAAAACGGCATCCGCTGCTTCCGTTGCGTCGACGAGGCCGAAGAGACATAGCCTCAGGCGAGCGCGTGGAGGCTCAGGAGATGTTCGATTTCCACGCCGTCGTCTAGATCGGGCCAGTAGACGGCGAAGCCGCCCGGTTCGATCTCCCAGTTTGCGCGCTGCGCGGGAGTCGCCTCCCTAAGCCATTGCAGCCACTCGATGCGATCCAGGGGCACGCTCAGCTCACGACCATCTGAGAGCGTGATGAAAAGCACATCATCCTCAAAGCGGACATTTGTCGCCTGAGCCTGTTGCAATGTGTCACCGACTAAAGTAATCATTCCACGCCTTCAATAATTCCTGTTGATGTTGTCTAGTGAGTTTGAGAATTCGATTCAATTCGGCCGAATTGTAGCCACGGTTATATTGCACAACCACCGGCTGAAGCCAGATTTTCGCCACCTTTTCAGCCTTGATTACATGCACATGTGGAGGCTCGTAAACATCCGATGAGTAGAAGCGGAATTTATAGCCTTTAATAAAAACGGTGGGCATACGAACTCTCTCACGGTAAAGCGCGCCGTTTGAAGCGACTCAAGCATAATTCATTCCATCTTGAGACGTCAAATCCAACCCTTTCGCCCGGACTAGTGTGAACTGACGCTTACCCCAATTTGTTCTGCTCAAACAATTAGTCGAGGAGTAATCATGGACAAAGTACGCGTGCTCGATGTGGGACTTGTGTCCCCGCTTCGCTCTCAAGCCATCTATCATGGCATCGCCTACGCCATGAAGCCTGATACGCCCGACACCATCATCCTTGTCGGGCCAACCGATCCCTATGTCTGCATCGGTTATCATCAGGAACTGGAAAAAGAGGTGGATGTGGCGTATTGTCAGGAGCAGGATTTGCCCGTGTATCGCCGCGAAGTGGGCGGGGGCGCGGTCTATTTGGATAAGGGACAGGTGTTTACGCAATGGATTTTCCAGCGCGGCCATCTCCCCGCGACCCTGGAAAAACGCTTCGCGCTCTACATTCAGCCCCTGGTCGACACCTACCAGGCCCTGGGCATCGACGCGACCCTGCGCCCTATCAACGATGTGCATGTGCGAGGCAAAAAGATCGGCGGCACGGGCGCGGCCCAAATTGGCGACGCGGATGTGGTGGTGGGTAGCCTCATGTTCGATTTCAACTTCGAGCTGATGGCTCGCGTGCTCAAAGTGCCCTCCGAGAAGATGCGGGACAAAATTTACCAGTCGCTTCAGGAATACATGACCACCATGACCCGCGAACTGGGCTACACGCCCGATTACGACGAGGTCAAACAACTTTATCTGGAGCAGTGTGAAAAGGCCCTGGGCGTGGATGTGTATCTCGACGAACCCACCGAGGAGGAGATCAAGATCACCGAAGAGGTGGAGGCGCGGCTGGGTTCGGATGAATGGTTGCACCAGAAGGGCGGCCTCCGCCAGACCAGCGCGGTGAAAATCCATGCGGATGTCTATCTGGTGGAAAGCGCGTACAAGGCTCCGGGCGGCCTTATCCGCGCCACGGCCCGATTGCGCGAGGGCCGCATCGATGATTTGACCCTCTCCGGCGATTTCACCATGCTCCCGGCCTTCGCGGTGGGCGCGCTGGAGCAGGCCTTACGCGGCCTGACTCTGGACGAGGACGCGATCCGCAGCAAAGTGGGCGAATTTTACCGCGCGCTCTCCGTGCAATCGCCCGGCGTGGGCGTGGATGACTGGGTGCAGGCAATCATGCGGCTCAAGGTGTAATTCTTGAGCCGCATTTTCCTATTGCAGGCTATCTATAGACTGTCATACACCGCGTCCTCTTCGTTGTCCCACACGCGAGCAAACGAGTCTTCTGATAGCTTCATAGCACTCCACACGAGGGTCTCGTGCAATGCATCCTCGTCAAGGATTGTGACTAACAAACGCGCGCCGGGATTTAACTCGATATCGGCATCAAGTCGAATCTGATCACCGTCAAAATGGGCGGGCACGGTCAACATCATGGTTTCCATATCAATCCTCTCCAAGGCTTGATTTTCAGGATACAAGCGACGAATCCTCTTTTCACTCCAGAAATAGCGTCCAGAGTCCCTGTATCTGAGGTCCAAATTAGCTTCTTAAACTATACCAAAATTCATACTGGTTGGTCAAAGGTTGTGTGAAAAAGCGGACTTGACGATCAGCGCATCGTAAGGAGGGATTCCGGCATGACGACTCAAGTCTGATAGATAGCCGAAGTGAGGAAATGGATCTGTTCGAACTGGCAAAAACGCACATGCACCCCCTTCCACACGCTCATCACATGCGGAAGACCCCATATTGGGTTGGCTGAATGCCGGCATTGTAGCAAACCGAGAGCGCCAGACCCAGAACGCGGCGGGTTTCGGGCGGGGTGATGACGCCGTCGTCCCAAAGGCGGGCCGTGGAATAATAGGGGCTGCCCTCGCGCTCGTATTTTTCCAGGATGGGCCGTTTGAACGCCTCCAACTCCTCCTCGCTCATGGCCGGCTGGCGGCGACGGCGAAGCTGATCTTGCTTGATGGTGGCCAGCACGTTCGCGGCCTGCTCGCCGCCCATGACGCTGATGCGCGCGTTGGGCCACATCCACAAAAAGCGGGGCTGATACGCGCGGCCGCACATGCCGTAATTGCCCGCGCCAAACGAACCGCCAATGATCACCGTCAGCTTGGGCACGGCCGCATTGGCCACCGCGTGCACCATCTTGGCCCCATCTTTGGCGATGCCCCCGGCCTCGTATTTTTTGCCCACCATGAAACCGGTGATGTTTTGCAAAAAGACCAGCGGAATGCCGCGCGCGGTGCACAACTCCACAAAATGCGCGCCCTTGAGCGCGGATTCGCTGAACAAAATGCCGTTGTTGGCGATGATCCCCACCGGGTAACCGTGGATACGCGCAAAACCGGTGACCAGCGTGGTTCCGTAACGGGCTTTGAACTCGCGAAACTTGCTCCCATCCACCAGGCGAGCGATGACCTCGCGCACGTCGTAAGTCTCGCGGAAGGTGCGGGGGAGAATGCCGTAAAGCTCCTCGGGGTCGTAGAGCGGGTCTTCAGGCGGGGCCAGGTCCGCGTCCACCTGCTTGCGCGTGTTGAGCGTGGCCACGATGGCGCGCACCTGCTCCAGTGCGTCATCGTCGTCCACCGCGAAATGGTCGGCCACGCCCGATATACGCGTATGCACATCCGCGCCGCCCAACTCCTCGGCCGTCACTTCTTCCCCGGTCGCGGCCTTCACCAGCGGCGGCCCGCCCAAGAAAATCGTGCCCGTTCCCTGCACGATGACCGCCTCATCGCTCATGGCCGGCACATACGCGCCCCCGGCCGTGCATGATCCCATCACACACGCGATTTGGGGGATGCCCAGCGCGCTCATGCGGGCCTGATTGTAGAAAATGCGGCCAAAATCATCGACATCGGGGAACACCTCGTCCTGCATGGGCAAGAACGCGCCGCCCGAATCCACCAGATAGATGCAGGGCAGCCGGTTCTCTTGGGCGATGGTTTGGGCGCGTAGGTGCTTTTTCACGGTCATGGGGAAATAGGTTCCGCCCTTGACCGTGGCGTCGTTGGCTACAATCATGCATTCGCGGCCCGAGACGCGACCGATGCCGGTGACGATGCCCGCGGCCGGGGCCTGATTGTCGTATAAGTCCCAAGCGGCCAATGGTGAAAGCTCGAGAAAGGGGCTACCGGGGTCCAGTAGACGGTCGATGCGCTCGCGCACGAACAGCTTCCCTTGTTCTCGATGGCGTTCATGCGCTCGCGGGGGGCCGCCCTTCGCGACTTGGGCCAGGCGTTCGCGTAGCTCTTCGGCCAACGCCCGATGATGCGTCGCGTTGGCCTGGAACTGAGGGTCGTTGGGATCGATGTGAGTGGGGAGGATGTTCATATCTCATTTCAAAATATAATACGTCGCCCGCTTTTCGCCGATTTTGAGCAAGATGCCGCGGTCCACCAGGTCGGCGAAATCGCGACGCAATGTCTCGGGGCTTGCTTCAGGACAAAGTTTCTGATAATCGCGATTGGTGATGCGACGATGCTCCTGAAGGAAGGTGAGCGCCTTCTCTTGTCTCGGATTCAAACGCAAATGCGCCCACATGCTGGCCGGCGGCGCCGCACCCACCAGAGAGGCCCCCCGGCCATAAATGGTGACCCGAAACCCAGCCGCGGTCTCAGCAAAAACGGGCTCTTTTAGCCCCTCTTCCTGACAAACGGCTATCATTCGGTCGATCCCGTAACCAAGCCGTTCGATGAAGCGCATCTCCGAAAGGACCTGAACAATGGCTTCGTTACGACTAAAGCGCTCGTGCAACAGATTATCCAGAGTGACATGACCCGGTAAACGACCGGGCGAGTACACTTCCAGCCGGTCGCTGAACATAAGCACGCGAATGTTGTCCCCGCGAATGCTGTAATCTCGGTGGGCCACCGCATTCACGATGGCTTCGCGCACCACCGAAATGGGGTATTCGGGCGTCTCCTCCCGTTCCATGCCGCGTATGCGCATGCCGCGCCGCATGTTGGCCGAAACGAAAGCCTCCGCGCGCAGAATTTGCTCTGCGAGCGTTCCTTGCACATCCTCGCGCACAAAGACGTCGCTCATGGTCTCGCCTGAATAACGCACACAGGTGATCTCGGCCGAACGAACCCAACGTTGGGGATCGCGGCCAAAGAGCAGCAAGCCCGCGACGGTCGGTTTTACGTCGTCGCCAGCGCGCGTCAAACACCCGCGACTGAGCAACAGATCGATGAGATCACCGGAGGGCGCGGCTTCTAACTGCATGTAATAATGCTGCACCCGCTCCATGTCCAGATCATCCAACGTCGCGGCCTTTGGAGTTTGAGACTCGAACCCCGAATCACTGCGCTCTAAGAGAAGTTGTCGCAACTCGTGCGGCCGTAGGGGTCGATTGCTTTTTCCCGACCGGGTGAGATACTGGCCTTTGTGGCTATAAACATGAGGCAATCCGCCCGGCACCTCCACCACGCACAAGGTCTTCTCCTCTATCGAGAGCAACTGCGGCAGAGGGATGATCATCGGCGGATCAGCGGCCAATGCGATTTCCGCTATGACTTCGCGCACCTTTTCGGCATCGGACAGCCCCACAATGCGATTTTGCGAGGTTGCGCCAACGATGATCAACCCACCATGCGCGTTGGCCAGGGCCACCAATGTCTCTGCGATCACGCGTTCGCTGGCTGTAGCGGCCAATAAGGCCACGCGTTCACCTGCGCCCTGCGCCAATGCAGATCGAACTTCCGTTTCTGTGATGTGGTTTGCGTGAATGGCCGATGTCATCTTCCTGCCTTGAAAATAGACTACGGATTACACGGATTGGTTTTTGTTTGGCTACAGACGATGGGATTGGCGGCTTCTCGTCGTCCTATCGGCTCATCGTCATTTCCATCGGCGCGGCGGGCCATGTCGCCGCGGCGCCTGCGCGCCATCACCGCTCAATAAGCGACGTAAGCCGCCATTTGGTGGTTTCTTTAATGCTTTCGGGCGGGATCATGCGAGCCGTCCAATACATGGCATGAAAGCCATCTTCCGACTTAAAATCAACCTCACCCACGGCCTGCACAACTTCGCCGATGTATTCGTCTAGCACAGGCGGCGCGGTGAGACGAAGGACCTTGACCTGTTGAAATGAAGGCATGCTCTCGCGCACTTCTTCATCCACCCGCTCCCGGTTGGCGCCGCCTTCAAGAAGATAAGCCAACAATTGCGCTTCAGGATAAGCCGGCTCTTTGGGTATCTTCTCGTTGCCGCCGCAAAAGATGAGATCGCTATCGTCGTAATTGCCCACAAATCGAATGGGGTTGTCGGGCAAATCACTGGGTTCTAGCAACCATTTTGCGCGGCGACAGATGGCGGAACGGTCGGTTTGCGGCTCCCAAGCCCAGATTTCGGTGGTGACCTGGTTGTTGGTCACCCACTCTTCACTATACGTCCAGTCCTGCGGGTCGTCTTTCGATAAGCTAAACCATCCAGGCGTGCTGGCGTGCGCGCCCGCATAACCAACGTCCAGGCTAACCCACTTGAAGTAAGAATAACGATTGATCAACCCTCCCTCCCGCTTGCCGCGCACCAACAACACATCGCGAGGCTGCGTCAAATCGGCATTCACGTCCATGCTCGGATCCAAAGAAAGTTGTTTCCAGTCCGCCTCTAGATCGCCGAGGTAACCGACGCTCTTTCCCTTGGCGTAATCGGGTAAGAGGCGATAGGGCACCAGATAACTTGGAGTTTGAGGGATGGTAAGGACATTCTCCCCGCGCGGAGCCGATTGAGCGTCGTAAATCACGCCGCCGATCTGGCCGCCATCATATCGATAGAGGAGCAGCCATTCCACATCTTCATCGCCGTCCAGGTTGACGCGCTGCAAACCGCCAGCATAGGGCGTCCAGGCCGCCGGTTTGATCTCATCTAAATTGACGTTCAAATCGACCGGCTCTTCGCCAGGGCGGCGGATAGCTTGAACCACAAAGATGATAATGGCTATGATGAGCAAAACGCCAAAAATGATAGCCAACAACCGGATCATGAGTCTTGCGCTTCGTCGCGAGTGAAACGCGAACGATCTGTGGGCAAAGGATCGAGCAACGTCAGGGCCAGCACTTGATCGATGTGAGAAACGGCATGGATTTGCAACGCGCGTTTAATATGGCGCGGAATTTCCACCAAGTCTTTTTGGTTTTGTTCGGGGATAATCACGCCTTTGAGCCCCCCGCGATGAGCGGTGAGCATCTTTTCCTTAAGGCCGCCAATGGGCAACACGCGACCGCGCAATGTAATTTCGCCGGTCATGCCCAACTGCCGATTGACCGGTCGATTGGACAAAGCTGAAATGAGCGCGGTGGCCAATGTAACGCCGGCTGAAGGGCCGTCTTTGGGGATCGCGCCTTCAGGCACATGGATATGAACATCGATCTTATCGAAATCGAGTTCGCCGTAGCCGTAATCCTCGGCGTGAGCGCGCGCGTACGAAAGAGCGGCCTGCGCGGACTCCTGCATCACATCACCCAATTGGCCTGTCAACGTGAGACCACCCTTGCCCGGCATTAAGATCACCTCGACAGGCATGAGGTCTCCGCCGGCTTCGGTCCAGGCCAAACTGGTGGCCACGCCCACCGCGTCTGCGTCCTCCAACTTGGTGGCGACATAGCGTCGCGGCCCCAAAAACCGATGGAGGTTGGACGGCGTGATGCGCCGATTGGCCTTTTTGCCCTCGGCCACGCGTCGGGCGATCTTACGACAAATGGTGGCCAGCTCTCGCTCGAGATTGCGCACGCCGGCTTCATAGGTGTAATAACGCACTATCTCGTCGATGGCTTCATCGCTGAAGCTAAGCCCAAACTCGGTCAGGCCATGTTCGCGAAGCAATCGTGGAATGAGAAATTGCCGGGCGATAAGACGCTTCTCGAAACCCGCATAGCCAGGAAACTCGATCACTTCCATGCGGTCCAACAACGCCGGAGGGATGGCGTAGGGATTATTGGCCGTGGTAATGAAAAGCACATTGCTCAAATCATAAGGCACATCGAGATAGTGGTCACTGAAAGCATTATTTTGTTCGGGGTCCAAAACTTCGAGCAAAGCAGCGGAGGGATCGCCGCGAAAATCGTAACCCATCTTGTCCACTTCGTCGAGCATGAACACTGGGTTGACCGAGCCCGCGTTGCGCATGGTCTGGATAATGCGGCCCGGCAGCGCGCCAATATAGGTGCGCCGATGCCCGCGGATTTCGGCCTCGTCTCGCACGCCGCCCAATGAAACGCGCACGAATTTGCGTCCCAACGCCTCCGCGATGGACTTGCCCATAGAGGTTTTCCCGGTGCCGGGCGGACCTACAAAGCAAAGAATGGGCGTGCGCATCTCGTCGCCGGCCAGTTTGCGCACGGCAATGTGCTCGAGAATGCGCTCCTTGGCCTTTTTCAGGCCATAATGATGCCGGTCGAGGACATCCTCCGCGTGGGCGATGTCCATATTATCGGGGTCTGGTTCGCCCCAAGGCAGGTCAAGCAGCCATTCCAGATAAGAGCGAATCACCGCGATTTCGGGCGCCATGGGCGGCATGGCGGCCATGCGATTGAGCTCCTTTTCGGCCTTGTTCTTGGCCTCCTCCGACATGGCTGAGGCTTCGATGCGCTCTCGCAGCTCCTTTATCTCGCGATTAAATTCATCTTCTTCACCGAGCTCCTCTTGGATGGCGCGAATCTGCTCGCGCAGAAAGTACTCGCGCTGAGAGCGATCCATCTGCATCTGCACCTGCTCGTGGATCTGATTCTCCAACTCGAGCACATCCACTTCTTCAGCCAACAACAAGCTCACCTCGCGCAAACGCTCCACAGGATCGATGACTTCTAAAATATGCTGGCGCTTGACCAGCGGCAAGGTGAGGGTTGAAATGATCAGATCGGCCAACCACCCAGGGCTTTCCAGGTTCATGGCCGCGATGAACGCCTCTTCGGGAATATTCGTATTAAGTTGAACGACCTTTTCATATAGAACCAACACCGCGCGCATGAGCGCATGGCTATCCTCTTCGGTCTCCTCTTTTTCATACAACCGCCGGCCCTCCACCCTTAGATAAGGCCGCTCATGCACAACGCCCACCACCTCGACGCGATAATCGCCGTGCACGAATATGCTCTGCGTGCCATCAGGAAGCCGCAGCACGCGGCCCACGGTCACCTCAGTGCCGACATCATAGAGATCTTCGATAAACGGATGCTCATCCGTAGGTTCGCGTTGGGCCAAAACAAGTATAGGCAAATCTTCGTCTTGCGCGGCCTCCAACGCCAAGCGCGCGGACTCGGTGGCGATGAATATGGGCGCAGCCAGATTGGGATACACCACCGTGTCGATGGTGGGCACCACGGGATACTCAAAAATCGCGTCCTCTTCAAGCGCCTCTTCTTCAAGCTCTCTGAGCAAATCTCTCATCGTCGAATGAAATGTCGAAAAGTCGTTGCTAAAATGCCAGACTATGGGATCAATCTCGTGTTCGTAAGGATTCATAGGGGTCTTGGGAAGGTCCTTTCTTAGTTTTTTTCAATATCGTTAACCGTCGCCTTCTCCGGACTATAAAGCATGGGCGTTAGACCCACATCAATGGGCTCGGCGAAATGCACCCAATCGTCAGGAGGAAAAGCTTCGGGATGACGAGCGTTCCAGGCCTCGCGCAGCGCGGCCACCACAAATATCGATCCGGTTCCCAAAATCATATCTTTTTCTTCGACCAACGAAATGGCGAGGTCCAGGGCGGGAATAACATCTGGAGAAATATGAATGGGCGTGTCGGGAACGATGCGACGAGCCAGGTCGGCCAGACGTTCGGGAGAGGCTGCGCGCGGGTGAAAACTCTGCGTTACGACAATAGCAGCGGCTCGCGGCGCCAAAACCTCTAACATGCCGCGAATATCTTTATCGGCCGAAGCTCCGAAAAGCAACACCATGCGTTGGTGGGAAAAGAGATCGAGCGCTTCGGCCAAACGCTCCGCACTATGCCGGTTATGGGCGCTGTCCACCACAAACAAGGGACGTTCGGCCAAAGTCTCTAGCCGACCAGGCCAATACGCGCGAGCCGCGCCGGCTCGGATGATATCCTCGGTGATGGGCGCGCCGCGCTCGCGCAGAAGATGGATAAGCGCCACAGCCACAGTTGCATTTGCGGCTTGATGATAGCCCGCCAAAGGCGTCCAGATATCTGGATAGTAAACATCAGGGCCAAAAATGTCCAGTTGCAATCCGTTGCGATTGGCCTTGCGCACTCGCCAACGCCAATCGCCCTCTTTTTCATCCACGCGCCATATCTGCGCGTTGGTCTCTTCCGCCACATCTTCAATCACCGCCATCGCCTCAGGCGCTTGCGGCCCCACCACCACGGGCGCGCCCGGCTTGATGATGCCGGCCTTCTCAAAAGCGATAAGGCTGAGCGTATGTCCTAACAAATCGGTGTGATCATGGCTCAGGCTGGTGATGGCGCACGCTTCGGGGTGGATCACGTTGGTCGCGTCGAGACGACCGCCCAATCCCACTTCCAGCACCGCCCAATCGACTGCGGCTTGGGCAAAATGAAGGAACGCGAGCAACGTGATGATTTCAAAAGTCGTGGTGCGCTCCAAAGCCTTGACCACAGGTCTGGCCTGCAACCAAAGTTCGGCCAGACGCTCGCGCGAGATCATTTCGCCATCAATGCGCATACGTTCTCGCAAGCTGTGGAGATGGGGCGAGGTGTAGAGCCCGGTGCGACAGCCGGCCTCCTGCAAGATGGCCGCGACCGTGGCGGCTGTCGAGCCTTTTCCTTTGCTGCCCGCAATATGAAGAGAGGGAAACTGATCTTGGGGATTGCCCATCCGTGCGCACAACGCCCGCATTCGTTCGAGATTGTACGTGCTGGCCGTATAAGGCGTTTGGCGGCTACGACTGTAATCGACGTGAGCAAAAATAGCCTGTAATGTTTCTTGATAGGAAGTCATGTAGTTTTTTCGGCCTTTACGAGGTCGATGGATCGGTGTGTGGCATCCTCCATTCTAGCCCAAGCGAGAACAAATGTAAACCAGCCGCGAGGCGAGGAGAGAATGGAGCGAAGGCTTGTCAACATACTCGATTTGCGCTAATGTAAAAGCGCGCCCGTTCCTCCAGGCTCCATGTCCCATGTACGAAAATCAATCCCCGGCTCGCATTCACCTTTTCGACGCATTTCAGCTAGTGAGGCCGGATGGCGAACGGTTGCCTTTGCGCTCGCAAAAACTGACCGGTCTTCTGGCCTATCTCACGCTGCACGCGGGCCAACTTATCGAGCGGGATGCGCTGGCGCGTCGCCTTTGGCCTCACAGCAGCTCCACGGCCGCGCGGCGAAATCTGCGCGAATATCTCTATCGCGCCCGACAGGTGTTGGCCGAATTCCTGCCTCGCGAACGCATGTTGAGCGCCGACGAAAGAGGCGTGATGCTGACGCTGCCAGACTCGAACGCGTGCTGGGTGGATGTGCATGCGTTCGAATTTCATTTAACGCAGGCCGAACAAAGCCTTGATCCCGCTCAACGCATCGAACATTGGCAGGCCGCGCGAGCATTGTATCAAGGCGATTTATTGGCCTCATTTTATGATGATTGGGTGATCGGGGAAAGAAAGCGACTGCGCGAGCTCTATGTGCATTGCCTGGAGCGCCTGGCCGATGAACAGTGGCGTTTGGGACGCGTGGCGGACGCGCTGGAAACCGCGCGCCTGGCGGTAACGTTCGATCCCTATCACGAAGCGTTTTGGCGACGCGTCATCGAATGGTCGTATCTCAGCGGGGATCGCGCGCAGGCCATGCAACAATATCGGGCTTATGAAGCATGGCTGAAAGAGGAGCTAGACGCCACGCCGGACGCGGATATGGCCGCCCTGGGGCGACGCATCCTCGAAGAGGCTTCTGTTGCTCCCGAACCTTCGTCTCCGGTCGCGCCCCTAACCAGCGTCTCGGCTCTTGCGTTCACTCCGCCTTTTGTGGGTCGTCAGCCCGAGATCATCCGGCTGAACTTGGCCCTGGACGAACGGCCACAAAGCCCTATCGACACCATTATCATTGTAGGAGCCAGCGGCGTAGGCAAGACGCGACTGGTGGAGGAGTGGCGACAAAGTCTGGAAGGGAAGGCCATTGTAATGGACGGCCGCGCGCATGAATTCGAACAAGGCATCCCCTACAGGCCGGTGTTGGACGCGGTGCAGGCCGTCCTGCCTCTGGCGCCCTGGAGGCTTCTGCCTCCGGCAGCCACGCACGCCTGGCTTGCTCCCCTGGCTCAATTTTTGCCGGACCTATATTTCCATTTACCCGACCTGCCCGCTCAACCTGCGCTTGCGGATAATGAAACCGCACATCATGTGATGGAAGGTCTGGCCCAGATCATGCTGGCGCTGGTGCGGCAAGCCCCCCTTGCCTTGTTGTTGGACGACTTGCACTGGGCCGATCTATCCACCTGGAGCTTCTTGCCCTTTATTAGTCGGCGCATGCGCCATACGCGTTTCCTGATCGTTTGCACCTTTTCCTCCACCGACGCCACAGCGGATGCGCGCAGCCGATTGCGCGCTTTGCAACGCGGGAGCAATGTGCAAACCATCTCGCTTTCCCTGCTCTGGCCCGCAGATATGGCCAATCTGCTGCCGTCCGAACTGCGCGATGCGGTCGACTCAGTGGAAACGTTTTCTTCACGACTGCACCAACTCACCAACGGCAACCCCTTTTTCGCCACCGAGATCCTCCGTGCATTGTTGGAAAGTGATCTGCCCCGCCCCTACACCGCGTCCAGTCTCGATCAATTGAGATTACCCGATGCTGTGCAAACCCTGATCCAAACCCGTTTGGACCGTCTGTCGCCAGAGAGCTATCATGCGCTCTCCATGGCCGCGGCCGTGCGACGAGAATTTAGCGTGGATCTTCTACGCCGCATCACCGGCTTCGAAGAGAACGCACTTTTGGGCTTTTTGGACGAATGGCTGCGCCGCGGATTGGTGGTGGAAAAAGGCGGCGCGGGATATGATTTTAGCCACCAACAAATCCGCGAAGTCGCCTATCATTCACTCAGTCGCTCTCGGCGACGACGACTCCATCGGCAAGTGGCCATGGCGTTGGAGCAGGAGAAGCCGACGGACGTGGAGCGAGTGACCCGACACTACAGCCTCAGCGATCGTCCAGACCTGGCCATTCCCGGTTTGCTCGAGGCCGGACAACGGGCGCTAAATCTGCGCTCCTATCGCGAAGCGCAGGCCATCGGACGCACTCTGCTCGATATTCTTCAACGCATGCCCGAGGCCGCCGGCGCCCATGACCGCCTGGCGCTGAACATCCAACTGGCTCTGGCCTACGGTTTTCGAGGCGAGACCGGTCGCGCGTTGGCGCTTTTGGAAGAGGCGGCCGCATTGGCCGAACAATTGGACGACGCTCAGGCCGCCGCGGAAACGCTTCTGCGCATCGCCCAAATTCATTGGCTACGCGGGGATGTGCGACGATGTCGGCCTTACGCAGAACGCTGTTTGGCGCTCACGCGCGACCGCCGCGCGTTTGAATCGCGAGACGTTGAAGCGGCCGTGCTTCGCCTTTTGGGACGGCTAAACATTGCTCAAGGCCGATACGCCGAAGCCGCTCCTTGTCTCGAAGAAGCGCTCTCCATTCTCGGTCAAGCGCCAGAGCATCGTCTAAATCGCGTAACCACCCAAGGTTATCTGATCACAGCCTATGGCCGCATGGGACGAGAAGCCGATGTGCGCGAGCTCATGCTCGAGTTGGACAAAGTGACTCGAGGATTAGATAGCCCCGCGCTGCGCGGGGTGATTGCCGTGCAAACCGGGGTGGCGTTCAACGCGCTAAATTGTTGGGAGGAGGCGAGGCAATGGGCCGAGGAGGGATTGCGCCTGTGTCAAGAGCATGACTTGCCCGTCTATGTGTTTGTGGCCAAGACCGTGCTCGGTCGCACCGCCTACTATCAAGAAGGAGACGTTCGTCGCGCCTACGCATTGCTGCGCGAGGCGATTGCCTGGGCCGTGAAACACGATTACTGGCTTTTCCGCTTCATGGCCTATATCTTCCTGGCCGAAATCGCTTTGGCCGAACAAGACGCGGATACATTGGCCGAACAGGTGGCCGCGGTGCAAGAGTTGGCCGCGCGCACCGACAATGCCTGGGCCTTGAAGATGGTGGAAGGCTATTGGGCCGCGGCATTGCGTGAATCTCGCTCCTAAGCCGGCGTAGTTCGGTTTCACGAGGAAACCGCGGATGGATGAAAAAGGAAGAAGCGCAACGATAGCGCCCCGAAAGCGCTCACCCATTTCAGCGTGAGCGACGGCCATTCATCAGGCGATGACCCGTTTGTAGCCATGCCGAAACGCGCATGAGTCCGTGCAAATCCGCGCAATCTGTGGTAAAAAATGGCGCGTGAACCAACAGCCCGAGATCAATCACGATCAGAATCATAAGGAACATTTCCCATGTCTACGCTCCTTCTCAAACACGCGGATTTGCTGGTGACCATGGATGACGCAGGTCGTCGCATCGAGGACGGCGGTCTTTACGCCGAAGATGGCGTCATCTTGCAGGTGGGGCCAAGCGCGGAGTTGCCCGATGAAGCCGATGAAATCATCGACGCGCGCGGACGCATCATCATTCCCGGCCTGGTCAACACCCACCACCATCTTTACCAAACCCTGACGCGGGCCGCGCCTGAAGCGCAAAACGCCGATCTCTTTCACTGGCTCAAGACGCTTTACCTTATCTGGGCCCGACTCACGCCCGAGGCCGTCTATATCTCGGCCAAACTGGGCCTGGCCGAGCTGATGCGCTCCGGCTGCACCACCTCATCCGACCATCTCTATCTCTTCCCTAACGGCAGCCGCATCGATGACGAAATCCAGGCCGCGGTCGAGCTGGGCATTCGCTTTCACGCCGCGCGCGGGTCCATGAGTTTGGGCGAATCCAAAGGCGGTTTGCCGCCCGATAGCGTGGTCGAGGAGGAGGACGCGATTTTGGCCGATTGCCGCCGCGCCATCGAGACCTTCCATCAGCCCGAGCGATACGGCATGGTGCGCATTGTGGTCGCGCCCTGCTCGCCCTTTTCGGTGACGCCCGACCTCATGCGCGAGAGCGCGGCCCTGGCCCGTAGTTACGGCGTGCACATGCATACGCATCTGGCCGAAACCCGGGATGAGGAGCAATTTTGCCTGGAGAAATTCGGCCGCCGACCCGTGGAGTATGTGGAAGACCTGGGCTGGATGGGCGAGGATGTATGGCACGCGCATTGTGTGCACGTCAATGCTCAGGAAATCGAGCTGTTCGCGAGCACAGGCGCGGGCGTGTGCCACTGCCCATCCTCAAACATGCGCCTGGCCAGCGGCATCGCGCCGGTGAAAGCGTATCTGGCTGCGGGCGTGAATGTGGGGTTGGGCGTGGATGGCAGCGCCAGCAACGACAGCAGCCATATGCTGGCCGAAGCGCGTCAAGCTATGCTGTTGCAACGCGTGACCGGAGACCCGGCCGCGCTGAACGCAGAGCAAGCTTTATGGCTGGCCACGCGCGGGGGCGCGCGTAATCTCGGCCGCGACGACATTGGCCATCTGGCTCCGGACATGGCCGCGGACTTCGCAGGTTTTCGTCTCGATGTCATCGATTACGCCGGTGCGCTGCACGATCCCCTGGCCGCGTTGCTCTTTTGCAACCCCACCTATGCCGATATATTGGTCATTCAGGGCAAAGTGCGCATTCGCGACGGCCACTTCGTCGATTTAGACCCCATCTCCCTGATCGAACGACATAATGCCATTGCCCGCGAACTTGTGCGGGGATAGTTATCATGGAGGATGTTGCTCATGGCTTCCACTGTAGACTTCCTTGGCGTCGACTTGGGCGCATCTGGCGGCCGGGTGATGCTAGGCCGCTGGGACGGCGAGCGTTTCACTTTACGAGAATTGCATCGGTTTCCTAATGGACCAGTCAATGTTCATGAACGCCTTTTTTGGGATCATTTACGTCTCTGGTCGGAAATCAAAACCGGCTTGGAACGATATACAGCCGAATTCGGCCGCTCACCCGAAAGCATCGGCATTGACACCTGGGGCGTGGACTACGCACTGCTGGATAAAGCGGGCAATCTATTGGGAAACCCCTATCACTATCGTGATCAAGCCACAGACGGCATGTTGGAAGCAGCGTTCGAGCGCGCGCCGCGCGAAGAAATTTATCGCGTCACAGGGGTTCAATTTATGCAGTTGAACACCCTTTATCAACTTTTGGCGCGGCGTCTGGCCAAAGACCCCCAGCTAGAGATGGCGCATCGCTTGTTGATGACGCCCGATCTATTCAATTATTGGCTCACTGGGCGACAAGCAGTGGAATACACCATTGCCTCCACATCGCAAATGCTAAATGCTCACACCCGTGATTGGGCCATTGACTTGCTCCGGCAACTTGACATCCCCACCCACATTTTGGGTGAAATCATCCCTCCCGGCTCTGAATTAGGCGAGCTCTTGCCCGCGGTGGCCGATGAGGTCGGCTTCCACCGCGGGGTTCGGGTTATCGCCGTGGGCGAACATGATACGGCCAGTGCGGTTGCGGCTGTGCCCGAATTGGACGAAACAAGCGCTTACATTAGTTGCGGCACCTGGTCATTGGTGGGAGTCGAGTCGCCCAGGCCCATCATCACCGAACGTTCGCTCATGCTGGATGTGACCAACGAGGGGGGGGTGGCTCATTCGATTCGCGTCCTCAAAAACATTACTGGTCTATGGTTGCTTCAAGAAAGTCGGAGACAGTGGCGACGCGAGGGACGAGATTATAGTTGGGATGAGCTGGTCGCGTTGGCGCGAGAAGCGCCCCCCCTTCGCAGCATCATCGATCCCGACGCAGCCGAGTTCGCTCGTCCCGGCGATATGCCGGCGGCCATTCGCGCGTATTGCCGCCGCACCAATCAACCCGAACCAAACAGCGTGGGCGCAGTGACCCGTTGCATTTTGGAGAGCATGGCGCTCAAGCAACGCTGGGTGCTCGAGCTGCTGGAGAGCCTCACAGGACGACGTCTGGAACCCATCCGCATGGTGGGCGGCGGTTCACAAAACCAATTGCTCAATCAATTCACCGCGGACGCGTGCAATCGGCCGGTTGCGGCCGGACCGGTTGAGGCGACAGCTTTGGGCAACATTATGATGCAGGCTATTGCCACTGGCCATCTCAACGATGTGGCCACAGGGAGAGAGGCTATCGCCGCCTCGTTCCCCCGCACATTTTACGAGCCGCATCCTTCACCGGCCTGGGATGAGGCATATGAAAAATTGCTGAGCTAAATCCGTGACGCGTTTATCCGCCATTGATCCATGTCTCCGGTCGCCATATCACAAATACAAAATTTCGACATTCATAAAGCGAGCCGGTTTCGCCAGACTACATCGCCTCTTGCACGCGCGAGAACGCCACATCCAGGATTTCCAAGGCCCGGTCTACATCATCCTTGGTGGCGGTGAGCGGCGGCGCGATGCGCACCGTGTTGCCATAAAGCCCACCTTTGCCGATGAGCAACC
>JAADII010000149.1 GCA_013151415.1 Chloroflexota bacterium
TGGTCCTATGGTCTATGTTGGTCTGAGCGCTCATCAAGGCCTGTGCGACCGACATCGGACATTGGACATTGGACGCTTATTTTCGAAGCAATCAGCCGTTTATATAAGGCCACATGCAATTCGGCAATGCGGCGCCAGTCGTACCGACGTTCGACCAGGCTGCGGGCTTCGCTCGCCAGTACGCGGCGTAGTTCGCGATCTGCTATCAAACGCTCGACCGCAGCCACAAAAGCCGGCGCGTCGTCTGCAACCAACAGATGTCGCGCCGGCTTTGCGTCGATGCCCTCGCAGCCGATGCTCGTGCTGACTACGGGAACGCCCAACGCGAACGCCTCCAAAATCTTGAGTCGCGTGCCCGATCCCGCGCGCAGGGGAGCGAGCGCGATGTCGGCTTGATGATAAACGGGCGTGAGATCGGGCAGTCGGCCGGTGATGGTCGCGCCCGGCTGTGAACAGGAGCGCACGCGGGGATGGTCGAGATTGACCAGGGTGAGTTCCAATTCGGGATGGCGGCGGCGTAGTTCGGGCCAGATTTCGGACAGGAGCCAGCAGGCCGCGTCGAGATTGGGTTCATGGGTGGGCGAGCCCACGAAAAGCAAGCGATGCACGCGCTCGCTCACCTCGCCCGGCGTCAGCTCCACCGTGTCCACGCCGTTGGGCAGCACCGCCACCCTCGCGTCCTTTGCCCGCTCCCGAATCACCTTTGCATCCTGCTCGGACATGGCCACCACGGCCTGGAACCGGGGAAAAACGCGGGCTTCGTAACGTCGCCAGCGTTGAGCCTCGTTTTGCAGACGCGCACGCATCCGCCGCGAGGAAGCCAGCGCGGCGCGGCGCGCCAGGGCCACGCTCAGTAGATCGATATTCACCAACACGCGAGGGATG
This sequence comes from Chloroflexota bacterium, assembly GCA_013151415.1. Taxonomy (GTDB): domain Bacteria; phylum Chloroflexota; class Anaerolineae; order J102; family J102; genus JAADII01. The sequence goes on from JAADII010000149.1 coordinate 886, forward strand.
GGAGCATGAGGCAGGGCGTACGTGGCCAGGAAAGGCCACTCCACCTGAATGATGTCGATGTCTTTCTCGGCCAACACGCGGTCCACCATCTCGTGCATCTTCGGTTGATCCCAAACCGCCACGGCTTCGGGCAAAGAGCCGAACCGCGCCCGCACCCTTCGCCAGGCCACGCGCGCGGCCTCCGCGCCGGGCCGCATGTGCTCGAAGCGAACCGTTCGTACGTCGATATTCAGCTCCTCGGCCAATTGCCGCCACCCCGCCCGGTCTTCCTTATCCCGCCAAAAGCCCGCCACCGTAATCTCGCACCACGGCGCCAGATGTCGCAACACCTGATACGTCCGCTGCCGCCCCCCCGTGAACACCGGGAGCGGAGAAGTGGGGAGGATAGAAAGGAGATGGGGCATGGTCTCCCGATTCTCCGCGGCTTGTCTACTCATCCAAACAAACGCGCCCGCACTTCGTCCGGCGCAAATACAGATAAGGCCGCCGGACTTCTCTCTCGTTGCTCCCGATCCAGGGTGATCAGCGGAATATTTAGCATTTGCGCCAGAGCGACATATACGGCGTCACAACCACGAATTCGATGGCTACCGGCAATGGCTGCGGCCCGTTCACCCAATGACGCGTCCACAGCCATAATCATGAGCCTTGGCGTTTGGCGAAGCAAGGTAAGTTCTCGTTCGGCCCGCGCAGCGCTCCCTGTGCCGCGACCGATGGCGGCCGCCACTTCAGCCAAAGCAATGGCGGGAAGAAACAAGCGCCAATGTTGTCGGGTCAGCATTTCCAATGCTTCGCGTGCGGCGACATGGTGTACTTCACCCGGACGCATACCTGCAACGAGAACGCTGGCATCCAAAACGACCGCAGGATCATTCATAGTTCACGACGTTGTTCTTCGATGAGCTCCACAGCAGTTTTGTCGCTTTTCCAATTCGCATCGATCTCTGCGGCCAATTCGTCCCATTGACGCCAGTATTCATCAAGTGATTCGCCATTGTGGTGCATGGCCGTAGAGCCGATTGAAGTCTCTTGCTTTGCCAGTGGCGAGATCACCGCCACCGGTTGGCCGTGATCGGTGATCACATATTCGACGCGCTCCTCCTGAACCGTGCGGATGATTTCCGACGCGTCCTTTTCCAGGTCATCAACGGCAATTTGGGGCATGGATGCGCTCCTTCAATGCGGGATGTCAAGCGCGATTCAACGCGTTCATCACCATTGTATGCTGAAAAGGCTAGAATGACAAAAGGGACAATCCATTCACCCAATCCAACCAGGCTTCTGTTTCTCGGCCAAAGCCGCCGAACGCGGTCAGTTCGCGGAATTTGGCCTCCAATTCCGAGCGCGTCAGAGGATTTTCAGGGTCGCCTTTGGGATGCTCGACCGTCTCTTCCAGCATCCGACCATCCTCCCAATCCACGCGTACGCGGGCCGGCCAGGCCGCGGGATAGCGCGCCTCGAATTCCGGGGCGACGCGCACCCGGACGCGTGCCATCAACTCGCGCAGGTTCGGGTCCATGATGGTCTGAGGGGAGAAATCGCTCAGGCCCACGCGACCGCGGCGGAGCGCAGACGCGACGCAATATTGCAAACTGAATTTAGCCGCGCGCGCGGTGCGCGGGTCGGGGTTGTTGCACAACGCCAGCGCGGCCTGATAGGTTTCCACGGTTACGCGGTCGATGTTTTGGAGATCGGCCGCGCGTTCGCGCAAACGCAAAGCCGCGTCGATGGTGGAGTGCGTGTGCCGACATGAAGCGTGCGGTTTGATGGAGACGCCCTTGATTTTCAATTCGGCCTCACCCAATCCGGCCAGGACGCGCGACGGTTTGGCGTCGGCCGCGGTCGCGGCGAAGAACCCGCGTTCGCCCTCTAAAATGCGTCGCGCGGCGGTGAAGCCCAACGCGGCCAGGTCGGCCGCGAGCACGCCGTTGGCCGCGGCCCGGCCTGGATGCAGATGCTTGCTCATCGCGCCCTCGCGGTTGAACTCCCACAGCCCCGCGGCCTGTGTGCCCGCGTTGCCCAGCGCCCACACAAATTGCTCCGCGTTCAGCCCCAACAGCCACCCGGCCGCGGCCGCAGCGCCGAACACGCCGCAAGTGGCGGTGTTGTGAAAATAGCGGTAATGCGCCTTGCCCACGGCCTCGCCCACGCGGATCGCGATCTCGTACCCCGCGACCACCGCGGCCAGGAAATCACGGCCCCGCGCGGCTTCTCGCTCGGCCACGGCCAGCGCGGCGGGCATGATCACGGCCGCGGGATGCACCACCGAGCCGCGGTCGATGTCGTCCATTTCTACAATGTGGGAGAGCGCTCCGTTGACGAACGCGGCCGTCTCGGCTCCGCAGCCTCGCGACAAACCCAGCACGCGACATGGGCCGGACGGCTGAAGCTGTGCATACTCCCGCAACATCGCGCCGGCTTCGGTGGCATGACCGGCCAGGGCCGACCCCAGCCAATCGAGCGTGTAATCGCGCGCGATAGCCAGCGTCTCTTCAGAAAAACCGGCGGCTCGCGTTTGCACCAGCCACTCGGCGAGGGTTTCGGTTAATGATTGTCTCATGAGCAAGCGTTGCTTTGAAAATAAGCGTCCAATGTCCAATGTCCGATGTCGGTCGCACAGGCCTTGATGAGCGCTCAGACCAACATAGACCATAGGACCAACATAGA
>JAADII010000064.1 GCA_013151415.1 Chloroflexota bacterium
CCCTCGCCCGCGCCTTCCCTCGCCTCCTCATCCACTCAGCCTCCCGCCCCTTCACCCACTCACCCACTCGCCCACTCGCCCCCCCGCCCCTTCGCCCACTCGCCCACTCGCGCCCTCGAGACCCCCATCCTCGACCGCGGTCGGCTCACCCTCGCGCTTGCGGGCATGGGCGTCGCGCTGGCTCTAGCTTATCTGGCGCAATCCTTCTTCGTCAAGCAGGCTTTCCCGGCCGCGATGGCGGGTTTGCTCACGCGCGCGTCACTGCCCTCGGCCCTGTCTTCTCCTCTCAACCTGGGTGCGATCCTCTATGTCGCGGCCATGATCCTCTTCGCCCTGGCCGCCCCCCCCCTCGCGCATTGGGTCACCCGTCGCGCGCTGCGCCAACCCCGCCGACCTCGACACATCCCCGGCCCCGACCGTCCCGACGCGGTCATCATCCCGCCGCAAATCGAAGCGTCTCCGGCCCAGGAGCAAGAACAACCCGCGGAGCAAAGGGCAACGCGCGTCCATTGGCTGTGGCTCTTCGCGGCCCTCATCCCCTATGCGCTGAGCATGGCCCGTTTCGCGCGCGCGGGTGAAAACGCGAGCGTGCGTTGGCTATGGTTCGCGGGCCTGCTCATCTTCCTAACGGGTCAGGCCATTTGGCCCTGGCTGCGCGATCGCGGCCAACGCGTGGCCGACGCCATGCCCTCGCCCCGTTTTCGACGACATCACGCGGCCGTTTTGGCCATCATCCTTTTGGCCGGTTTCTGGCTGCGTTTCAACAATCTCACAGCCATTCCCCATGATTTCCACGGCGACATGGCCTCTCATGGCCTGCAGGCGCGAGCCATCATCGAAGGCGTCGAGCCGAACATCTTCAAAGAGGGCTGGGCCAACATCCCCATGCTCGCGTTTGTTCCGGCCAGCATCTCGCTGCGCGTGTTCGGCAACGACCTTTTCGGCCTGCGCATGACGTCGGTGATCGGCGGCATGATCGGCCTGCTGGCGCTTTACTTGCTGACGTGGCGACTGTTCGACAGCCATCGTTTGGCCGCGCTGGCCACGGCCGCACTGGCCATCAACACGCCCCATATCCACTTCTCCCGCATCGCCGAATACATGGACCCCTGGCTCTTCCTGCTTCCGGCCATGTTCTTCATCGTGGATGGATTGAAGGCGCGGCGCGCGGCCTCGTTGGCCCTGGCCGGGGTCTTGTTCGGCCTGGGAATGCAGATGTACTATTCGGGCCGGGTCATCATCCCCTTCCTGCTGGTCGCGTTCATCTATCTGGCGCTGTTCCATCGCGATTGGCTGAAGGGCAACAGCTGGGGCGTGTCCATGCTCATCGTTGGCGGATTCCTGGCTCTGGGGCCAAGTCTCATTTATTTTGCAGAACATCGCGAAGCGTTTCTGGAACGGAGCCGTTCCGTGTTCCTTTTCTATCCGCCGGTGATGGAGCATCTCATGGGCAAATACGGCGTCGATTCGGTGCAGGCCGTGGTGCTGGAGCAGATTCGGCGCTCGCTCCTCATGTTCAATTATTCCATCGATTCCAGCACCCAGTTTGGCTATCCCCATCCCATGTTCAGCGCCTTGCTCGCGCCTCTGGTCCTATTGGGCGCGGGCTACAGTCTGCGCTGGATGCGCCGGGCCGCGCCCGCGCTCATTCTCATCTGGCTGTTCAATATCCTCATCCTGGGCAGCATACTCACCAACAACGCGCCTTTCTGGCCCCGGCTGGTGGGCATCTTGCCGGCCGCGGCCATCATGGCCGCGCTCACCATAGACCGCGTGTGGGAGGCCATCGAGCAATTGACCCACGGCGAACGCCTGGTCAACCTGACCCTGGCCCTGCTGGCGGGCGCTTTTTTGGTCTACGCGGGTCAGGCCAACTGGCGACTTTATTACGAAACCGTGCAAGACAACGCCCGGCCTCGCGCCCGCATCGGCCGCTATCTGGCCTCATTGCCGCCCCAGGTCGCGGCCTGTGGGTTCCGCGACCCCTACGAATTGCGCGTGCGCGAGACCTACTTCCAGGCCTGGCCGCGACAGATATTGGACCTGCCCGCGGATGCGCCGGCCGAGATGCTGCAGCGCTGCCCCGGCCCGCCCTTGGTGTGGATTCTGGCCCCGCCGCACGTCTCGCGCTTGCCCGAAATTCAGGCGCGCTGGCCCGATGGCGTCATGCAGGAGCATTACGACGCGAACGGCGTCCTGGTCTTCGTCAGTTATCTGGTGGGCGAGGGCCTGACGATCGAATCGCCCCCGACCGATCTTCCCGCCCAACCCACCTCGCCGCCTCCCGCGGCCGCCCCGCCTCCGCCGGCCGTCACCGAGGGCTACATCGCCTACATGCCCGATGGAACCGACTTCGCGCCCGAACTCACCTTCCAGGGCAACACCAGCAGCTCAGTGTGGCGCATCGCGTTGGGCGAGGTGGCGGTGGAGGACGGCCAGATCACCCTCTACGTCGGCCCTCTGCCCGGACAGGATGCGGTTTATGATTATGTCGAGTTTATTGCCGCGGACGGAACGACCCATCGCTTCGAGGCCGAAGACCCAACATACACCACCGGCGACGTCTATTCCGAACGCGAGGGCGCGGACGGGCATTGGTGGTTGCAAAACTACGACCCCTTCAGCGGCGGTCAGGGTCTGGTTGCGCAGAAAAACGAAATGGCGCCGGTTCTGACCACCACGGTCGAGCTGCCCAACGGAACCTACGAAGTCTATATCGGCTCTTTCACCGGCGACCCCAACAACGGCGTGTTTGGGTTGGGCGTCCGTTTTGAATAAGACGCAAGGAGTCAAATCCATGTTCATCAAACACAGTGACGACATCCCGGCCGAAACGGTGACCGCGGCCAGAGGAACCACGAAACAGGTGCTTATTTCACCGCAAGAAGGCCCCCATTTCGCGATGCGCAAGTTCGTCATGCAGCCGGGCGGCGGCATGCCCAAACACACCAACGAAGTGGAGCACGAGCAATATGTATTGCGCGGCCGCGCGCGGGTGGGCCTGGGCGATGAAGAATTCGAGGCCAGCGCTGGCGATGTGATCTTTATCCCCGCGGGCGCGGTGCATTGGTATGAGGCCATCGGCGACGAGCCATATGAATTCTTGTGCATCGTGCCCAATTTGCCGGATAAAACCCGCATTTTGGAGTAAAAAGGACGAGAAGTTGAATGAAATAACCGTGAAAAAGCGTAATCACAAATATGATCATTAGGGCCAGGCGCGACGCCGTTCACTTGCTTCCCCCGCTGCTGGTCGCGTTTGGGTTGCGGCTGTTTCGGCTGGGCGACGCCAACATCTGGTGGGATGAGGGGCTGGCCGTGTGGGCCGCGCGCATGTCCATCGCCGACATGGCGCGCTGGACCGCGACCGATGTGCATCCACCGCTCTATTTCGCGCTGCTGCACTTCTGGCGCATGGCCGCGGGTGACGAGGAGTTCGCGGTGCGGTTTCTTTCGGCCGCGCTGGGAACCCTGACCGTGGCCGCGCTGTGGCGATTGGGTCGGGCGCTGTTTCCGCATCGTCCCTCGGTTGCGCTCATCGCGGCCTGGTTGTTGGCCCTCTCGCGCTTCGCGATCTGGTGGTCGCAAGAGGTGCGCATGTACGCGCTGGGCGGCTTGCTCTTCACACTCAGTCTTTATTTCACCGCGCGGCTGCGTTGGCGACCCGACACGCGCGCTCGCGTGGGCTATCTGCTCAGCACCATCGCCGCGCTGTGGACGCTCTATCTGCTGGCCTTTACATTGATCATCGAGGGCTTGTACTGGCTGTGGACCCTGCGTAAGCTTCCCCAAAAGGAGCGCCTTTCTCGTTTGGGCGAATGGGCGCTCTATCAGATCATCGTGCTGGCCGCGTTTCTGCCCTGGTTGTTCTACGCGCTGCCTCGCATGAGAACCTGGTCGGTGCAGACGCCCTTCGCTCCCAAAGTCTACGCCGAACTCTACGCGGTCTTGCTCACCGTGGGCCAGTCCACGCGCATCGAACGCAGCCTCGCGGTGGTGGGAATCACCATGGCCGTCATCGCGCTGGGCCTGGTCATCGGATTCTGGCGCGGTCGCGGCCGGTCGCAAAGCGCGGGCGGCGCTCGCGACGGCGTATGGTTGCTATTGCTGGCGTTGCTCATCCCTCCGGCCGTGGTGTGGTTCGCGACCACCGTCCCGCGCTCGTTTGGCTACTCGCCCAAGCCGGAAGCCCGTTACCTGCTTCCGTTCGCGCCCCCATTTTATTTGCTGACGGGTTGGGCGCTGGCCGCGCTGACGTTGGGCTTGCGTCGACGAGTTCGCCTTTTCTTCACCCTGATGCTGGTCGCGGCCGCGTTCCTGGTCCAGGCTCAGGCCCTGCGCGGCTATTACGCGCAACGCTATCTGAAAGACGACTACCCCTCGCTCACCGCGACCCTGGCCGCGCATATCCAACCCGACGACGCGGTCTTTTTGCACACGGATCAGCCCTGGCCCGTGTTCGCCTACCATTGGCCACGCGAGTTCGCGGGCTGGCCCAACGGTCAGGATGCAGACCCCGGCAGCGTGAACCACTGGCTGGAGCCGATCTGGAACGCGCACGAGGCCGTGTGGCTGGTGGTGAACGAGGACGCGCTGCGCGCGGACCCGCAACTTTTGGTGGAGGACTGGCTGGGTCAGCGAGCAAGCGGTCGTCAGGAATGGCGGTTTGGCCCCAAGCGCCTGGTTCTCTTTGCCCGGACACCAACCCGCGCCGCGAATCTGCTGGCTTTGGCGGCCGATTTCGCGCCCCCGCGACCCGCGCAATCCCTGCAAACCAATGACTGGCTCATCGCCGGTTGGGAGCAGGCCCTGACGCGAGTCAAGGCCGGCGACCTGGCCCATGTCGCGCTCACCATCCGCCGCGACGCGAACGCGGCCGTCGAAGACCTGGTCATCGCGCTTGGCGACCCGCCCCTGGCCCAAACCTCGCTCGCGCTCCCACCCGGCCCCGAGCTGGTTCGCGTCCCCATCACTCTGGCCGTTCCGCCCGACGCGAGCCCGGGGCGCCATCCCTGGACGGCCCGCGCGGGGACAGAGAAAGCGGTTTTGGGCTGGGTTGATGTTATCCCCGCGGCGGCGCCCCCCGCAACGCCATCCGATCTCCGGCCCCAACACCCCATCTCGGCCACGTTCGGCGACCCGCCCCTGGCCCAACTGCTGGGCTACGACCTGAGCGGAGACCCCATCCCCGGCGGGGAAATCACGCTCACGCTCTATTGGCGGGTGCAGAATCCCACCACCATTTCCTATAAAGTTTTCTCCCATCTCATTGGCGCGGATGGCAGGCCGGCCGCGCAGGGCGATGATTTTCCTCTCGCCGGTGAGCGGCCCACCACCACATGGCGCGCGGGCGAAATCCTGGCCGACGCCTACGCCATCCGCATTCCCGAAAACGTCCCGCCCGGCGCGTATCCGCTGCGCATCGGCTTTTACGACCCGGTCACGGGCGCGCGATTGTCACCGGTGCTGGACGACTCGGCCGCGATCCAAGCCCATGATCAGTTGGAATTGGGCGTGGTGGAACTGCGAAAACCATGAACCGGTTTTGCTTTTCGTGCGCGGCCCAACACGCCCCGCGCGCCTACAAGAACATGAGCATTTTCCTCCAATCGTCCGACCCCGTATAATGGTCGAATGCCAATCTCTAAGCCCGCCAACCGGAGCCAAGACAAAGCATTGAGCCACAAAAAGGCCCGAAGCACACTCGAAACTTCTCAAACGCATCTCATGGCCAACATCGGCATTTTTCATTACAAAGTGGGCGGCACAGATGGCGTGTCGCTGGAAATCGACAAGTGGAAGCTCGCCCTGGAGGAGATGGGCCATACGGTTCATCTCTGCGCGGGGGATTTAGGCGAACTGGACGGCGCGTTGATCCCGGAGATGCATCATCATCGCCCTGAAAGTAAACGCCTTTATCGCAACACGTTTATCGCTCTGGAGGACTTCGACGCGACCGGTTATCAAAAAGCCCTGGAAACGCAGACCGAAGCTTTGGTGCAAAGATTAGATGATTTTGTGAAGAAGAGGGAAATCGGTTTGATCATCGCTCAAAATGTATGGTCGGTGGCTATGAATCCGGCGGTGGCCGTGGCCTTGGAGCAGGTGCGACAGGCCAACGGCTTGCCCGCGATCGCGCACAATCATGATTTTTATTGGGAGCGGGTGGATGGCGTGGCCCTGACCTGCCGCGCGGCCCTGGAACTGGCCGACAAATACCTGCCCCCGCGCAGTCCGGATATCCGTCATGTGGTGATCAACAGCTTGGCGCAGCGCGAATTGGCGGCCAGAAAGGGCGTCAATTCGCACATCGTGCCCAATGTCTTCGATTTCGAGGGGTCGGGCTGGCAAGTGGATGACTATAACCGCGACTTTCGGGCCAGCATTGGACTCAGCGAGAAGGATGTGCTGATTTTGCAGGCCACGCGCATCGTGCCGCGCAAGGCCATCGAACTGGCCATCGATTTCGTGAAAGCCCTGAACGCGCGCGAACGTCGCGATCGCATGAAAGCGCGCGGATTGTACGATGGCCGCGCGTTTGGCGACGACTCGCGCATCGTGTTGGTTATGGCCGGTTATTCACAGGACGACGCCACCGGCCAATATCCCGCGCTCCTAAAGGAAAAGGCCGCGCGCGAGGGGGTGGAGACGTTGTTCATCGAAGATGTCATCGACGCGCGGCGCGGCGTCAAGAACGGTCGCAAAGCCTACAGCCTGTGGGATGCGTATGTCTTCGCGGATTTCGTCACCTATCCCAGCATTTGGGAGGGATGGGGCAACCAGTTTTTGGAGGCTGTGCGCGCGCGATTGCCCATCGCGTTGTTCGAGTATCCGGTCTACGCAGCCGACATCAAAGCCAGAGGCTTTCGCGTGGCCTCGTTTGGCAACCGTATCCGCGCCCGCGATGAGCGCGGCCTGGTGACGGTCGCGCCTGAGCGCGTGGAAACAGCCGCGGACATGGCCTTGGCATGGCTGACCGACGCTGAAGCCCGCCGCGAGGTGGTGGAGCACAACTTTCGCCTGGCGCAACAGCATTACTCCATGCCCGCGCTGCGCCAGCATTTGGCCACGTTATTGGCCGCGAAGAGCTAAACGGCTTCCCGAGTCTCGTTTTGGACAAAAAATGCCCTTTGTCACGCGGTGGTCACCCATGTTAGAATTCCCCGAAAAATACGTTTGGACCGCCACTCAATATGCACTCAATATGAAACAGAGAAATACAACAGCGTAGAGAACGAATGATGACCGATATGTGGATCAACGGCAAAAAAACGCGCGGCGTAGCTCGCGAAGATATTCCGGTGTTGAACCCGGCCACCGAAGACGCGTTGGGCCATGCACCTCGCGGGACTGGCGAGGATGTGAACGCGGCCGTAGAAGCAGCCCAGGCCGCGTTCGACGAATGGCGGTTCATGCCGGCCTGGGAGCGCGCCAACCTGCTGCACGAAGTGGCCGACAAGATTCATTCCCACTTCGACGAACTGGCCATCCTGCTCACCAAAGAGGAGGGCAAGCCGCTGCCCGAAAACGAAGAGGAGCTGGACTGGACGCTGAACACGTTCCGATATTACGCGGAGTTGGGCCGTCATGACCGGGGACGGTTCATCCCGCCTGGAGATCCGGGCCAGATCAATTTCGTGATCAAAGAGCCTTATGGCGTGGTGGGTTGCATCTTGCCCTGGAATTATCCGCTGCTGCTCATGGCCTGGAAGGTGGCCCCGGCCCTGGCCGCGGGCAACACCGTGGTGATCAAGCCCTCGGAATTGACGCCCCTCAGCACGCTGCGACTGGCGGAAATCGCGTTCGACCATCTCCCCGCGGGCGTGGTCAATGTGGTGACCGGTTACGGGCCGGAGGTGGGCGAAGCCCTGGTGCGGCATCCGGATGTGCGCGTCATCGCCTTCACCGGCTCGGTGGCCACAGGCCAGCGCATCGCATCCATTGCCGCGCCCATGATGAAGAAGCTGCACCTGGAATTGGGCGGCAAAGACCCTATGGTCATCGGCCCGGACATGGCCGATGAAATGGATATGGCCGTGCGCGGATTGGCCTACGCGGCTCTGCTCAATGCGGGTCAGGTGTGCACCAGCACCGAGCGGGTCTATGTGCACGAGAGTATGTATGCCACGTTCGCGGAGGAATTGGCCGCGTTCGTGAGCGGCCTGCGGTTGGGAAACGGCCTGGATGAAGGGGTGGACATCGGGCCGATGATCGAGGAGCGCTTCCGAAGCAAGGTCGAGAGGCACATCGAAGATGCGCGACAAAAAGGCGCCCAGGTTTTGGTGGGCGGCGGCCGGGCGACGCAATTCGAACGGGGCTTTTTCTTCGAGCCGACCGTGCTCGTTCACGCGAATCACGACATGATCATCATGCGGGAAGAGACTTTCGGCCCCGTCATTCCTCTCATGCCCTATCGCGATTTCGACGAAGCCATCCGCCTGTGCAACGACACCGATCTGGGTTTGGGCGCGTCGCTCATGTCACGTGACGCGCGCTTGGTCAAGCGCTTTTTCGAGAATGTCAAGGCCGGCACCATATGGATCAACGACCCACTCACCGATAACTACGCCGGGCCTTTTGGCGGGATGAAGATGACGGGCGGGGGACGAGAACTGGGGCAAGAGGGATTCGACGAGTTCTGTGAAGTGAAGCACGTGCATTGGGACATCGAAGGCGGGGTGAAGGAATACTGGTATCCGTATTAGATTGATTTTATCCGCGTCAAATTAATTTCCTCTTGACAACCAAAACGTTTTGGCTTATAATGCGGGAGCGAACCAAAACGTTTTGGTTCGCGGCGCTCATTAAACCTGACCAGTTCCCAAGATGCGAGCGACGCGGAGGAGGAAAAAATTCCGATGCCCATCAAAGCGAAGGGAGACGGGAGACAACGGGGGATAGGGGAGAGCCACATGCGCGCGCGGCATCGGTGTGGAAAAAGCAAGAGCCACCCAACGCTTTCGGCCATGCTGACGTTTCCAGTGGATGACGCGAATGTCTCCGCTGGAAACGACCATTTTTCAAAACCTGTTTCATTGTCGCATTTCACATCAGCAGAAGAGGAGGTGATGTCAGAGACCGGAATACGAAGCCCATTTGCCCCAACCTGGCTCAGACGCGCTTACGCGCATCGCTCTTTTCGGCGTCACGCTGGCTCCGGTAAGGGCCGAAGCCCCAGACGGACACGCGTGACGCCGAGATTTTCATCCATTCCCCATACAATAATTCCACTTCTCAGGAGGTAACGGAACGTGAAGAGATTGCTGATTGTCACTATCCTAATGTTTGTGGTCGTGGCGCTCCTGGCCGCGTGCGCACAGCCCACGCCCCAGGTGATCAAAGAGACGGTCATCGTCGAAAAGCCGGTTGAAAAGGTGGTGAAGGAGACGGTGGTCGTCGAAAAAGAGGTCGAAAAAATTGTGGAAAAGACCGTGGTTGTCGAGGTGACGCCAGAGCCGGTGGAAAAAGTCGTGATCGAGTTCTGGACCACGGACAACGAAGAGGTTCGCGTTGACACCTATGAAGCCGTAGCCCAACGCTTCATGGACGAGAACCCCAACGTGGAGATTCGCATCGTGCCCATTGAAGAGGCGGGCGTCTCCCAGCGCATCGCCACCGCGCGAGCAGCCAATCGCCTGCCCGATATTGTGCGCATGGGCGTTGAGCGCGTTGCGGCCTTCGCGGCCGATGGCATTTTGGATGAGGAAGCCGCCAGCGCGGTCATCAATGCCATTGGCGAGGATGAATTCCGCAATGGCCCCTTGGGCATGGTCATCGACCCGGCCACCGGCAAATACGCAGCCGTGCCCTTCGATGGTTGGATTCAGGGCATTTGGTATCGAAAAGACATCTTCGAGGAGCTGGGTCTGGAGCCGCCCATCACCTGGGACGCGATCAATGCGGCCTGCGACGCCATCCCAGGCTTTGGCAACCAGCTCTACGCCCTGACTTTGGGCACCGACCCCGGCCAGAACTACCCACAACAGGTGTTCGAACAAGTGGCCATCTCCAACAATGCCTGGCCCTTCGATGAAGACGGCAATGTCACCATGAACTCGCCGGAGATGATCGAGGCCTTGAGCTTCTACACCGGCTTGCAGCGATGCGCGCAACCCGGCCCACAATACTGGCGCGGCGCGCGCGAGGCCTATGAACTGGACCAGGCCGCGATGCTCTTCTACAGCACCTACATTATGGACGATCTGGTGGAAGGTTCGGGCACCGAAGGCGGCGGCAAGATTCAGCTTGCGGTGGAAGACCTGGCCCGACGCACCGGCTTCGCTTCGGTGATGAAAGGCCCCAACGGCCAAGCCACTTATGGGCAATTGGTCACACTGGGCATTATGCAGGGCGCGGACCCCGAAGCCCAAGCTGTGGTGGAGCATTTCCTCACAGGTCAGAATTATGTCGATATCCTTGCTCTGGCCCCCTTCGGCAAAGTGCCGGTGCTCAAGAGCGCGGTGGACGGCTGGAAAGACCTGAGCCCCTACTTCAAAGAGTACGATCCTGAAACCCTCGAGGAGATCGCGAACGGCTTCGAGGCCATGCAGCGCTGGCTCTTCCGCCCTGACTACGACGCCACCGAACGTGCGGTCATCGGTGATATCGAAGGCCGATTGTTGATTCCGCAGGCCATTAGCAACATCGTGCTGGAGGGGACCATGACGCCCGAAACCGCGGCCGAATGGTTGCAGCAGCAGGTGGAGCAATTGCTGGCCGATCGTCAATCGTCCTGACGTCGCGACGCAAGCATGATTGCTGCGTTCACCTCGTACTGAATGTGATTGTCGCAGGCGAGTCGCGTTGCGAGGCGCGACTTGCCTGCGACCCTGCGCGACGCAGGCGACATTTCGCGGATTCGGCGGATCCGTAGCGGCGCGGGGTTTGCGCGGCGTCGCGACCGGCTCCCGCGCCGCGAATGTGGGGTTCAATAGAGGGCAACTATGACCACCGGAACCACTTCCCCTACAACAAGACCGTCGTCGAGACGGCGATGGCATTCTCTACAGGCGCAAGAAGCTCGCCTAGCCTGGCGCTTGATCTTGCCCACCGCCCTGATCGTGTTTGGGTTGGTCGTCTTTCCGGCCATCTTCAGCATTTGGATTAGCTTTCACAAAGTGGGCTTGGGCAATCTCAACGATGTATTTCACGCACCCTTTGTGGGCCTGGAAAACTACCGCCGCGCGGTCACCGACTTCGCCTTCGTCTGGCAGGGCGGGGGCAACATGGGCGCATATGTGACCAGCATCGTTTACTCGTTCACCTCGACCATTCTCACCATTATCATTGGTCTTGTGGCCGCGCTGTTGCTCAACCAGCCTTTCCGGGCCCGGGGCCTGAGCCGAGCCATTTTTCTTTTTCCTTATGTGGCGCCCATTGTTAGCGTCGCCTTCGTGTGGCGCTGGATATTGGACCCACGGCCCTCGGGCGTGCTCAATGACATTTTAATGCGCTTAGGGGTCATTGATCTGCCATTGGCGTACCTTTCCACGCGCGGGCTGGCTCTGATCCTGGTCATTGCTTTCACGGGGTGGCGTTATTTCCCCTTCGCCATGCTCATGATCTTGGCCCGGTTGCAAGCCATCGACGGAACGCTCTATGAAGCGGCCGATGTGGACGGAGCCAACACCTGGCAGAAATTCCGCCACATCACCATGCCCGAGCTGCGCTATGTGGTGGGCGCGCTCTTCTTGCTTCGCCTGATCTGGACATTCAATAAATTCGATGACATTTTCCTGCTCACAGGCGGAGGTTTTGGCACCAACGTGTTGCCGGTGCTCACCTATCAATTCAGTTTTCGGCTTTTCGACTTTGGCGTTGGCGCGGCTACGGCCATGATCTTGTTGCTCACTTTGGTGGTTTTCCTCGTCATTTATGTGGGCATGTTCATGCGCAGCACTGAGGAGGTGTAAAAGATGACCGCACATCGCGCGAACGACGAACCGCGCACCTTTATCGAGCATTTGGCCAGACACATGAGCTGGCGACGCTTCCTTTTTTCCATCACGCTCTTTTTCTTTCTGGCCGGCATTCTCTTTCCTTTTTATTGGATGGTCTCCTCCTCTTTCAAGACATATGCGGAAATAGGGGGCCGTCATCCAGTTTACATCCCCTCAGAGCTACGCCCGGATGCATATCTCGAACTTTTTGGCTATTGGAACTTCCAGAGAAACATTCTCAACAGTTTTCTTGTGGCCATACCCACCTCGCTGATCGCCGTAGTCCTCGCCACCATGGGCGCGTATGCAGCGGCCCGACTGCGTTTTCGCGGCAAAGACCTCATTCTCAACAGCATTCTTATCGTTTACCTCTTTCCCGGCATTCTTTTGATTATTCCCCTATTCGCCATGTTGGCCAACATTGGCGCGAAGCTCGGATTCGAGGTTCAGGATAATCTCGCCATCCTGGTTTTCACTTATTTGGCTCAGACGTTGCCTGTGGCATTGTACATGCTCGCGAACTATTTCCGCACCATTCCAGAGGAAATCGAACAGGCTGGTCTGATCGACGGCTGCACGCGTAGTCAGGTCATCTGGAAAATCACGCTGCCGTTGGCCGTGCCGGCGCTGGTTTCGGTGGTGATCTACACTTTTATGATCGCCTGGAACGAGTTTTTGTACGCGCTGGTTTTTCTCAATAGTCGCGACATGTTCACCATGCCCATCAAAATCAACACTATTTTCAACGATCCCACCCCCCGACCTCATGTGGTCATGGCCGCGTCCACCATCATGACCATTCCCATTATCATCATTTTTCTGGCCATGGAGCGTTATCTGGCCGAAGGGCTGGCCGCAGGCGGTGTGAAGGGTTAAGCCATGCCGGAAAAACAGCGCGCCGGTTTCGTCTCCACCCGCTTATCCGGCTCAGACGGCGTCTCGTTGGAGACGCGCAAGTGGGTGGCCGAGCTGGAAAAGCTGGGGGTCGAAAGCTTTTTCTTCGCAGGCGAATCGGAGTGGCCCGAGCAACGAAGCTACATCGTTCCCGAAGCCCATTTCACCCATCCCGATATTCGGGCGCTAAATCAGGCGTTGTTTGGTCACACTCGACGTTCGCCCGAGACCTCGCGGCGGGTGGCCGAGTTGACGGCCCTGCTCAAGACGCATCTTCATCGCTTCATCGACCGGTTCGATCTCGATTTGCTCATCGCTGAAAACGCGCTCTCGCTGCCCATGAACATCCCTTTGGGCCTGGCGCTCACCGAGATCATCGCGGAGACGCAGCTCCCCACCATCGGCCATCACCACGATTTCGCCTGGGAGCGCTCGCGCTACAAAGTCTCGGCCGCGACCGACTACCAGATGGGCGCGTTTCCGCCTATTTTGCCCGCGGTGCATCATGTGGTGATCAACTCCTACGCCGCGCGGCAGCTGGCGCTGCGAACGGGAGCCAATTCAACGCTCATCCCCAATGTCATGGATTTCGACTCGCCGCCGCCCGAGCCGGATGACTACATCGCGGACCTGCGCCAAAACCTGGGCGTCCCTGAGGACGCTTATTTCATCTTACAACCCACCCGCATCGTCCCGCGCAAACGCATCGAAATGGCCATCGAACTGGTGCGTCGCCTAAATATGAACGCGGTCCTGGTGATTTCTCACGCTTCAGGCGACGAGGGCGACGCTTACGCCAACTATTTGCGCGAGTATGCGGACCTCATGGGCGTGCACGTGCTTTTCGCGGCCGATCGTTTCGCGTATGAACGCGGTCGCGATGCGCAAGGCCGCAAAATCTATTCCCTGGCCGACGCGTATCAGGCTGCGGATCTGGTCACTTATCCCTCGCGCATCGAGGGCTTTGGCAACGCTTTTCTCGAAGCCATTTACTATCGACGCCCCATCGTTCTCAGCACCTATGAGATCTTCCGCATCGACATCCAGCCCAAAGGCTTCAAGGTCATCGGCTTCGACGATTTCATCACCGAAGATTGCGTCATGGAAACGCGAAAATTGCTCCAAGACCCCAAACGCATTGCTGAAATGACCGAACACAACTTCCGACTGGGTAAGCGATATTATTCTTACCAAACTTTGTCCAAGCGCCTGAACGCCCTCATCGGCCAATGCCTGGGTGATTGATCCTCCACACAGCCAGCCGTTATGTCCCCGGAAACACGCTCGTTTCAGCAATTGGCTTTTATCTACGGGAAGGATGCGGCCCGGGAAGTGTGGCCGTCTCTGAAGAAACGAATCGACGCCTTTCGCGAGCGCAACCCGCATCTATGGGAGCGGGTTCGGCCGCCCACGCAACGACTGACCGAAAAGGACGCCATCCTTATCACCTATGGCGATCAATTCCGCCAACCGAATCGACCGCCCCTTCAGACACTCAACCATTTTCTGCGCCGTCACCTGGGCGACGCGGTGAGCGGCGTTCACATTTTGCCCTTTTTTCCTTATTCCTCGGACGACGGTTTCTCGGTCATCGACTATAAACGGATCGATCCAAACCTGGGCGATTGGGCGGATATCGCTCGCATCGGCCAAGGCTATCGGCTCATGTTCGACGCGGTCATCAATCATGTGTCGCGCGCCAGCGCCTGGTTCCGGGGTTTTTTGCACGGGGAAAAGCCGTACACCGATTATTTTATCGTCATGCCGGCGGATGCAGACCTCTCGAAGGTGGTGCGTCCGCGCGCATTGCCCCTGCTCACGCGGGTGGAGACGACCCGAGGCGAAAAATATGTGTGGACGACATTCAGCGCCGACCAGATCGATCTAAACTACGCCAATCCTCAAGTGGCGCTGGCGATCATCGACGTGCTATTGTATTATGTCGAGCACGGGGCCGAAATCATCCGGCTCGACGCCATCGCTTATTTGTGGAAAGAGCCGGGCACATCTTGCATCCATCTACCGCAAACTCATGCCATGGTAAAACTGTGGCGAGCCGTGCTAGATGCGGTCGCGCCGGACGTGTTGCTCATCACCGAAACCAATGTGCCCCATGAGGAAAACATCAGCTACTTTGGCGAGCCTTTGCCCGAGACCGGGAGCACCGACGAAGCGCAGATGGTGTACAATTTCTCGCTGGCCCCGCTCACCCTGCACGCGTTCCTGACGGGCGACGCGTCCCGGCTTTCGCAGTGGGCCGCGACGCTGGAAGCCCCCGCGCCGGGCGCTACATTCTTCAATTTCATCGCCTCGCACGACGGCATTGGCGTGCGACCGGCCGAAGGCATCCTCAGCGTCGAGGAAATCGAAGCGTTGGTCGAGCAAACGTTGGCCCATGGCGGCCAGATCGGTTATCGCGCTCACCCAGATGGCGCGAAAAGCGCCTACGAGCTGAACATCACCCTATACGATTTTCTCAACGACCCCCATCATCCCGACGACAACCGCGATGTGGCCCGTTTCCTGGCTTCACAGGCCGTTTTACTGACTCTGGCGGGGGTTCCGGGAATTTATGTGCACAGCCTGTTCGGCTCGCGCAATTGTCACCGCTGCTACGCGGAGACCGGACGGCCGCGCTCGCTCAATCGCGAAAAATTCGCCTGGGCCGACCTGCAAGCGACGCTGGCCAATGCATCCTCGCATCAACGGCGGGTGCTGGACGGTTATCGGCGATTGTTACAATTGCGTCGCGAGCATCCGGCCTTTCATCCCGATGGCGAGCAACGGATTCTGGCGCTGAACAAAGCGGTATTTGCAGTCATGCGTCGCGCGCCCGAGTTCACGAAAAGCGACGATGTGGTGATTTCGCTGGTCAATGTCTCGGACGCGACCCAAACCGTGCACCTCGACCCGACCGCGGTTCCCGAACTGACTCCGGGCGAGTGGCAAGACCTGGTGGGAGGCGGGCGTTATCATGCGGGCGAGGACGGCCTGAGGGTGAAGCTAGGCGGGTATGAGGTGATGTGGTTGAGCCGGTGATAAACCACATCCCACGCGTTACGCCTCGGCAAGCAGAGATTTGATGCTCGCTCGGATCTCTTCCGGCGTGGTTTGGTCCAAAGCAATCCCGCGACGTTGCAATTCATCCATCATGTCATACAACGCCAATCCGGCCTCTTCAGCCGCGCGCTCAAGGGTGATTTGCCGCATTTGATAACGAGAGACGGCATGGTCGATCTTCCAACGACGCAAGCCCTCGATGAGCCATTTGCGAGCAATGTCAGACTTTCGCAGCGCCTCTTGTTCGGAGATTTGTTCGATTTCTTCGGCCAATTCGCGGGTAATGCGAATGTTCAACTGCACAGTTTGAGCCATGATTCACTTTGTCATACCGAGTTGATGAGCAATTTCATCGGCGATTGCTTGTAGTTCAAATAATGTTGCAGTGTTCATACCGGTCACAAAAGCCAGTCCATGGAAACGCGAGCTCATCTCTCAAAGTTGCATCCCTGGGAGACGAGCTCGCTTCAGAGGGTAAATCCGATAAAACCGCACAGACGTCAATGCGGGAACCAACCGGCCAGGGTCTTGGAACAGCGGAAGGTGTGGGTGGTCATGGGATCGGTGGTCGTGTCCACTGTCCACACCACGTCCGAATCGGCCGGCTCGCAAGCGCCCCAGATGGTGATGGCCGGCTCCAACTCGATGGAGCCTACATTGGGTGAATCCCAGGCCCCGTCGGAATGGAAGCACTTGGACTGGTGCAGCCCTTGCTCAATGCAAGGCGTGAAGTCGCCGTATTTGGTCTGCACGCTATCCGCGGAGTCAGGCGGAAGGGGCGCGGGAAGAGGACGGTCAGAAGGGGGGATAGGCGCCGCGCCGGTTTTCTGATAGCTCCAACTGGAGAGGAAATAGGCCGCGCCAGTGTATTCGCGAAAATCGACGCGCACGGTGTGATAACCCTGGGAGACCGAAACCGCGAAGGCCACCTCCTTGCCGCTCAGACCCTGATCCACGGTGCTCATGTAAATCACATCGTCGATCATGAACACAAATTCGTCATCGGCCAGGATGTTGAATTGATAAACGCCTTCGTAGAGATAGACGTTGTTCAACGTGGCGCGCATGGTCCAGTTGTCCGCGGGCAAGTTGGGGCCGGGCGCGGCCGTCCCCCAATTGTAGTTGAGATGGGGGCTGAACAGCGTGTAAACAGGATAACCGGCCCAGTCCAGGTTCGGGTAAAAATCCATCTTCCATTGCGGAGAAGCGGTCGTCTGCGCGTTCTGGGGCTGATAGGCCAAAGCCGTCGCGCCAACAAGGACAAACGCCACAGCAAGAACAAGTACTGAAGTTATGTAAAGACGTTTCATTGGTTGTCACTCCCTAAACTGAAGGATTTTGGCGCCAGCGCCTGGGGTTGGGCGTCGGCCGCGTCGGTCACAGTCAGTACGCCGGTCACTTCCACTTCGGGCTTGACGCGACCCACAAACACGGCGTAACGCCCTTCCTGGGGATCGTCGAGGGTGACCATGGGATTCAGGTTCCCGGCGTCTGCATCGTCGTTGCATGTGATCTGGCCATTGGCCGCAACCACCAGCAGGGTCGTGTCGTCATCGCCTTCGAAATAGATGGTGAGTTGCCCGGCTTCGCCCGACCAATCGAACGCGAGCTCGGGCTGGGCCTTGATGAAGCCATTGCAACGTTGACCCTCGATATCGAATTCGAACGCGGGCGCATCGCCATCGACCGTCACTTCTTTGGTGAAAGGCTCGCCAGCTTCAAGGCTTTCGACGCCTTTCTTCAGATTCCGAATGGCCTCGACCAGTTCATCCGGGGCTTTGCCGCCCGGCGCTCGACTGACATCAGGCATAGGGCCGCGCCTGACAAGGCCCTCCAGGGTGAATGTCTCGACGCTGACATCCTCACGCGTGGTGACCACAAGAACGCCTGGAATCAATTGATCGGCCTGGTAACTTCCCACCCAGATGTTGTACACACCTTCCTGGGGGTTCTCAAAGGTCAGGCTGGGATCCAGTAACAGGACATTGGCGTCGTCATTGCAGTAGAAGGAGCCGTCAGGCGCTTGCACGATAAGGGTGGGGTCATGGTCGCTGTAGAAGAAGATGCGGGCGAAATCAGCCTCGCCCTCCCATTTGATGCGCACCACCGGTTCGATGTTGATGTACCCCACGCAATCGCCGCCCAGGCCCGAGCCATCCAAAACGCCGCCGCCGTTGACGCTGATGATGAAGGGATCCAACGGGTTGCCGGCCTGAATATCCACCGTGGCGTAGGCGCGCTGGGACAGGTCCACAGGAATTGGCAACTGTTTATGTAAAGGAATGGTCTCGTCGATATGAGTGAGCACGAAATCTTCGCCTTCCACGCTCAGGTTTCCGTTTTCATCCACGCTGAGGCGGAAAGTCCGGGTCTCTTTTTTGGAAATGATGGCCTCGGCCACGACGTCGCCATCCTCCACCGTCCAGGTTCCCTCATATTCCACACTCTCGGCCGCGCCCAGGTCCGCGACTTCCAACAGGAGCGAGCCATCCTCGTTCAGGTTCAGCGTGACCAGAAGGATAGCGCCGCCTTTCTTTTCGGGGG
>JAADII010000137.1:0-17743 GCA_013151415.1 Chloroflexota bacterium
AAATACGCCGCGCGGCTCACGCGCCCCAATGCTTTGGTCAGCACCATGCGCGATGGGGTCACGTCGAGATACATGGTTTTCATGATCGGCGATCATCGCGGGCGTGCGTTGCTGGCTATGGAGTGACCTCGAATTTTCGGGCCGGCTCCAATTCGCCGCGTTTGATTTGTCCTGCCTGTTTGATGCTTTCCATCAATTCAGCAAAGTCTTGCTCATTCATGATAACCATTCCTCGACGAGTCCGCGTAGCAATTTGATTTGATCTGGGGTTAAATCGGCTTGTTTGCTTTTCTCGTAAACGAATAGCATATAGATGACATCATGAGGCTTATCCCAATAATAGATGAAGCGTAACCCACCTCTCTTTCCTTTTCCTTTCCTTTTCCCGGCGCTTTCCAGCGAATTTTCCTCAAACCGCCGCTTCCACGGATGATATCACCGGCGTTTGGATGCAAGGCCAATAGATGTTGAAGCTCGGCATATAACTCATCCGGGAGCATGCTCTGGATGCGTTTGGTAAACAAGGGTGTTTCGATGAAGATCATTTTCTATGATACGGTGTTGTTTTTGTGTTGTCAATTGGAAAGACGGCGGAACGATAAGAGGGCAAGACGAAGGCGTTCGCCGGCGAGCATCGTCCTATCGTCCCATGGTCTTATCGTCTATTTTCGAAGCTGAGTCATCCGTGTTATCTGTGTAATCCGTGGTTTGTCCTCGGAGCAGGTTCAGATGAGCAACGACAGCCCCAGAAGTAGAATCAGAATCACCACGGCCTTGCGCAGAAGATCGGCGGGGATGCGGCGGTCGAGCCGGGCCGCGACCGCGACGCCGAGAACGAGCGCGGGCAAGCTGAGTAGGTAGAGCCGCTCCACCTCGATGGTGATGTTGCGGGCCAGCGCATGCGAAATGACCACCATCACCGCGCCGAGCAAAAAAGCGCCTTGCAGCACCGCGCGAAAACGGTGGTGCGGCCACTGACGCAAAGAGCCGTAGAGAATGACCGGAGGCCCAGGCGTATTATACGCCCCTCCCAGACAACCGGCAATGAAGCCGGCCGGGTAGGCCCAAACGCGAGAGATGGGGTGAAGTCGCGCGGGTCTGAGCATGGCGTAGAGCGCGTATCCCGCCAGCACCACGCCCAGCCCTCGCTTGACGATTTGCTCGTCCAGCGCGGCCAGCGCCCAAATGCCCACCGGAATCCCGGCCATCATCAGCAGGGTCAGCCGTCTCACCTCCGACCAGTCCAGCGATTGGCGATAGCGGATGAAATTGATGATGTTCAGGGTGAGCGCGACCAGGGCCACCAGCGGCGCGGCCGTGCGGATGTCCAGCAAATACACGGCCAGCGGCATGACCATCAGTGCGAACCCGAATCCGGTCAGCGTCGATTGCAGCGCGGCCGCAAAGATGGCCAGCGCGAGCCAGAAGAGGATGGCGGTCGGCGTCATAGAAAAACAATGTAGCACATTTCTGAACCCAGCCCAAAATCCGGCGCGTGCTTGGCAAATCAAAGGCTATCGGATACAATGAGGCCGTGAAGATTCATGAGATCATCTGGCCAGATGGGAGAGGTTATCCCGTCACGGCTCGACCGATGACCCCCAAAGAGGAGTGGCGTTATAAAAGATGGAAAAGTCGTTGAACACTCGAAAGCTTCCACAGACCGACTCCATTCAAGAATTGGCTCAGTTTTGGGACACACACGATCTCACCGATTTCGAGGACGAATTGGTGGAAGTCTCCGAGCCTGTGTTCGAGCGGGAGACTGTAGTCGAGATTCGTTTGCCGTCCGAAGAGGCTGAAGCGGTGAAGGCCATGGCCGAATCTATTGGCGTTGGCTATGCTGATTTGATACGTGAATGGGTGTTGGATAGAATCCATGCTTCATGATTGCGTATGATTGCCTTGGCTCCGTCCGGCAAATCGTCGCATCGTCTTATCGTCCCATCGTCTGTTCTCTTGCTGAGAGCCGCCGATCTCACAGCGAGTTCGGCCTGAGAGCTCACCTACATCAAGGTTTCTATGCTTCTCGCCATTGATATCGGCAACACAAACACCGTTTTTGGCCTGTATGACCGCGATGACGCTTTGCGGCATGTGTGGCGGCTGAGCACCGACTTGCGGCGTAGTGCGGATGAGTATTTCGCCACCCTCGTCAGCCTGGCTTCGATCAACGATTTTCACTTGCTGGAAACAATCGATCATGTCATCATCGGTTCGGTGTCGCCGCCCGTCACCGAAACACTGGTGCGCATGTGTCGCCGACGCATGAATGTCGAGCCGATTCTGGCCGGCATCCACCTGGATTTGGGCATGGAGGTGCAGGTGCGCGAGCCGCATCGGGTGGGTGTGGACCGTTTACTCAACGCGCTGGCCGCGCGCGAGCGTTTCGGCGCGCCCTGCATCGCGCTCGACTTTGGCACGGCCACCAAGTTCGATGTGGTCGATGAAGCGGGCGATTTCGTCGGCGGCGTCATCGCGCCCGGATTGCGCCACGCGGCCGACGCGCTCTTTCGCGACGCGGCCCAATTGCATCGCGTCGAATTTGCCGCGCCGCCCAGTCCCATCGGCAACGACACCACCAGCGCCATGCAATCGGGCATTGTGCTGGGCTATCTCAGCCTGGTCGAAGGCATGATTCAGCGCATCCAGGCCGTTTTGCCCGGCCAGCGCGCGCCTGTGGTCGCGACCGGCGGGCTTGCGGGCCTCATCGTCCCCCTCACCGACGCCATCGACCACCACATCCCCACCCTCACCCTGGACGGCCTGGCGATGGTGTTTCGGAGAACGCAGAAACAGTAAATTCGCTTCTTTCAAACAAGCCACCACCTCAATACCAACACCCAATACCCAAATACCCAATACCCAATATCCAACCACCAACACCCAAAGGAGCTTATCGATGGATTTTATGCTCGAAGGTCGCGTGGCCGCGGTGGCCGCGGCGAGCAAGGGCCTGGGCAAGGGCGTGGCCAGAGAACTGGCCGCGGAAGGCGCGAAAGTGGCTATTTGCAGCCGCAGCCTTGAGCGCATCTCTCTGGCCGCGCGAGAAATCAGCGATGCAACCGGCGCCGAGGTCTTGCCCGTGGCCGCTGATGTGAGCACAAGGGCCGGTTGCGACGCCTTCATCGCCCAAACGATCGAGCGCTTTGGTCGCCTCGACATCCTTGTCACCAATGCAGGCGGTCCGCCCACCGGCGCGGTGGATAGCTTTAGCGACGAACAATGGCAAGCCGCACTGGACCTCAACCTGCTGTCCACCATTCGCCTCATTTATGCGGCGCTGCCCCATATCCGGCAGTCCGACCAGGGCCGTATCATCGCCATCACCTCCATCTCGGCCAAGCAACCCCTTCCCAACCTCACCCTTTCCAACACCACTCGCGCCGGCGTTCTCGGTTTCATCAAATCTTTGGCCAACGAACTGGGTCACACCGGCGTCACGTTCAATGCGGTGCTGCCCGGCTGGACGCGCACCGAACGCGTCGAAGAGCTGGTGAACAGCCTGGCCGAGGCGCAGAACCGTACGCCCGAAGAGGTTATCGCCGGCATCACCGCGTCCATCCCCGCGCGACGCATGGGCGAGGTGGAGGAATTCGCGGCGGTGGTTGCGTTTCTGGCGTCGGGACGAGCCTCATATCTCAACGGCGTGGCGCTGCAAATCGATGGCGGTCGGAGCCAGAGCTTGCTATGACTATTTCCACGCTTCGTCACATCGAGGCCATCGTTCGCGAGGCGGGCGCGATCGTGCGCGTCCACCACGACCGCCCTGACCAGATCGACTGGAAGGGCGCGAACGATCCGGTCACGGCCGCGGACCAGGCCGTGAATGATTTTCTCGTCGCCGCGTTGCGCGAGGCTTTTCCCGATGACGCGATTCTGGCCGAGGAATCGCGAGATGACCGTTCGCGTTTGAACCATGCCCGCGTCTGGTGCGTAGACCCGTTGGATGGAACCAAAGAGTTCATCGCCCGCAACGGCGAGTTCAGCATCATGGTGGGACTGGCGGTCGAAGGGCGGGCGCGGTTGGGGGTGGTCTACCAGCCGGTTGCGGATATGATGTACAGCGGCGTGGTTGGCGAGGGAGCCTGGCTCACGGATGGCGAGGGGCGTCGTTCGCTGCGAGTGAGCGACGTCGCTGAGCCCGCGTCCATGCGCCTGGTGGTCAGTCGTTCGCATCGCAACCCCCTTCTCGATCAGATCAAGGCGGCGTTGGGTCTCACCCGCGAGCGCATTTCCGGCTCGGTGGGTTTGAAATGCGGTCTCATCGCCCGCCGTGAAGCCGACCTTTACTTGCACCCCGCGCCTGGCATCAAGGAATGGGATTCGTGCGCGCCCGAAGCCATTCTCAGGGCCGCCGGCGGTCAGATGACCGATTGTTGGGGTCGCGCTTTGCGATATAATAAGGAGGATGTCGTCCAGCATGGTGGCCTTGTGGCCTCGAATGGCCGTTGTCATCCGCTTATAATCGACCTAATGGCTCCTGTTCTGAGCCATGCTGGCATCGATCCTGTCGCGGGCTGGTAGCAAGGGCGAGTTGACATGTCTGAACCCTCGACCAAGTTTCATATTTTTCAACTGGATCATAGGCCGTTGCCTACGGCCCCAGCCGAGCCGCGCCCCATTTTTCTGCGCGATTTCATGCATCTTCCCCCTGAAACCCAGCACCTGCTGGTGTATTTTTTGCTGCCGGTTGAGCTTTTAGTGCAGTTTGGCATCGATCCCATCACCTTGCGCAATCGAGAAGGAAAGATCATGGTGCAGATGGCCCATTCAGAAGATGGCCTGACGTGGGCGTTGCGCCTTCTCAATGAGCTGGATCCACGAGATCCTTTATTGGAAATAGAAATGCAGGATACAGCCTTCGATCGGATTGCAGTGGTCTGGCTCAGCATCAATGATCCTCGCTCGCCTCGTTTTGATATCGATCGGTTGCCTAATGGTGAAGAAACTTATCGAGGGGCTGTGAAGCGAAACATCGATGCCGAAATAGCTGCTATGCTGGCGGGTTTAGCGCCTGGACAGGTGCGAAAGGGGCTGGGACTCTTCCGGCGTCTTTTAGCGGATATCGAGCAGTTTTTTGCTGGACTTCATCAATACGATTATGAGGTGGAGCCGCTTTATTATCATAATGCGGTGTTGTTCGAGCGTCACGGTTTTCACTATGTGAAAGGCCGGCAATTTATGCGCCGCATTCATGAAGGCTTCTTGCCCGGCGGCGAGTTGGCGCGGCGGCTGGATGGCAGCACGCCCTTTCGCGATCCGGCCCTGGCCAACACCGTTCGCGGCCGCTCCTGGGCCATTCATGACGGCATTCTTGATGAGCCCTGGGATGGCGTGAAGCTCATGAAACGCATTGGTCAGCGCCGTTTAGACGAGACCGCTCCCGGCGTCCCCTGGTAGGAAACGGCGGCGGGTTGCAGGCAACCACCTCAACCAAAAACCCTGAACCCTGAACCGTGAACTATAATCCCCTTCAAACCATGACAAAGGAGCAACATCACATGACCGACAACATCCGCATCGGCGTCATCGGCGGCAGCGGGGTCTATGATCTTCCCGGCTTGACCGATGTCGAAGAGATTTCTATGGACACGCCTTTTGGCGCGCCCAGCGACAATTACATCGTGGGAACGCTCAACGGCCAGCGCGTGGCCTTCTTAGCCCGGCACGGTCGCGGCCATCGCATCAATCCCACGGCTTTGAACAGCCGAGCCAACATCTGGGGCTTCAAGAAGCTGGGCGTCGAGTACCTCATCTCGATGAACGCGTGCGGTTCGCTACAAGAGCAATACGAACCGGGTCATATCGTCATTCCCGACCAGCTCTACGACCGCACGCGCTTGAGGCCGCTCACCTTTTTCGACGAACCGGGCCTGGTCGTGCATCCTTCGGTGGCCGACCCGCTCTGCCCCTTCCTCTCCGACATCCTCTACAAAGCCGTGCAGACCACCGGCAAGACCGTGCACAAAGGGGGCGATTTCGTCATCATCGAAGGCCCGCGTTTTAGCACCAAGGCCGAAAGCCGCGTTTTTCGCTCCCATGGTTTCGCCATCATTGGCATGACGGCCATCCCCGAGGCCTTTCTTGCGCGCGAGGCCGAGATGTCCTACGCGATCATCGCCCATGTCACCGACTATGACGTGTGGCATGAAGAGGAGGAGCCCGTGACCGTGGAAATGGTGATCAAGACATTGCTCGACAACGCGGCCGCGGCGCAGAAAGCGACTCTCGCAGCCATCGAGATGTTGCGCGACGCCCCGCCCAGCCCCTATGCCGACGCGCTCAAAGACGCTGTCATCACCAACCGCGCCATGGTTCCTGAACATCTCAAGGAAAAATACGCATTGTTGATAGGGAAATACCTCTAGAGGTGCGGGTTCGATGTCATTGCATGAAAAGCTAACCAAGATTCAACGCTTTTTACAAGAGCATGGTTGGCGCGGATGGCTGCTCTATGATTTTCGCGACATCAATCCCATTGCCCGTCGCGTCGCGCCTTTGCCGTCGAATGCCATCCTTTCGCGGCGTTGGGCCTTTTGGATTCCTGCTCGGGGTGAACCGGCCTGGTTGGTGCATGCCATCGAACGCGGCGGTTTTTCAGGCCGTCCGGAACGCATCGAGACATACAGTTCGTGGCAGTCGTTCGAAAGGGCGTTACGCGCCTTGACCAACGGGGTGGGCCCCATCGCTTGTGAATATTCACCCCATTGTGGGATTCCCTATGTCTCTTATGTTGATGCGGGCACGGCCGAACAGCTGCGCGCGATGGGCTACGAGCTGCACTCTTCGGCTGATCTGGTTCAGCTTGTTCACGCCACATGGTCGCCCACCCAGTTGGAGACCCATCGCCACGCGGTGACGGTGTGCATGGAAACCAAGGATGCGGCTTTCAATTATATCGAGGCGCGTTTGCAAGAAGGCGTGTTCACCACCGAGCTCGATGTTCAGCAATTCATTCATGATCGTCTTGTCGCCGCGGGGCTGGACCCCGATCATCCTCCCATCGTGGCCGTAAACGAACATGCCGGCGACCCGCACTACGCGCCCGGGCCCGATCGGCATAGCCCCATTCTGCCCGGCGATCTCATTCTCATCGACCTTTGGGGGCGCGTCGCCCATGATCCCAATGCGGTGTTCGCTGATATGACCTGGATGGGGTACGCTGGTCCCGAACCGCCCCCGCGCATGAATGAGGTCTTACAAGTCGTGGCGTTGGCGCGCGATGCGGCCATCACTCTCGTGCAAGATCGCATCGCTTCAGGCGACCCGATTCATGGTTGGGAAGTGGATGATGCTGCGCGCAAAGTCATTGAGAAGGCCGGATACGGCCAATATTTCATTCATCGCACCGGCCATAGCATCGATACGGAAATTCACGGCTCCGGCGTCAACATCGACAATTTGGAGACGCGTGACGATCGCCAGCTCATTCCCCACATTGGCTTCACCATTGAGCCTGGCGTCTATCTTTCTGAATTCGGCGTTCGTTTGGAGATCAACATGTTTGTTCACGAGGCGCGCGCGGAGGTGACCACCCTCCCATTGCAGTATGAGTTCGTCACCATGGATGTGATTTGACATCTTTTCTATATTCGGTTACACTGTTTTCATTGTAAGCTCAGTTTCGGAAATATGCGTTTCTTGCCCAGGCTTGGCTTCATTAGCCTGGGCTTTTTGCTTGACCGGACGGGGCGTTTCCATCCCTTAGTGTGAGTCCGAGAGACTCAGGAGTTTGTTAGAATGAACATTTATGTGGGTAATTTGCCCTGGAGTGTCACCGATGATGAACTGCGACAAGCCTTCGAGGCCTATGGCGCGGTCAGTTCGGCTTCGGTGATTATGGACAATTACTCTGGCCGTTCGCGGGGCTTCGGCTTCGTGGAAATGCCGAGTAACGAGGAGGCCAACGCCGCGATCGCCGCGCTCAACGGTTCCGATATGCAAGGTCGCACCCTCACTGTGAACGAAGCCCGTCCGCGTGAAGAGCGAGGTCGCTATCGCAAACCCAAAAGCCGCAAACGCGACTATCAGTGGTAGTTCGAACGCCGTTTCGTCTTTTTCGAGGCGGCGCTTCCATTTAGGAAAGAAAGGCGCGCCCACGGCGCGCCTTTGTGTTGGATATGAATATTTGTGAAAAGGGAACCGAAAATCGTTCATCGACGTCTATGTTATGCGCTTTTTACTTCCACTTTTCAACTTTTCTCAAAGGATTCACCCATGCTTACCAAATCGTCTTTCGGCATCGCCTTTCCTCTAGTCAGTTTCGTCTTGCTTCTGCTCTTGGTCGCCTGCGCGCCCCCTTCGAATTCGGAGCCGCCAAAGCGCAGCGCGAGCGATGCGCAGTTGCTGGAGGGTACTCTTTGGGTCGCCGAATCTTATATCGATGCTCAGGGCGAATTGGTTGCGCCTCTGGCCGACGCCAAACTCACGCTCGAGTTCAATGGCGGTCAAATTGCTGGCAACGCGGGCTGCAATCGGTTTGGCGGAACCTACGTCCTGGATGGCGACTCTCTCACCATCGAAATCGGGCCTCTGACCATGATGGCCTGTGCAGAGCCGGTTATGGAACAAGAGAATGCGTATCTGGCTGCGTTGGGCCAGGTCGCTGCATACGCCGTTGAAGATGATCGCCTGACGCTGACCAATGCCGAAGGCGCGATTGTGGCCCGCTTTGTCGTCGCCTCGCCTCTGGCGCTTACTGAGGTTTCCTGGCAGTTGATCTCTTACAACAATAACAAGGGCGGGTTGGTGAGCAGCCGCGCGACCGAGCTGATCACGGCCCAATTTGGTGAAGATGGCAAGCTGACGGGTTTCGCCGGGTGTAACAACTACAGCGCCGAGTATGAAGTGGATGGCGATTCCATCAAAATCGGGCCGGCCGCGAGCACGCGAAAGATGTGCGCGGAGCCGGAGGGCGTGATGGAAGACGAAGCCGGATATTTGGCCGCGCTCGCGCGCGTGGCCACCTTCGAGATCAAAGGGGATGAACTCACCATGTACGACGCGGAAGGAACCCGCACATTGGTCTTCCGCGCCGCCCTGCAAGCCGAAGCCGACAATGAGGCGGTTGGCGCATCCGCGCCTTCCGTCATCACCGGAATCACCTGGGAGTGGGTGGCGTTTCAGGATCAGGCCGACGAGAACAACATCGAGGTGGATGAACCCGGCAAGTATACGCTGCTGCTGAACGACGACGGCTCTTACGCGGTTCAGGCGGATTGCAATCAGGGCAAAGGGGAATACGCGCTTCAGGGCGCGGAACTGCAATTTCAACCGGGCCCAATAACGCGCGCCGCTTGCGGCGAAGATTCCCTGGATCAGTTTTTCTTGCAAAGGCTGAGCGAGGTGGTCTCGTATGTGGTCGAGGATGGGAAGCTGTTTTTGAATTTGAAAGCGGACGCGGGAAACATGGTTTTCCGCAAGGCCGATTCGCAATCCAAAGCCGGAGAAACGGTTCAGGGCCTGGACATCGAGCCGGACCAGATCAGCTTGGATGCGTTGGGACTGCCGCTGTCATGGGTTCCGGTCATTGTTCCCGCCCAGCCCTACACGAAAACCGATGCGGCCGTGCCTTACGGCATGCCCGAGCATATCGAAATACTTTTTGGGGTCACCGATCCCGCTGAGCGGCAGCCCAACGATCCCATTATGTACATCATCCCGGTCAAGGCCTATCAGAAGATGTGGGAAGACGCGGGCAATGAAGGCATTATACGCAACATGGTGGGCGTGGCCTCCCTGAGCTATCAGTTGCCCTCGCCACCGCCCACATCCGGCTATCCGGGCATGCCGCCCGAAGAAGGCATCGTCGGATTCAACGACGTGGCTGTGCATGTGGGCCGAGCCGAGAGCGCCGAGAACAGCGCTGTCAAGAACGGTTTCCGCTTTGTCGGACGCTGGGCCAGCGAACCGACGCCGGTCACCAATGCCGATATGCGCTACGTTTTTCAGGGCTACACCAACGACGGCGAATATCTGGTGGCGTTTTTCTATCCCGTGAGCACAGATGCTCTGCCTGATAGCCCGGATGCCATCTCGCAAGATGACCTGGCATTGTTCAATTCCGATCCTATCACGCAAACGATGCAAGTGGCCGAAACCCTCAACGGTCTCGACGCGTCGGATTGGCGGCCCGATTTGACGACATTGGATAAGGTCGTTGGCTCGTTGCAGATTGAAGGCATGGCGTCCAACGGCTTGGTGGGCCGAACCTGGCAATGGTTGGGCACGGTGGCCGGCGCGGACGGCGAGGTGAGGACGCGCGTGGCCGATCCGGCCAGCTATACGCTGATGTTCGGCGAGGATGGCGCGTATCAATTCATCGCCGATTGCAATAGCGGCCAGGGCGAGTATGACGTTGAGGGCGGCATCATTGGCGCTGTGACCATGCGTTCTGGCCCCGCCACGTTGGCCGAATGCGGCGAAGATTCGTTGTCGCAAGAGATGATCCTCTCTTTCGAGAGCGTGACCTCCTATCGCATGTTGCCCGGCGCCGAGTTTCTGGAATTGGTCATGCCCGCCGAGGGCGCGGTCACGGTTTGGAGAGCGCAGTAACGTTCGCTAAACCGGCGCATGTTCGCTGCTAAAACCACGGGATGATGGGGTAATGCCGCCCCGTTCCCCCGTGGTTTTTTGTTTGTTTGGAGCGGTTGCGAGATAATGAGCGCCATAGAAACCGGTTTTGTCTCTATGGTATTCTCATCCCTGCACCTCTTGTGGAGCGTTTTCCATGTCTTATCTGACCGAATCCCCGGCCTGGCGCGCACTGCAAGCGCATTACGAGGAGATGAAAGACGTGCACATGCGCGATCTTTTCGAGCGCGATCCGCATCGCTTCGAGCGCTTTCATCTCCAGCTGGATGACATTCTCTTTGACTACTCCAAGAATCGCATCACCGAAGAGACCATGCGTCTGCTTTTCGAGCTGGCTCGCGAGGTCGATCTCGCGGGCATGATCGAGGCCATGTTCAGCGGCCAGAAGATCAACGTGACCGAAAAGCGGGCCGTGCTCCATGTGGCCCTGCGCAATCGCGCCAACCGTCCCATTTATGTGGATGGCGCGGATGTGATGCCCGAAGTGAATCGGGTGTTGGCGCAGATGAGGCGCTTCAGCCGGGCCGTGCGCGAGGGCGAATGGCGCGGGTTCAGCGGCAAACGCATTCGCGACGTGGTCAACATCGGCATCGGCGGTTCGGACTTGGGGCCAAAGATGGTGGTGCGCGCGCTCACGCCTTATGTGACGCCCGATATTCGCTTCCATTTCGTTTCCAATGTCGATGGAACCGACATCGCCGAGACCCTGGCCAAAGTCGATCCCGAAACCACGCTCTTTCTCATCGCCTCCAAGACCTTCACCACGCAAGAGACCATGACCAACGCGCACACCGCTCGGCGCTGGTTCATGCGCGCGGCGCGGCATGAGTTGGCCGTGCGCAAGCATTTTGTCGCCCTGTCCACGAACCGGGCGCGGGTCATGGAATTCGGCATCGACCCGGAAAACATGTTCGAGTTTTGGGATTGGGTGGGGGGTCGGTATTCGCTTTGGTCGGCCATCGGGCTTTCCATCGCCATCGCCATTGGTTTCGACCGCTTCGAAGAACTGCTGGCCGGCGCGCACAGGGTGGACGAGCATTTTCGCACCACGCGCTTCGAGCAGAACATCCCCGTGATTATGGGCTTGCTGGGCGTCTGGTACAACGATTTCTTCGGGGCCGAGACCCACGCCATCTTGCCCTACGACCAGTATATGGCGCTCTTCCCCACCTATTTCCAGCAGGGCGACATGGAGAGCAACGGCAAGAGTGTGGACAAGACCGGCCGCCGCGTCGATTATCAGACCGGCCCCATCATCTGGGGTCAGCCGGGAACCAACGGCCAGCACGCGTTTTATCAGCTCATCCATCAGGGCACCAAGCTGGTTCCT
This sequence comes from Chloroflexota bacterium, assembly GCA_013151415.1. Lineage (GTDB taxonomy): Bacteria > Chloroflexota > Anaerolineae > J102 > J102 > JAADII01. Next base: position 11,927 of record JAADII010000137.1, read on the forward strand.
TGCGATTTTCTGGCCCCGGCTCAAAGTCACAATCCCATCGGCCGGCATCACGACATCCTCATTTCCAATTTTCTGGCCCAAACCGAAGCCCTCATGAAAGGCAAGACCCCACGCGAAGTGCGCGACGAGCTGCTCGCGCAGGGGACGCCTGAAGAAGACTTGCCCCTCCTCATCCCGGCCAAGACCTTCGAGGGCAACCGACCCACCAACTCATTCCTGTTCCGCAAACTCACGCCCGAAACTCTGGGCAGCCTCATAGCGCTTTACGAGCACAAGATCTTCACCCAGGGCGTCATCTGGAACATCAATTCCTTTGATCAGATGGGCGTGGAATTGGGCAAGCAGCTCGCGAAAGCCATCCTCCCCGAACTCGAGGGCGACGCGCCCATCCGCGCACACGATTCATCCACCAACGGATTGATTGCGTATTACAAAAAACTGCGGACACTTGCTTGAGTAAGGACTTATGGGATGATATAATTTTTTCATGGCCCTGCGTTTTTCAGGCAAGCGAGGCCTTCTTTCGCGATGTCGATATTTGGAGGTGATTGTGATGAGTGAATTGGCAACCGTGAGCGCCCAAATTGATCCCGAACTTAAGGTTAGGGTGGAGCACATTTTGTCCGAACTTGGATTGACGCCCTCAGAGGCGATAGCGCTTTTTTACGAACAGGTTGAGTATAGGGAAGGTTTGCCTTTCGATATTGTGCTCCCAAATGAAACAACCCGCCGCACATTCGAGGACACCGACGCGGGGCGTAATCTTGTCGTTTGCAAAGACGCTGAGGATATGTTTGAGAAATTGGGGATCTAGATGCGCACGCCGGTTTATACTCGCCAATTTGAGAAAGACGTCAAACGAATGAAACGACGGGGCAAGAAGTTGGAAAAGCTTAAAGGGGACTCATTCGGATTTGTTTCGCAAGTGATCCTGGCTTGACCGGCCAGTTCTAAACCGCGAACATTTGCTCGCGCTCAGGTCCGACCGAGACATAGTCGATTTTTACGCCCGCGAGCTCGCTGATGCGGTGCAGATAAGCGCGGGCCTGTTTGGGGAGATCGTCCCAGCGTCGGCAGTGGCTGGTGTCGGTTAGCCAGCCCTCCCATGATTCGTAGACCGGGGTCACCTGATAGAGCGCGGGCGTGTCGGGCATGGAATCGGTGATGATCTCGCCGCCGGGCAGCCGGTAACCCGTGCATATTTTGATGGTCTCGAAATGGTCGAGCACATCCAGCTTGGTGATGGCGAGGCCGGTCATGCCGTTGAGCCAGGCCGCGTAGCCGATGGCCACGCCGTCGAACCAGCCGCAACGCCGCGGCCGGCCCGTGGTCGCGCCGTATTCCTGGCCGATTTCGCGTAATTTTTCGCCGTCCGCATCCAAGAGCTCGGTGGGGAAGGGGCCGTCGCCCACGGCCGTGCTGTAAGCCTTGACCACCCCCACCACGCGGTCGATCGCGCACGCGGGCAGCCCCGCGCCGCTGGGCGCGTAAGCCGCGGTGGGATTGCTGCTGGTCACATAAGGATAGATGCCCCAATCCAGGTCGCGCATCACCCCCAATTGACCTTCCAGCAGGATGTCGGCGTTGATTTCAAGCGCTCGACGCAGCATGGGCACGGTGTCCACGATGCGATGACCCAGCTTCTCCCTGAAGTCCATGAGCAAAGCGTAAAGCTCCGAGCCATCGACCGGTTCGCCGCCCAAAAGTTGTAGCTTGCGATTGATGGTGTTCAGCGCGTTGTCCAGCCTTGCTTCCAACCAGTCAGGTTGCAGCAGGTCGCCGATGCGCAGACCCGAGCGCGCGGCCTTATCCGCGTAGGCCGGGCCGATGCCGCGCTTGGTCGTGCCGATGGTGTCTTTGCCCCGCGCTTTCTCTTCCAACTCGTCCAGCGTGCGATGATAGGGCAGCACCATTTGCGCGCGAGAACTGATCCACAGGTTGTCGAGATTCACGCCTGCGGCTTCCAGCGAAGCCATTTCCTCGAGCAAAGACTGCGGATTGACCACGCATCCCGAGCCGATGATGTTTTGAGTGGCGGGGTTGAAGATGCCGCTGGGCACGAGATGCAGCGCGTGCTTGCCGTATTCATTGATGACGGTGTGGCCGGCGTTGTCGCCGCCCTGATAACGGATGACCACATCGGCCTGTTGGGCCAGATAATCGATGATGCGGCCCTTGCCTTCGTCGCCCCATTGGGCGCCTACAATCGCAGTAACGCTCATAAGAAATCGTTTAATCGTCCTTCAGCATTTTGATGATGTGTCGCGCCAGGTGTTCATTGATTTCTCGATGGCGCGGCACAGGTTGAGACACCTTGGTTCTTGGATTTTGATACCAATCATGCTTCGCCCCATGTCGAATGAAGACGCACCCCATCTTCTCCAGCCTCCGGATCAAATCCCTGCGCTTCATGCCACTTCTAGCTCAGCTAATTTGCGCACTGCGGCGATTTTGCCGCCGGTCAGCTCCTGCAAAATATCCTTCAAGTTCTCTTCCAACTCTTCCATGGTGCGGCCCTGCGTCCAATAATCAGGATATTCCTCCAGATACCCCAACCACATATCATCTTCTTTCCAGTAAACATACTTGATTTTTTGGCTCGCGTTCATTGGAATACGGCCTCATGAAAAGGGGATGTCATAGTAGGAATGTGGGTCAAGCATACCGCTTTTAGAGCAGAGTGTCAAGCATGGGCGGACGGGGTCTCTTCTCCCTGCCGCTCGACCTCCTCCTCTTGCCCGGTCACTTTTTCTTGCTCAGCCTCCCCCTCTCGCTCGACCGTCTGAACCCGAACTTCGATCTCATCGGGAGCGCTTTCCTCCATGTCCTCGGCCGCTTCCTGTTTCTCGTGGGCTTCTTCTCCCTCGGCCGGGGATATGCCCAATGCTTCCAACTCTTCCTGAACCGCTTCCGGCTCGGTGGGCGCGAGGGGCGTCACCGGAAATACGGGCGAGACCAATGACCAGGGCTCCATTTCTTCTTCGGCGGTCGGTTTCTCCTCGGTCGGCGGCTCCTCCATTGGCCCTTCTTCGATAAGTCGAACCTGCTCCTCCACACTGAATCCAGGCGGCAACATCAGTTGCTCGGCCTCGGCCAGGGGCAGGGCGCGACGATAAAGCGCGGCCAGAATGGGCGCGGCCTGAGCCATAGGCATTTCGCGGCGGAGGGGCGTGTCGCTTTCGTCCCACCACGCGCGCAGAGTGTCGTAGTCCCATTCCGCCGTGATCACGCCCTCGGCCAGAGGGCTGCCCAGTTGCACCATGACGCCTGTGAAGCGCGGGGTGAATTCCAGCGGCGCAAAAATGGCGCTACGGCCCACGAAGGGCGCGTCGTTCTCGCCTGCGAAGGGATTTTCGCCCACGAGAAAACTGACCATGCCATAAAGTTGATTTTCCTGACAGCGGGCCAGCGCGGCCTGATAGATTTTGTGATAAGTCGCAGGACGGGCCACGGCCGCCATGGTTAGCAACATATCCGCGCCTTGATAGGCGAGAATACGCGCGGGTTCTGGATAGAGCGCGTCCTTGCCAATGAGAATGCCCACTTTGCCCACCGGTGTGGGAATGACCCCCCAGCCATCGGCCGCGCGCGCGGTTTCCACGTCATCATCGCTTAGCATGACCTTGGCCTGTCTCCCCAGCAATTCGCCATCCGGCCCGAACACCAAAGACACATTTTGAATGGCGCCGGAGTGCGGATCGACATCATACATGCTTCCGGCCACGATGGTCATCTCATATTGCTGGGCAAGCGCAGCAAAGACGCCCACGTAGCTGTCGTGCAATGACTCGGGCATGGCGCGCGTCATCTCCAGCAGCGACCTGCGCAAGTCCGCTCGCACCACGCCAGCCGCTCCACCCGCCAGTTTAGAGCGCACGCGCTCCACAATGCCAGCCTTGCGATGCTTGGTTTGCCCCGCTGTGATAAGCAGCGAATTGCGCCAGCCCGTGAACGTGGGGATGACTGTGGCCAGTCCGCTCAGCTCGGGAAAGAGGGCCAGTTCCGCCCCTTTGGCCTTGGCCGTGCGCAGAAAACGACCAAGATAGGTCACATATTCGCCCGGCGTCTTGGGGACGATGAGCCGATGTTGGATGCAGGCGACGATTGGATGGGACATGGAAGTGTGATTTACAGTGATCATCGTAAGTAGACGACGCGGGAGGCGGTCCGCGAACGTCGATGAGAAGGACGGTGGGGCCATAGGACGAAGAACGATAGAAAATCCGCCGGCCTATCGTCTTATCGTCCCTGCTCTAGCGTCGATTTCGAAGCTCATTGTAGCATAGAACCGTTGACCGGCAAACAACCAGTCGTCCTGACGACCGTCGTCAGAAGTCAGGCGTCAGATTGCAGGTTGCAGGCGGCGAGCGGCGGGCGGGCGCGACGGCAACCAACCAGAAACCGTGCATTGGACGCTATTCTCAGAACCGGGAACCGTGAACAACCAACCAACATTTCACAAGCGCGCGATTTTATGGTAGCATGGCGGCCATGCAACTCGCTCGCGTCATCGGCACATTGGTGGCCACCCAAAAATACCAAGGCCTGGAAGGGGTCAAATTGCTCATTGTGCAGCCCCTCGACAGGCGCGGCCAACCGCGCGGACGGCCCCAGGTCGCGGCCGACGCCACCGCCCAGGCCGGGCCGGCGGAGCTCGTGTTCACCATTGCCAGCCGCGAGGCCGCCCTGGCTTTGCCCGAAACCTTCGTGCCTGTGGACCTGGCCATTGTTGGCATTGTGGATGACGTGCAATCAGAGGAGGCGTGAGGCCTATGTACATTGGGCGCGTTGTGGGGACTGTGGTCGCCACCATCAAACATCCCGCTTATCAAGGCTATAAGTTGCTCACCGTGGCTCGCGAAAGCCTCTCGGGCGAGCTCGAAGAGAAGTATGACATTGCCTTAGACACAGTCCAGGCCGGCATGGGCGATTGGGTGCTGGTCATGGACGAAGGCAACAGCGCGCGTCAGGTGCTGGGCATGGAGCCTTGGGGGCCCGTGCGCGCGGTCATCGTGGGCATTGTGGACGAGGTCGAGGTGAAGGCATGAGCCTGGTTCGTCACACCGGCCAAACTGGCGCGGGACAAGAGCGACGCAAAACTGAACACGAATGGCGTCAGGAGATCATTCAGGTCTGTCGTCTGATGTGGGAGAAGGATTACGTCGCGGCCACCGACGGCAATGTGAGCGTGCGTCTGGGACCAGACCGTTACTTGGTGACGCCCAGCGGATTCTCCAAAGGTTTTCTCCAGCCCGACCAGCTTCTGGTTATCGACGGCGAGGCCAACCCCGTGGGCGCGCGTTACGGCCCTGCGCGTCACCTGCGACCGTCTAGCGAGATTTTACTTCATCTCGAAGCCTATCGTCGCCGGCCCGACATCGTCAGCGTGGTGCATGGCCATCCGCCCATGGCCGTGGCCCTCTCCATCGCCGGCATTTCGCTGGCGCGTTGCATTCTGCCCGAGGTGGTCATGGGCCTGGGGTTGATTCCCACCACCGAATACGCCACGCCCTCATCCATCGAAGGCGCACAGGTCATCGCCGGCCTTATCGAGTCGTACGACGCCTTGATATTGCAGCGTCATGGCAGCGTCACCGTGGGCAAATCGGCCTGGGACGCGTATCTGAAACTGGAGAAAATGGAGCACGCGGCCCTGATCACCAAAACCCTGGTCGAACTCGGCGGCGAAGCGCCTCTGCCGCCGGAACAAGTGGAAAAAATGGTGGCCTGGCGCGCGGAACGCGGCTTGCTTCGCGGCAGCCAGGCCGAGGATATTTGTCGAGAGTGCGGGGTTTGTCATTTTGGAAAAAGCTAGTG
>JAADII010000137.1:17848-38763 GCA_013151415.1 Chloroflexota bacterium
CTGATATATATCTCATTACAATTCCATGAACGATCTGCTCGATGGGGGCTTTGTCATCGGTGAGGATGGGGCCGGATCCATGAAATGAGCGCGCGTGGCCGCGAGCGCGACGCGCGATTTCGGCGAGCATGGGGTGCGACAAATCGACCGTGTTGGCCCGGAAGTCATCCAGGGTGGCGGGTTGCACGGTCGCGACCACCAAGCTGTTTCCCAGATCATAACCCTGATTGGGCTCGTCGATGATGAAGACCGAGGGGTAAACCGCGCGCATGGTCGCGGCAATGGCGTTGACCAGACTGTAGTCCTCGGCCGTGCGCGCCACATTCACCGCGACGACGCCCTCTTCGCTGAGATGCTCGCGCACTTCTTGAAAGAATTCAACAGTGGTGAGGTGGAAGGGGATGTAGGGCGGTCGGTAAGCGTCCACCGCGATGACATCGTAGGTCTCCGCTGAGTGGCGCAGAAAATAGCGTCCATCCTGGGCGATGGCCTTTAGATTGGGCTCGATCATGCCGAAATGCTCGCGCCCCACGGCGATGATTTCCGGGTCCAGCTCCACGCCGTCGATGCGAATGGGGCCATAGGCCTGAGTGTAAAGCTTGGGAACGCTGCCCGCGGCCAACCCGATGACCAGCAGCGAATCGACTTGCTCAGGCTCATAAGGCGCGGGATTGAACATCGGCGCCAACAGGAAATAATCCCAAATGCCGTCGAGTAGCCCCTCCCAGGGACGATAGACCGAATGCACGCCCGCGCCTTCGTTCAATTTGAGCACGATTTCTGGCCCGTTTGCCACCACCTGGATGTAGTTGTAAGCGGATTCGCGCTCCTCGATAAGGTTGGCGTCGTCGCGAATCGGGCCGGTCGGCCTGAGAGCCAGCCAGAGAAGCAGGATCCAGGCCAGGAAAAAGAAAAGCGCCCGGGTTCGAGCCTGACGGGCGAGGGCCGCAATGCTGATCCCCAACAGCAACAGGCCCAAACTGAGGAACGTGCGCCGCGTGCCCAGGTTGGGGATGAGTAGCAGCACGGTGACGAAGACGCCGAGAATCGAGCCGATTGTGGAAAGCGCGAACACCCCACCCGCGACTCGGCCTGCGTCTTTCGTCTCCTTCATCAATAAGCGAATGGCGAAAGGCCCGGCCATGCCCAGCAAAATCACCGGCCCCGCAAAGAGCAGCAACGCGGCGGTGAAGGAACCGAGCAAGATGGCTGCATCGTAGGTCACAAACACATTCGCGGCCAGGGCGAGAATGGGCCGCGCAGCCAGAGGGACCAAACCCACGCCCAGCGCGGCCGTGGCCATCAGCGTGAACAACCATACGGGTTCAGGATGTCGGTCCGCAAGTTTCCCGCCCCACCAATAACCCAGCGACAAATACAGCAAAATCAGGCCGATGAGACTCGCCCAAACCAGAATGGAATTGCCAAACCAGGGGTCGAGCAGCCGGCCCGCGGCCAGCTCAAGCCCTAAGGCGACAAACCCCGCCACAAAGACGACTGCGTAAAAGGGAACAGACCGCCCTTGATTACGAGTTCCTGTCATCAGCTGCCGTTTATTATCGCGTGTCCGATTTGTCGCGCAAGACTCACTGCCTCTCCCGCCATGGCCAGCGCCTGTTCGGCGTCCTCTTTATCGAACAGCTCCCAGGGCGTGAGTCCTGCGACTTCGTCACCGTAGTCTGTTTGGATATGAACATCGATGCCCAGGTATTCCGCCAAAGTCGCAAGCCGCAATACAGACTGATGTTGGGGCTGGGGCACTAGATTGTCGTCGACAACCTCTCGCAGTAGCGGGGCCGGAAAATGTGTGCGGCCAACTGGCCCGACTAAGGCCAGCACTGCCTTCGCTGCGTTTTCTACAGCAAGTTGCGCATTATCCATAACCGAACGCCAGTGCTCTTGTGCATAGTCCTGGGTTGCTTCCTCCATGAAGCCCGTCGCCAGCCTTAGGCGGTACCGAAAACTGGCGCTCATCTCTTGCCCTCCCAGGTCAATTGACGGCCAAGGCCAGGGAATTCTCTCCAACGCCAGATCAAGTCTCTGTCCCGTTGCTCTCGATAAAGTTTTTCATTTTCGATAAGTCGTCTTAAACGAATCAGCCGCTTGGTTACATAGTCGTTCGTATCGTATAAAATGACGCCATCTAAAGCAATGTCTAGATAAATCGGCAATATACCGGCTTCGAATTCGGACGGTGTTTTGGCCAAAACAGAAACCTTGCCGCGCCAGTTCGACGGCAACATGCGTTTGATAAAGAGATGTCGTGGAAATGCTTTTGAGGGAAGCCCTTCTGCAATGAGTAATAAATCCCAATCACTTTCGGAACTATGCTCCTGGCGCGCGCGCGAACCAAACAGCACGACAGCGATGAGCTTTGGGCCGAGATGCTGTTGCAGCGCGGAAATGACCGGTTGCAATTGGTGTTTCGCGCCCTCGGTCAACATGCTCTCTTCAAAATAACGGCTATTCTGTAAAGCATGGTTCGTCATGCATCAATTGTAACCAGGACTTGCTTTTGAGGCAATGTGGCGGGACGATGGAGGCAAAAGCCCATCGTCCNNCCCGCCGTGAAGTTCATCTTCCAGCTCAACGGAAAATGATGGGAAGATAGTTGTAAACGGCCGGTTCGAGCACCACCTCGCCGAAGTCGGTGATCTCGCCTTCCTTGACAGGCACCCCCTCCAGCGTGCGCGGCGCGTAACCGGGATGCTCGAAGCGGATGTCGTATCGATCGGACGGCAAGGGCGAGAAGAAGACCTGGCCCTCTTCGTCCGCGAATTCGGGCGGCGCGAGCAGATAGTTCAACAGGCGCACGAACACGCCGGCCGGGCTTTTCTTGTCGGCCAGCAGCACGCGACCCTTGAGACCGCCCACGCTCTGCGGACGGACGATCAGGATGTCGTCCTGGTAGACTTGCGACTCGTTTCCGGCTTCGTCGCGGAATTTGACATAAACAGTCGCATATTCGGCATTGGTCTGGGCAGCGTCCTGGACCGCGATGTTTTGCACGGTCATGCTCGGCTCCAACTCCCACTCGATCTCCTCTTCAAAGGGACGCCACTTCGCACCCTCGAAGCGCGGGTTGTTGGCTATGAGCATTTCCACCACGTCGTCATCGTCTACGCCGAGGTGCAAAGGCACGCGTAGAGACGCGGTGAGATAGCGGTCGAGATCGATGACCACGCGGCCAATGGGCGGGATGGGATCAGCCTTAGGCGTTCCACTGAAGATAGGGCTGGGCGCGCTGACGCGTCCGTTTTCATCCAGGGCTTCGATGTAATAGTAATAGGTGCGACCGTTGACCAACCCCTCGTCGCGATGGAGCGCGGTGTCGTCGGGCGGGAATTCATCCACCAGTGTAAAGGGGCCGTTCGGATCGGGCGCGCGATAGAGCCGCATCATGCGATAGGCCGCGTTGGCGGGATAGCGAATCAAGTTGCTATTGGGCAACAGTTTCAACCGCGGCATGTGATCGGGAACCCAGTCGATGACTTCCACGTCAATAGGTCTCGGCAACATGTCGTCGCGTGGATCAAAGGGGTTTGCTCCGCGGCCCAACTCGGAGCGGTCGTTTTCACCGCCGCGATCCGTATCGGGATCACAAGGATTCGCGCCCAGCTTCCACTCATCGACATTGGGAATGCCATCGCGATCGGGGTCTTCATTGGGTTCATAGCGCAATGGATCGAGACAAGGATGCAGTGCTTCATAGCGATTGGGCATGCCATCTTCATCGAGATCGGGGCTCTTTTGGTCGTCGTAGCCCTCGAATATTTGGAACGCGCCCTTGCGGATGCGCGTGAAGGGATTGCCGCGATGGTCCTCGCCCTCGGCCACGGCCACGACATTGTAACTGCCTCGTTGCGGCGGCACGCGGTCTGGGTCGTCTGGCAAGCCGGTCTGGCTATAGGCTGTGGTGCGGGTGTATTCGTTGCCATAAACGCCATCGTCGGCGAGCCCGTCGCCATGATTTCCATCATCGAACAGGGGCAGCTTCAACACTTCGCCATCAGGGTGTTCGATCGCGGCCGTCACTTCGGCGCCGCGAATGGGGCCTTTATCGTCGAAGAGCGCGACGAGGATGGGCATGGGAAGGCCGCGTAAGAAGACGCCGTTCTGTTGTCGTAGCGCGTTGTTTTCGTGGAACTGGCCAAACCACAACCTCATGCGCGCGCCCTGGCGGTTCTTGCCAGAGAGAATGAGCATGTAATTCGTCGCGCCGCTGACGCCCTGAATTTCCACGCGCCACTCGCCCGGCATCATAGCGCCGACTTGAGCCACATAATGCGTTTTGGTCTTGAACACGCGCGCGCCGGCCACGCCATCTTGCACGGGCGAGCCGTCGGGTCGAATGATGCGTACATCGATGTCGTTGGCCGGATCGTTCCAGTTGATGGAGAAGAGGCCATCTTCCACGCCGCCTTCTTTTAGGATGATGGTGTGCTGCTTGCCGCTTCCAGCGCTCACCGAGCCTCGAGTTTCGTAGATGCGATCGTGCCCGCGAATGGTCTCGGTGCTGATGGCGTAGGCGTCGGCCAAACGGTTGGGCAGATCGGATGAAGCAAGCGCGCTTTGTGAGGCCAGCGTTCCCGGGGCCACATCGACATAATAATAGCGGCCTCCCGTATCCGTGGCGATGGCTTGCATGAGCGCCTGATCAGCGTAAGGCCCCAACGCAATGGCTTGCACCTTGACGCCCGCAGCCTGCACCGAAGCCTTGACATTGGTCCAGAACAAGGCCTCGTTTTCCATGCCGTCGCTGAGAAGCACGATCCAATCCTCGCCCAGCGCGCTGCCGCGAATGGGAAATTCGTCTTTGCCCTTCTTTATGCCGTCGCCAATGGAAGTGAGCACATTGGGCATGGTGCTGAGTGCGTTGATCGCGTTTTTGGCCGAAGTGCGGTTGGCGTCGGTCACGTCTTTCAGTTGCCATTCCAGGTTGGCGTCATCGTTGGGTTCGACATTGTCGCCGCCAAAGCTGACCACGCCCAGCTTATCATCGCTGCGGGCCGCGTCTACGAAGAGGCTGGCCGCATTCTTGGCCGCGTCCAGCTTGGGCGAGGCCGCAGGCGAGAGCATGGACCCAGAACGGTCGATGACCAACACCTGATCGAGAATGCGCTTCTCATAGACTACGACGCCGCTCTTGGTGTCTGAGGCCAGATCGCCCAGTTTGACCAGGAGCGGATAGGTTCCGGTGGAGGCTTTGGCGGGGGCTTGCGCCACGAGCCAATACTCGCCCTGCACATACGCGGCCGAGAGAACCGGCGCATTGTTGGCCGGGTCTTCCGCGCCCACATAAACCGTGAAGTCGGTGGGGTCGAGCCCGCGCACCGAGGTCGCGCCCAGGGCTGCGGGGCCATACACCCGCAGACGGATGAGGAAGGGGTCGGGGTCGGCCGGTTCGCCCACATAGGCCTTATTGCTCGCGGTCGGCTCGAGGATGACCATGTCCACCTGGCCGCAGGCGAAGGTGTAGGTGAAGTTGGCCGGGTCGTCGAGTCCGGTCACCACCGCGATGAGGCGCGTATAGCGGTCGGCTCCGCTTCGCTGGATAAGCGTGCGCGAGAATGTGTCGGTTACGCTTTTATAGAGTCGCTGCACGTCGTCTGTTCCGGTGATGGCCAAAAGGCTGTATGCCGCGCGGTCGCCTTCCGAATGAAACCCGACCACACCCTGACAATCAGGGCCGATGTTGGCTTCGTAGTAACGGGCGCCCCAGCGCACTACGCTGTCGGCCGTCGGCCCTCGTTGTGGCGGCACGTTGCCCGACCAACGACGCGCCACCTGATTGTAGCTGCCGCTGCTGCCATCGTTTTCATCCACATAACGATATTTGAGCGCGTCATCAAGAGCGGAGACATCGAGGTCTTTGGCCACGTTGGCGATGGTGAAATCGTGGAAAAGGTTTTCCAACGTTTCATTCACGTCGAAGTCGCGAATGGTGCGGCGCCAGTTTGCGGGCGTGTCGGGGCTGCTGTTGTTGTTGCGCGCATTCTCCCAAAAGCGTTCGACAAAGTCTACGCCGATGTTGGGTTCGCCGCTTGTCGTCCCCAGCTGTTCGGTGGCGTAGTTCCAGAATAGCGCCGATGAGTAGGACGCGTTCCAAATGGTTTGGTTGGGACTGCCTAAATAGCTATTCACCTGTCCGCGATAAGTGATGCAGCCCGCGTTCGCATCCAGGTCGCTATAGATTTTATCCTGCATCATGCGGGCCGTGCCCTCGACCGGCATCCTTCCCCAGGCCGACCATTTGCCAAAAGTGATGTAGGCGTATTGCACATGGTGGAAGAGTTCGTGGCCGATGACCAGCCGGATGCAAGGCTCGCTGGCCTGAATGTAAATGGGCGCAGGCATGTTAATGCGGTCTGCGGGGGCGTTGCCGCTATCGCATCCGCCATGGGGCGCGCAATCATATACATCCACCGTCCTTGGCGAAGCGCCGGCGAAGTCGGGCGCGCGGAAACCCAGGCTTGTATAGCCTGTGTGGTAGCCGTTGGGGTTTCCGGGTGAAGGGGTGGCGTTGTTGTTGAGCGCGTTGGCCATGGCCTGCGCCTGCGCATCGGGGAGATAATTCTTGTCGGCGGTGGGACCCGGTGGAGGAACGTAGGGATTATCGTTGGTGTACCGCACCTGGTAATTGAAATTAGGTGTGTTGATAAAATCGGTGAACGAGTGGTTGGCCCACACCATGATTGGCGCGAGCATCATCATGACGGTGAGCCATAGGATCAATCTCCGCTTGGACATGTGGTTTCCCTCCAGAGGCGAAAGGTATGGAATGTTGGTTGTGAAACGCCGCCATTTCTTCTCCACCTTTCGAAGTGATTTTGATCTTGCTACGTTTCCTTTGTAATGTCAAACAACCCTTTCAGGGGGCGAACATGGCCTGGTCTCCGGGTGATGTGAAAAGCTGATGCAGATCATTGCCATTTTCGCCCACATCCACCATAATGTGCGGGTTGGCAAGCGAGCGGCGGCGAAGCTCGTTATGCGATGTCAAAATTCCAGGCGTGGTCGTCTGGTCAATCCGCCGTCTGAGCGATTGGTCTGCTTTCGGATTGCATAATGCAAAACGTAAACGCCAAGCGCATTGATTTTTTCATTGTAATCTTCAATCCTTGATCATGGTTTTCCAAAAAAAGGAGGTTCTCTGAGAATGACCAAAAAATGGGTTTATCTTTTCGATGAAGTCGATGAAGCGGAAGCTTATGTGGGAGGCGACTGGGAAAAGGTGCGGGCCCTATTGGGCGGCAAGGGTGCGAACCTGGCCGAAATGACCCGCATTGGCGTGCCTGTCCCGCCCGGATTCACCGTGACCACCGAAGCCTGCAACGCCTATCTCGAAGCCGGCGAACAATTTCCCGAGGGCCTGTGGGAGCAGGTCTTGGCGGGTGTCGCGGCCATTGAAAAGAAAACAGGCAAGAAATTTGGAGATCCGTCCAACCCGCTGCTGGTGTCTTGTCGCTCGGGCGCGAAATTTTCCATGCCCGGCATGATGGACACGGTGCTCAACATTGGCCTCAATGATGAGACCGCTCAGGGGATGATCAAACTGACAAATGATCCCCGATTCGTTTACGATTCATATCGCCGGCTCATTCAGATGTTTGGCACAGTGGTCATGGGCATACCTGATGAACCGTTCGAGGAAGTTATCACCGAATTTCGCGAGAAGCGAGGCGTGCAATCGGACGCGGAGTTAACCGCGGAGGATTGGCAGGCCATTACTGAGCGCTTCAAGAAAATATTCAAAAAATATACTGGACAGGATTTCCCTCAAGACCCCTATGAACAGCTGCGCCTGGCCACCGAGGCTGTGTTCAAGTCGTGGAACGGCAAGCGCGCGGTCGATTATCGCAACGCGGCCGGGATCCCGCATGATCTGGGCACCGCGGTGAACATTGTGACCATGGTCTTTGGCAACATGGGTGAAGATTGCGCCACGGGCGTGGCCATGACTCGCAACGCCACCACTGGCGAGAAGCACATCGAGGGTGATTTTCTCATCAATGCTCAGGGCGAGGATGTGGTGGCCGGCATCCGCGTGACCGAGCGGGTGGATAAGCTGGCCGAGTATATGCCTGAAGTGTGGGATGAGTTTGTCGCGATATGCGAAAAGCTGGAGAAACACTATCGCGAGATGCAAGATGTGGAGTTCACCATCGAACGGGGCAAGCTGTGGATGTTGCAAACGCGCGATGGCAAGCGCACAGCCCAGGCCGCGGTGCGCATCGCGGTGGACCTGGCCGATGAGGGTCTCATCACCCGCGAAGAGGCCGTCATGCGCGTGACGCCCGAACAGGTGGATTTCTTCCTCCATCCGCAGTTCCCCATCGAGGCGAAAAAGGAGGCCAAGGCCGAGGGACGGCTCATCGCCACTGGTCTCAATGTTTCGCCGGGCGCGGCTGTGGGCGTGGTGGCGTTTGATGCAGACCTGGCCGAAGAATGGGCCAAAGAAGATGGAAAACCTGTTATCATGGTGCGCCCCGAGACGAAACCCGACGACGTGCACGGCATGTTGGCCGCGCAGGGCATTCTCACCAGCCGCGGAGGCCGCACCAGCCACGCGGCCCTGGTCGCGCGGCAGTTTGGCAAGCCGGCCGTGGTGGGCGTGGCCACTTTGGAAATCGATCTGAATACGCGCGAGATGCGAGTCGGCAATTTGGTGATCAAAGAGGGTGATTGGATCTCCATCGACGGAACCACGGGCGAAGTGTTCGTGGGCAAAATGGAGACCATGGTTCCCGACATCTCCGATCCCTGGCTCATGAAGCTGCTGTCGTGGGCCGACGAATTCCGCCGCCTGGATGTGTGGGCCAACGCGGATTATCCTGAAGACGCGCGGCGGGCGAGAGAATACGGCGCGCGCGGCATCGGGCTTTGCCGCACCGAGCACATGTTCTTCGAGCCGGAGCGCCTGCCCATCGTGCAAAAGATGATCATGACCGACTCGCTCACCGAGCGCCGCGAGGCCATCAATGCGCTCTTGCCCTATCAGCGCGAGGATTTCGCGGGTTTGTTCCGAGCCATGGATGGTTATCCGGTCATCATCCGCCTCATCGATCCGCCCCTGCACGAGTTCTTGCCCGAGCGTTACGAACTTATGCGTTCGCTGGCCGATCATAAGATTCGCTTGATGCACGCCAAAGACTTGCAGACCATCGACGAGTTGCTGCAAAAGATCGAGGCGGAGAATCGTCTTCTCGAGCGGGTGGAGGCTATTCAGGAGATGAACCCCATGCTGGGCACGCGCGGGGTTCGCCTGGGCATCATCATGCCGGACCTCACCAAGATGCAGGTGCGCGCCATCTTCGAGGCCGCGTGCCAGGTGGCCAAAGAGGGCGTCGATGTCCATCCCGAGGTCATGATCCCGCTCACCAGCCATGTGAACGAGCTCAAGGTGCAGCAAAGCGCTCTGGAAGCCGTGGCCAAAGAGGTGATGGAAGAGCAAGGCGTGGACATCGATTACAAGTTTGGCACCATGATCGAGATCCCGCGCGCGGCCCTGACCGCGGACGAAATCGCGGAGTACGCGCAGTTCTTCTCCTTTGGCACCAACGATCTCACCCAAACCACCTTTGGCATCAGCCGCGACGATGCGGAGAAGGGCTTCTTGATGGATTACATCGGCAAGGGCATTTTGCCGGAGAACCCCTTCGAGACCATCGACGAAAAGGGTTTGGCCAAGCTCATGGGCATCGCGGTGGACTTGGGCCGCCAAACGCGACCCGACCTGGAAGTTGGCATCTGCGGCGAGCACGGCGGCGATCCTAAGTCCATCCACATTTGCCACAGGCTGAATCTGGATTATGTGAGCTGCTCGCCTTTCCGCGTGCCCATCGCTCGCCTGGCCGCGGCCCAGGCCGCATTGAAGGAGAAGCAGGCGTCATCGGCCGAATGAGCGCCTACGACATTTGATTCAAAGACTCGGATGAAGCAAACGCGGATGGTTCGGTAAGCGCCATCCGCGTTTTTTCATTTGGGTTTTTCTATTCCTTTCCCATGCCATTCAGTCTCCAGTCGTAGGGTGCGTAGGTCAAGCGCACCCGGCCTGCGCGCTTCCAACGCTCGCCGCCAATGAGCGCAATATCGGCCCAGGCGCCGGGGATGTGCTCCACCATGAACCGCCAGCACCATGAAGCCTTGTCAAGGCGACCCCAAAGGCGGGCTGGTCAAGTGGCATGATCATGAGGTATGATTATACGCGAAACCAGAGTTACGCTACGCTTGCCTTGAAAATAGCGTCCGAACTCCAAAGTCCGAGGTCGGCCGGATAGGTCATGACGTGATGAGCGACCAGGCCAACATGGGCCAATGGTCGTTTGGTCTACCCTGGTCTATATTGGTCTACATTGGGTGGTGATTGTTCGCTGTTGACCGTTGATTGTTTGACTGTTGATCGTTACTGGAGGCGCTTATGTTATTCAACGACAGACGTGATGCGACCTTCATTTTGCTATTCTTATTGCCTCTTTTGGCGGTTGTGTTGGGCGCATGCGCCGAACAAGTGTCGTTGCCCGCCATCGCGACGCCCGCGGAGCCCGAAGAGTCCGTGGTCGAAGGGGTGGCTGCGGTGGAAACGGTGGAGCTGCAAATTGAGGACTCGCTTCCGGTGCAAGTGCGCGTGGTGGTGCGCGGCGCTTTGCCCGATAGCTGCACTGAGCTGAGCGAGGCCGGCATTGTGCGCAGAGACGACGCCTTTATTGTCACCGTGAAAACAACGCGTCCGGCCGACGCGGTTTGCCTATCCCAGATGCAGCCTTTCGAGCAAATTATTCCTTTGCCGGTGGAAGGGGCGCCTGCGGGCGTGTATCGTGTATCGGTGAATGGGGTGAGCGCTAGTTTCGAGCTGGGGGCCGACAATGCGGTGGCCCTGGAGACCCCTCCTGGGCTTGCCGAAACCATCGCTCCCACTACGCGGCCCGACGCGTCGGCGCCTGCCGAGACCCCTACGCCTTCTCCGCCCAGTCCCACGCCGCAAGCCTGCAAGAACAAAGCCGCGTTCGTGCGCGATGTCACGGTTAAGGATGACGCCATCATGCCTCCTGGCCAAACCTTTGTCAAGACGTGGCGTTTGCTGAATGAAGGAACCTGCACCTGGACGCCAGCCTACGCTTTAACCTTCGTGAGCGGCGACGCCATGTCAGCGCCCGATATCGCGCCGCTGACCCGAGAAACCCCACCGGGTAAAACGGTCGATGTCTCGGTGACGCTGGTCGCGCCCATTACAAAGGGCGTTTATCAGGGTTTTTGGAAATTGCGCGCGCCCAGCGGCAAGACTTTTGGCATTGGCGAGAAGGGCAAAGCGCCATTTTGGGTGAAGATTCGGGTCACGAAGAGCGTGACCCCCACCCCCAGCCCTATTGGCTCCAATATTTCGGGCCGAGTGTGGCATGATCTTTGCAAAGCGCCGAGCGAAGGCGGTCCGCGGCCTCCATCGCCGCCGGCCGGGTGCGTGTTGGATGCTGAGGGTGGTTATCGCGGTGATGGCGTTTTCGATGAAGGCGAGCCGGTTATCGCCGGTTATGAGGTGAACCTGGGCTTGGGTCCGTGTCCATCCACGGGCTTTTCCAAAGCCATTGCCGACGCGCAAGGCGTCTACATTTTCCGCAACCTCGAGGCCGGAACCTATTGCGTCAGCATTGATCCGTTATCCGATTATAACCTGCCCATTTTCATCCCCGGCCAATGGACCTACCCGCCCAATGGCCGTGGCGAACAGACCGTAACCGTCGATGGCATCGAAGATTTGACCGCGGTCGATTTTGGTTGGGATTACCAATTCGCGCCATAGAATGGTGCGCGAACCCGTTTTCTCAATGCAGGAGTACGCGGAAACCCGCTTGCTGAAAGTGATTATCGGTTGTCAAAGCGTCTATGATTCCACGATCTCGCATGACGATGAAAGAGATGCAATCAACCAGCCCCCATTCTTTATCCGGGCGTTCCTGATACAATTGCAAGGCGCGAAGATACAGATCGTCTGAAGTGAGACGATTTCAATGTTGGGATCAGCTTCTAAAGCTGTCAACAATCTAACAGCGGCCCGCCGATAACGGCGTTTGGAAAGCGCGTTCCCGATCTCCACCAACACGGCTCTCGTTGTCACCAACCTTGCTTTTGTTTTCTCCAATTGTGTCGCGAGATGGCTTGCCCGATCATGAAATTGGTCTGTGACCGATGACAGCGCAATAGCAAAAGCAGTGTCAAGAAAGATCTCTGTTGTCATTTGAAGCTTTATCGCCGTAAAGATACTCTTCTAGATTCGCCGACCAATCCGGCGGTCCTTCTAAGTGGAGTGATCGGGCGGTCTGGAGGAATGAGGCGGCCTCGTCATTATCAGATTGCAGTGTTTCGATGGTGACTTTGACTCGCGTATTTGGTTTGAGGGTGATGGGTTCGGTCGGTAGGAACGCCTTGCCATCGAAAATGGCCTCAACTGTTTTGACCATTGTCTTTCTCCAGTGGTTCTATCGCTTCTTGAGTTTTCTTCGCGGCGTTTGCGATGAAGTGAAAACGTCTGCGCTTCAGTCGTCGCGTGGATATGTCCAAACTCATTGTAACAGAGGGTATTTTATCTTGCAATGATGAAAGCTCACTTTGAATTCTTTTGCCTCAAGGAACACGTTTTTCACCGTCTTGTGCATACAATGCCGCGCCATATAAACCGGGGTTGGGGTGGGTGATGACGTGAACGGGCATGCGAATGAGCAGGTCGGCCATGCGGCCTTTGTGCAAGAAAGATTGCATGAAGCGTTGATGCATGAGCGCAGGCAAGATGCGCGGAGGCGCGCCTCCACCCAAATACACGCCCCCGCGCGCATTCACTTTCAATGCCAGATTGCCCGCCTCGGCAGCTAAAATCGAGACGAACATGCTCAGGGTCATGCTGCAAAGCTCGCAATAAGGATCCTCTTTCAGCGCGGCTTCCACGATGACGGGCGTGGGGTCATCGGCCTCCTCCAGCCGTTTGCGCAGCCAGTCCGGCTCCATTGCATAACGATTCTCGCGCAGAAACGCATAGATATTGGGCAGGCCGGAGCCGGAGCAAAACCGCTCGTAGCTCACATGATCCATGCGCAGCAGGTAATAGCGAAGCAGCTCGATTTCCAGCGCGTCGGTCGGCCCAAAATCCGCGTGGCCGCCCTCCGACGCGTAGGCGTGATACTGTTCGCCGTCCCAAGTGAGATAAGCCTCGCCCAGGCCCGTTCCCGGCGCGATGATCGCGATGTTTCCGCCCGGCATCGGCTCGCCCTCGTGAAGCGTGTGAAGATCACCGGCCTCGAGATGGGGCGCAGCATAGGCGATGGCCTGCACATCGTTGATCAGGCTTACGCGTTCGAGGCCCAACGCGTCTTGCAGCCGCGGCAACGTGATGATCCAGGGCAAATTCGTGATCTTGACATGTCGTTCGAACACCGGCCCGGCCACTCCAAACGCGGCTCGCTCTATGGTTAGGCCCTGTTCGCGCACTTGCGGCAGAAACTCGGCCAGGATGTGCTCCAGGCCGGCGTAATTGGCGCTTAGAAACCGTTGTTTCAGGGCGAGCTGAAGCTCATTGTTTTTTTTGACATAAATCGCGAGCAGCGTTTTTGTTCCTCCAACATCGCCGGCAAGAATCATGAGCGGGCTCCTTGGTGGGGACGGGTGAACGCGGGGGGTGGCGTAAAGTGTACCAGAGCCGAGGGTATTCTGAAAATGACCTCAAACCACCAGCGTCTTATGTTCTTTGCTTGGCCTAAGGGCGATGAAACGATGACGATGAGGCCATGATCAAGCGTCGATTTAGCATCCGTTTCTCATAGAGTTCTTAAGTAACCTTTAGCCATTTATTAGGCAAGGGCTGATTCAGATCATGGTGACGTAGGGCGAATATGGTATACTAAGGCAATGTTTCAACCAGATTGCCGTCTCGTGAAATAAGGAGTTGCCATATGGCGGAAAATGCCGCACTTTATCCTGAAATCAAAGCCAAGAATCCCAATAAAAAATTGAAATTCATTATCGGGGGCGCGCTCATTGTGATAGCGATCGCCTATTTGGCCTTCACTGGCATTCAGAGCACCGGCGCCTATTATATGACCGTGCAAGAGTTGAACGAGCAAGCTGGTGAGCTGGCAGGAAAGAAGGTGCGCGTCTCGGGCGCGGTGGTGCATGAAAGTGAGCACTGGGATGCTGCAAACTTGATCTTAACGTTCAACCTGACCGACGAGACCGGTGAAGAGATCACGGTGAGTTTTCATGGCAGTCGGCCCAGCAACTTTGGCCGCGCGACCGAAGCGATTGTCGAAGGCGAGCTGACCCCAGACGGCGTTTTCGAGGCCGACACGCTGTTGCTGAAATGCCCCTCTCGCTATGAGGAAGCGCCTGAAGTCACCGAATATAAGGCTGTAAGCGACTGAAAGGCGAGCATGCGCGCCCACCGGACGCCGCATCTCCCCTCACTTCCAGATTTCGATTCGATTAGTTCGATCTTTATATGACAACACAACGACGCGATGTAAGCAGCACCGCTTGGCGACAAGCGCTCGCGCTGGGAATCCTGTTCCTTATGGGGTTGGTTTTCATGCTCGGGCGACAGGGCGCAATCGTGGAGGCGCAAAGCGGCGGACCAGCAGGCGCGGCCTATCGGGGAAAAGCTATTTTCTCACAACGGTGCGCACAATGTCATGGGCCACAAGGACAGGGTGATGGCCCCATGGCCGAGCAAATGCCTGTGCAGCCGGCCGATTTCACCGATCCCGAATTTGTTTCCACCCGCAGCCCGCAGGATGTGTTCGATGTCATTACCGAAGGGCGTATGGAGAGCTTAATGCCGCCTTGGGGCGACACATTGAGCGAAGAGGAGATATGGGATGTCACCGCCTATGTTTGGTCGCTTCATCTCGAACCCGCGACCATCGAAGGGGGCGAGAAGGCGTATGCGGCCGCGTGCGCCGAGTGTCATGGTCCGGATGGCGCGGGCATGTCTGCTGAAGCCGGCGCGCCCAGTCTTCAGGAAGCGCGCTGGTTGCAATTGAACGAGACCCAATGGCGCGAGGCCGTGCAGGCGCCCTCTCATCCGCGTATCGATGACGCGGCCGACGCGGTGCTGCTCAGCGCGATCACATATGCTCGCAGCTTTAGTCTCGGTTTCACACAAGACAGCCCCAACCTGGAAGGCGATGGGGTTATCACCGTGCGCGTGCTCAACGGCACCACTGGCGAGGCGGTCGCGGGCGCGCCGGTGACGTTGCTGATCTTCGATGGCGCCGGCTTTCTCACCAATCGAGAGATCGAAGCCGATGAGCAGGGCGTCGCCCGATTTGAAGGTCTTTCCAGAGACCCGGTTTGGGCTTTCCTGGCTCAGGCGCTTTATAACGACATGCCTTTCGCCTCGGATGTCTTCCAGTTTGAAACCGGGGAGCCCTCACTCGACGTTCTTGTTCATGTATATGAGCCTGGAGGAAGCCTCGACGATGTGCGAATTCGCCGCGCACACTGGTTTGTCAACCTTGCCACGGCCGATAGCATCGATGTGGGCGAGCTCCATGTTATCGAGAACGGCGGGGATCGGGTTTACATGGGCGAGGAGGGTGAAAACGGGCGAGAAGTGCTCGTATTTCGTCTGCCGCCCAATGCAGTCAATGTTGGGGTGGAAGGCGGCGAAGCTTCGGGGCGTTTTGTCATCACCGGAGACGCCATCATTGACACCGCGCCTTTGCCTCCAGGCCAACGTCAAATCCTTTTCCGTTATACGTTGCCTGTGGTCGATGGCGCGGTGGACATGACGCATCCTTTTGAATATCCCATTGACAACCTAAATCTTCTGATTCCAGATATCGGTTTGCAGGTGGAGGTGAGCGAATGGACCGAAGAACCCCCGTTGCAAACCGAGGGCGGCGCGTTTCTGAACTATATCATCACTTCTTTGCCTCCGGGCAGTGCGCCTCCGGTCAAGCTTTCGGGCATCTCGGCGCAGGCGCTGGCCCAAACCATGTCGAACGAAGCGGCCGCGGCCGGAGGTCAGCAGATCATCGATCGCAACGCCACGCCCGGCATATCCGGGCAGCCCTACACAACGCCTCTCGTGGCTTCGCTGGCCGCGCTTGTATTGGCGGTGGGTTCGGTGATCGCCATTCGCAGACATCGTTCGCAGCTGGCGTCTGAGCCGGTGCGACGCCGTCAGTTGCGCGAAGCGCTCATTCAGGCCATTGCCGACCTCGACGACGCCTATGAGGCGGGTGAATTGGCCGAGGCCGAGTATCAGGCCGAACGCACATTGCTGAAAGCCAAGTTGATCGCCTTAAGCCAACAAGAAGCTTCACCATGACCAGCGTTTTGATCCGCGTTCAGGGTCTGCAGAAGAGCTTTGGCCGCCATCGCGTGTTGCGAAATCTCAATTTCGATATCGAAGCCGGAACGTCGGTGGCTTTGTTGGGGCCAAACGGCGCCGGCAAGACCACGCTTCTGCGCATCCTCGCCACGCTCTCTCGGCCCACGGCCGGTCGCGTCACCATTGCTGGGGTCGATATTGGCGCCAATCCCGAAGGCATCCGCCAGTATATTGGTCTGGTGACTCACGCGCCGCTTTTATACGACGACCTGAACGCCATGGAGAATCTGGAGTTTTTCGCGCGATTATATGGGTTGTCGGACGCCGAAGAGCGCATTCGCGACCTGCTTACGCGTGTGGGATTGTATCATCGTCGTAAAGACCGCGTGCGCACTTTCTCGCGCGGCATGGTGCAGCGTTTGGCCATCGCCCGCGCATTGCTTCACGATCCACCCATCCTTCTCCTGGACGAACCTGATACGGGCTTGGATCCCCAAGCCGCGGAGATGATGAATGATTTGCTGAAAGAGCTCAGCGGCGGTGAACGCACCATCTTGATGACCACGCATCATCTCGAGCGAGGACTGGAGGTGGCCGACCGCGTGACCATACTTTCGGGAGGGCGGTTGGTGTTCGATGCGCCTGCATCCGGCATTTCATATGGCGAGTTGCGACCTTTATACGACGAATATGTGGGTGTGGGGGCCATATGAAAGCCTATTTTCGCGTGGCGTGGGCCGTTTTGTGGAAGGACCTACGCGTCGAGTGGCGCACCAAAGACATGTTCACCAGCATGGCGGTTTTCGCGGTGCTGGCCTTGCTGATCTTCAATTTCGCTTTTGAACTGCGCGTGCCCGACAAACGCATGGTGGTGCCCGGGGTTTTGTGGGTGACAGTGGCCTTCGCCGGCGTGTTGGGGCTGGGGCGAGCTTTTATCACTGAAAAGGATCGGGGCAGCCTCTCTGGTTTGTTGTTGGCTCCGGTGGATCGCAGCGCCATTTATTTCGGTAAGATGGTTGCCAATCTGATTTTTATTTTGGTGGTGGAAGCCCTGATTTTGCCCCTGATTACAGTCTTTTTTAATGTACCTCTTATCACATTGCCCTTGTTATTGATTTTGCTGTTGGGTACAATAGGATTTGCAGCCGTGGGAACCATCTTCTCCGCCCTTACCGTGAATACGCGTGCGCGAGAAGTGTTGTTGCCCATTTTGCTCTTTCCGGTTCTGCTACCTGTGTTGGTGGCGGGCATACGCGCCACGATTGGTTTGCTCGAAGGCGATACGCTGAATGATCTGGCCAATTGGGTGCAATTGCTTCTCTTTTTCGATCTCCTTTTCCTCATCGTGGCTTACCTCACCTTCGATTATGTGGTTGAAGAGTAGTTAAGATGATTTAGGAGGCTTTTGGCCTATGATTCCATCTCGACGCACACTCAACATTTTGAATGTTCTTGCTCTGGCGGGCATGTTGGTGGCCATTTACATGGCCATGATTCAAGCGCCTTTCGCCATTAATCTCACCGAAACCGATCGTTGGGCCCAGCGCATTATTTATTTCCATGTGCCATCGGCCTGGTCGAGCATGCTCTCCTTTTTGATCACATTTATCGCCAGCATCATTTACCTGGCGCGAGGCGGTCAAAAATGGGACATCATCGCCCGGAGCTCGGCTGAGTTGGGCATCTTTTTCACGGTGGCGGCCATTGTCAGCGGTTCGATCTGGGCCCGACCGGCATGGAACACCTGGTGGACGTGGGACCCGCGTTTGACCACCTACACCATCGTTTTGTTGCTCTATATTGCTTATTTCATGCTGCGCAACGCCATGGACGATCCCTCCAGGCGAGCTCGTTTCGCGGCCGTTTACGGCATTTTCGCCTTTCTTAGCGTGCCCATCACCTTCATGTCCATTCGTTGGTGGAACACCATCCACCCGGTCATTATGTCGCCCGAGGCCGATTTTGGCCTGGGCCCGGGCATGACGCGGGCGTTCATTACAACCAATATCGCCTTCACATTGCTTTATTTTACGCTGTTGGCCAACAGCGTGCGCCTGGCCTGGACCGTGGAACGGGTCGCGGCCCTACGCGAGCGCATTTTGCAGGTTCATTAAAGTTCATGAAACAGGAGCCCTTCTCATGACATACTTTGTCGCCGCTTACATGGTCATTTGGTTTGTGCTATTCGTTTTCGTGTTCAACATGAATCGTCGTCTGGGCAAGTTGGACGAAGAATTAGACATGTTGGAGGAGGCGGTGGGCGAAACCATGTAATGTTTCGCCTTCCGCCTGCATCTAAATAGCAGCACGATAAAAACGCAAGACGATAGGGCGCATCGCCGCTCTATCGTCTCTTGCGTCATCCGCGAATATCCATACTAGGCGACGATTCACATGGAAACGACCGTCCGGTCTCGAACCACTTTTCTGCACGCTTTGGCCTTGGTCATTGGCTTCACGGCTGTGTTCACATTATTGGGCGCGTCTGTGGGGTTGCTTGGCGGCTATGCGCTTTACGACATTTTGCCTGCGGTGGTGCGCGTGGGTTCGATCTTGTTGATCATCATGGCCATCAAAGTGGCGCACTTGCGCATTGAATATTGGCAGTGGGGCGTGGCGGCGCTGGCGGCCGCGGCCATCACTTATTGGCTTTCTCGCTTCGAGTTCGACGAAACCACACGCATCGCCGGCGCGACGCTCATTGGCCTGGTGACGCTCTCCACCGCCAAATGGGAGCGGTTTGTGCTGGCGGTGTTTGCGCTCATCATCGCCGGCCTAAGCTGGTTTACAAGCGATTCTCTGACGCCGATTTTGCGCATTGTCGAGACCGCCTTAGTGGGTCTGATCATCTTCTTCGGCAACCAAACCGACTTTTTCGATCGAGAAATGCGTCTGGACATGGGTGGGCGCATGGGGAGCGGCGTGAGTTATTGGCGCAGCACGTTGGTGGGCGTTATTTTCGCCGCGGGTTGGACGCCATGCGTCGGTCCGATTTTGGCGGGGATCCTCTTATTGGCCTCGCAAACCCAGACCGTGTCGCAAGGCGCCATGCTGCTGGCCGCATATTCTATGGGTTTGGGCATTCCTTTTCTGGTCGCGGGCGCGCTCTTCGCTCGCTTGACCCGATATCTCCCCCGTTTTTATCGTCATCTTCCCACCATCAGTCTTGTTAGCGGCGCGTTGTTGTTTCTCATTGGCGTGCTTATCTTTACCGATAGTTTGGCGCAGTTGTCGCAACTCGGCTTCTTTTTCAACATCGAACAGGGGTTCGCGCCGGAATCCGCTTCCCAATTGACCTTCGTCCTCGCGTTTGCCGGCGGCGTGATCTCCTTTCTTTCTCCCTGTGTGCTGCCCCTTGTCCCGGCGTATTTGGGTTATCTCAGCGGCGCGGTGTTGGGCGTCGAGGCCGCGGCGCAAGCCTAAATAAGCCAATTCCATCCACCGTTGCAGGCGAATCGAACGCATATGACCGCAGATCGCAGAGGCTCCACCATCCAAACGCACAAGCACAGTCGAAAGATCGTGGAATCCAAACAAAATACGGCCCGAAAAAGGCAAGCCCTTATCGTGATGGCGGTGGGTTTGCTTGTGGGCCTTGCCGCGATTTATCTTTCATTGAATCAAGATGCGCCCGCCTCCATAGAAGTGAACGCGGAGGCGGGCGCTTTTCCGGTGGCCAGTCTTTTCGGCGTGAACAACGCCCAGACTCAGCCCGACGCCGGTTATCGCGCACCCGATTTCGCCATGCACCAGGCCGATGGCGAGACCATCTACTTATCCGATTATCAAGGGCGCCCTGTAATCATCAACTTTTGGGCCACATGGTGTCCGCCTTGCCGCGCCGAGATGCCCGAGTTGGTGCGCGTGTACAATGAATATAAAGATGATGGACTGGTGATCATCGCCGTCGATAGCATGGAATCGCAAGAGGCCGTGGCCGAGTTTGTCAAGGCTTTTCGAATGAACATGCCGGTGGTCATCGATGCTCAGGGTCAGGTGATGAGCGCTTACAAAACCCAATCCCTCCCCTCTTCTTTCTTTATCGACCGCAATGGCGTGGTGCAAGTGCGATGGATCGGCATCCTGACGCCTGAAATTTTGCAACAGAATCTGGAGGCAATTCTTTGACTCGTCGCATCATTCTTTATAGCAAAGATCCTTGCGGCCTTTGCGTCGAGGCCAAAGCCTTGTTGGATGCATTGGCTACAGAATTCGATGTGCAAATCGAAGAAGTGGACATCACCACCGATGAAGCATTGCACCAACGTTTTCGCCTGTTGATTCCGGTGGCTTCCATCGAAAACGGCCCGCTTCTCTATTGGCCCTTTGATATGGAGGCGCTTCTAGACGGATTGGCCAAAGCACAGGACACTGATTGATAGCGCGATTTCGGACAAAATACCTAAATTACGCCAAATCACCAATTTATGCATGATATCACTCGACTTTTGCGTCTATTGCGATGATATTTGCCTGTAATGGGTAATTCTGGCTTATTTGCAAGCGCTCCGTAATTGTTTATTTTTTGTCATGTCTCGCTTTGTCCGTTGGGTCAATGCCGTGGCCGAGTTTCTGGGCCGTCATTGGGCTGCGGTGG
>JAADII010000144.1 GCA_013151415.1 Chloroflexota bacterium
CGCGTTGCGCGCCTGGCAAGCCAGCCAGGGTTTCGGCCCTACGCTGGATGCGGGCGCGCCCTTGCTCTTTAGCCTGGAAACCCTCACATTCTTCCTGGCCGGCGCGAGCGAAGCCGCGGCGCGTTTCTGGCCATATCTGGCTTCGGTGGCCGCGTTGCCGGCCTGGATCGCCTGGCGGCGTTATTTCAAGCGCGACGCGTTGCTCCTGGCCGCGGCGCTGCTCACGTTTTCGCCCCTGTTCAATGCATTCGCCCGTCGCGGCGACTCGACCGCTTTTGCGCTGCTGGCCCTCATCCTGGCCCTGGCCGGGTGGTGGCGGGTGCGCGAGGGCGAGAAAAGCGGTTGGGTCTGGATGGCCGTCGGCCTGGGCGTCATGTTCATCGCCGGAGCGACCGGCCCTTCAGCCCTCATCGCCCTGCTTCTGGTCATGGCGCTCACCCGGAGCGACGGAGAGCGACCATCCATCGCTCTCAACCATTTCCTCATCTTCCTCACCGTGGTTTTGGTGGGTGGGACGGCCTTCTTCACCCGGTTGGACGCGTTGGGCCTGGCCGCCTTGAACTGGAGCGACTGGCTGGCCGCGTTCACCATCTCGCCTGCGGCCTGGTCGTGGGGCGCGATTCGACTTTTCACCGACGAAGCCCTGATCATGCCGGTGGGGCTGGTCGCCGCAATCTGGCTGTGGCGACGCCCTGGCCTTGAACGCGGTTTGGCCCTGGCCGGACTCATCCTTGCGTTGGTCGCGGTTTTGCAGGGCCCATACGCCGCGGGAACGCGCGCGGTGGCTGCATTGCTTCTGGCGTTGCCAGCAGCCATGTTGATCTTGCATCTCGCTCGCTCGGTCGACTTGTCTCTACCCGAGGCTCTGCTCTATGGCTTCACGCTTCAGGCCATTGTCATTATTGCGGGATTGGCCTTGGTGGGTTATGCGCGTCATGGCGATCAGGCCAATCTCATTTTGTTGGCCGCGACCCTATCCATGATGTTGTTGCTCAGCATCACCTTCGGATTCTTTATGGGCGCGCGGCTCATGTTTCTGATGTCGGCTTGGGTGGTTACGATCACCCTGGCTCTCTACAGTCTGTCCATGGCCTGGGCTATGGGCTATGATTACATGCCGCCTCGTTTTCCAGCGCTTTACGAAACCGATACGCGCATCGGCGTTTTCGATTTGGAGCAAGCCGCAGGCGATGTGAGCGAGCGGGTGAAAGGCGACCGATGGTCTTTGCCCATCACCCTGGTCGAGGGCAGTTCATCAGACGATGTATTGCATTGGCAACTGCGCCGAGCGCCCGAGGTGAGGCGGGTGATAAGCGTTGGGCCGGAATCGGCCGCTCCGCTTGTGGTCGCGCCGGCCGCATACGATCCCCCGCTCGAAGAGCAATACGCCGGCTCGACCTTTTATCTTTTCGACGCCTGGGACCCGGTCCAAGGCGACCTTCGCCAAAAGATCGCCTGGTTGCTATTCCGCACCGCGCCCTGGGACATCCCCACCGAAAACGAGGTCCTTTGGGTCGATGTGACGACATTGGTTCCCGAATAGGGCGTATCGCGCATCTTCATTCGTTTCCAAATCCCGCGTCGTCTCCCCGTCAGGCGTTGACGTTTTTCGACACGAATTGACATGAATTTTACGAAGAAAAAGGCAAAGAAATTCGTGTTCATTCGCTCAATTCGTGTCTGCTTTTTGTCCGCGCAAAAGGATCAACGCTCAAGAACTTCCCTATTTTCCCCTGCGCGCTCCGCCTCTCAGCATTTGAACCTTTCTCAAAGAATCCAATCCTTGCTCTTTGCTCAATCCCATTATGACAACCACGCCAACTCCATCCGAACGTTCTTTCCTCGATAGTCCTGCGTTGTTGACCCTACGCTTGAATTGGGAAAAGATCGCCTGGATCGCTCTGCTGTTGGTGGCTTTTTTGCTGCGCGTTTATGATGTGGGCGCGCGCACCATGAGCCATGATGAAAGTCTGCACACGACCTACAGCTACAATCTTTACAACGGCACGGGCTTCCAGCATGATCCTCTTATGCATGGCCCGCTTCTCTTCCATTTCACCGCGGCGAGCTATTTCATTTTTGGGCCTAGCGATTTTTCGGCTCGTTTTCCGGTTGTATTGCTTGGTGTGGGCGTGGTGGCGCTCATGTGGTTTGTGCGCCCCTGGCTCGGTAAGATAGGCGCTTTTTTGGCGGCGGCGTTGATGACTTTTTCGCCTACGCTTATCTTTCATAGTCGTTACATTCGTCATGACCTATACGCTATTTTCTTTGCCGTCGCGGTCATCATTCTGCTGTTTCGTTATTTGCAAGAGGGTCGAGAGAAGCTGTTGCTATGGATGGCTGTGGCCTTGGGTTTTCTTTACACCACAAAAGAGGTCTCCTATATTTATGTGATCATCATTTCCGGCTTTTTTGTGGTGTGGGTGGCCATGCGGCTCTTGCGTGAACGCTGGGAAAACAACGGACTGCGGTGGCCTTTCTTTGGTTTGCTCGCCTTGGGCGCGATCCTGGCCGTTTATCCCATGAACGAGGCGCTGAAAGCCCCGGCCGGGCAGCTGGTGGTGAGTCAGCGCCTGGGCGGCATGGTCATGTGGCCCATGTTGCTTTTGGGGTTCGCCCTCGTTTTTGCAGCGCTTTTCTTGCTCTGGCGCGGATATGGGGGCGAAAGACTGCGCGCCATACGCGAAATGGATGTGCTCGTATGGCTGATTACGCTGTCCGCCCCCTTATTCGCCGCTTTTCCCATCAAGATTTTCGGCGGCACGCCCGACAACGTGAATATTACCGGCAATATTTTGCAACAGCCAACCGTGCTGTTGGCCGCGGCCGTCTTTTTCAGCATGTTGATCATCTTTACATGGTTGGGCTTTTTCTGGTCACGCGAACGTTACCTGGTGGCGCTCGGGCTTTACTACGCGGTGATGCTTCTCTTTTTCACCACCTTCTTCACCAACGGCAACGGGGTGGCCACCGGCCTTATTGGCAGTATGGGCTATTGGTTGGCCCAACAGGAGGTCGCACGCGGGGGACAGCCCTGGTTCTACTACTTCATGCTCGTTCCCCTCTATGAATTCTTGCCCTTACTGCTTAGTCTCTTGGGCGCCATTGTCGTATTGTGGCGCGCGTTGCGCGGTCGGCCGGTCGATCCCACAGGCGATGACGAGGCCGCGGCCCCAGCCTTTCGCGCGGAATGGCTTCTGTTCCTGATATGGTGGACAGCCCTCACCTGGGCCGCGTACACCTGGGCCGGAGAGAAAATGCCCTGGCTGGCCACCCATTTCGCGGTTCCCATGAGCATTTTGGGCGGCTGGTATCTGGCCGAGCGACTCAAACTTATCGACTGGGCCAGGGCGCGCGCATTGGGCGGCTGGTGGTTCGTGTTGGGTTTGCCTCTTTGGCTCCTCACCCTCATCGCGTTTTTGCGCCTGCGACCGTTCGGCGGCAGCGATCTCAATTCCCTCAGCCAGACTATGGCCTGGATCGCCAGTCTGGCTCTCCTGGTGGGCTTGGGTTACGCATTGGTGCGCAAGGGCCTGCAGTTGGGTGGTGATCTCAGTCGCCGGTTGGCCTTCCTGAGCCTTATGCTCATTCTCACAATCATGTCGCTGCGCACAGCTTTGCTCTACAACTACGTCAACTACGATTACGCCATCGAACCCATGGTCTACGCGCATGGCACGCCCGACATCAAGATCGTGGTCGATGAACTGCACGAAATCTCGCGACGCACTGTGGGCGAGGGGCAGCTGGCGTTCGCCTATGATAATGAGACCACCTGGCCGTTCGAGTGGTATTTCCGCGACTTTCCCAACAAGAAATTTTTTGGCGGTTCGCCTTCGCGCGAATATTTGAAAGATGCGCCCGTGGTGTTGGTTGGCACCGAGAACGAGGACAAAGTGCGGCCCTTCCTGGGCAAGGATTACTATCGCATCGTCTACCGTCAGATATGGTGGCCCAAAGAGACCTACAAACAACTGATCGACGGCGCAGTTCAGCCTGACGGCTCGGTGCTCAAGGGCTTGCCCTTGCTGGTCAAATGGCTGACCACGCCCGAAGACCGCCAGGCGCTCATTGATGTCATTTTGTATCGTCGCTATAAACAACCGTTGGCCGACTGGGATCCCTCGGATCGTTTTATTATGTTTATCCGCAAGGATATTGCCGCACAAGTGTGGAACCTGGGCGCCGCGCCCGCGCCCATCGCCGAGACGCTCGTGGATCCCTTCGCTGGCAAGGAAATGCTTCAGCCCGCCACTCAGATCATCGGCGGCGTTGCAGGACCCGGAGCAGGACAGTTGCAGCAGCCGCGCAACATGGCGGTCGGGCCGGATGGCCGCATCTATGTGGCCGATAGCGGCAACCATCGCATCCAGGTCTTCAACCCCGATGGCAGCTACGCGCTGGATTGGGGCGGTTTTGGCGCGGAGCCAGGTCAGTTCAACGAACCCTGGGGCATTGCCGTGAGCGAAGACGGCCGCGTCTATGTGGCCGACACCTGGAACCACCGCATTCAGGTCTTCGATTCCGAGGGCAATTTCATCACTCAATGGGGCGCGTTCGTGTCCACCGACGGCCAGCTTGGCGAGATGGGCGTGTTCTGGGGCCCGCGCGCGGTGGCCTTCGACAACGAGGGCAACCTGTTGGTGACCGATACAGGCAACAAGCGCGTGCAGGTCTTCGATCCCGACGGCGTCCCCATCACCCAATTTGGCGGCGCTGGCGTGGATACAGGCTTCTTCGATGAACCGGTGGGTCTCGCGGTCGGGCCGGATGGTAGCATCTATGTGGCCGACACCTGGAACCAACGCGTTCAGAAGTTCAACGCCCAATACCAGTTCGTGAAAGAATGGCCCGTCCCCGGCTGGGAGAGCGAGGGCATCTTCGACAAGCCCTACATCGCGGTGGATGAGAACAACGTGGTCTACGCGTCCGATCCCACCAGTTGGCGCATCCTGGTGTGGGATAGCGAGGGCGTCGCCAAGGCCGCGCTGGGCCAATACGGCGCGGGTCTCACCGATTTCGCGCTTCCCAACGGCGTCAGCATCGCGCCCGACGGCTCGCTTTGGGTCGCAGATGCAGACAACAACCGCATCATGCGCTTCGAGCCGATTCGATAGCGTTGGTTCTACGACATGAATATCGGATGATAGGACGATATAGGGTCTCCTCGCGCCCCATTGTTTTCCCCGACTCGGCTGTGTTACAATCGGACGCGTCATAAGAGGAATTCATCGTGGACTACGACATCGCCATCAAAGAGATGCTGCGTCTATGCAGCCGTGAAATTTTGCGACGATGGCTGAACATTCCCGTCAGCGAAAGTGCGCTCATAGAAGACTTGCCGCAGGAAACCACTTCTCTCCGTCGCAGCGATTTTCCTCTGCATGTGATCACCGAGGACGGTCGTGAGATGCTCGTCCTCATCGAGATTCAGACGCGGTGGGATCCCGACCTCCCGCCGCGAATGCTCGAATATCGCTATCGACACAAGCTCAGGTTTGGCAACCGGAACGCGCCCATCTTTTCAGCGGCTATCGTGCTGACGCCGTCGCCGGGAGTCACCGACTACTACCAAGATGAACAGGTGCGCTTCCATTATCATCTCATTCCGGTCTACGAGATGAACGCGGCCGAAGTGGTGCAGGATGGCATTACCTGTATGGCGCCATTCGTTCCCGTTATGCGCGATGGCGAGAAATGGTTCCGTCAAGCGGACGAACTGATCGAGAAAAGCGATTTGTCCAACATGACCAAGGCCGATATGTACACGGCCATGGGCATCATTTCAGGATTGACATCGAGGCGCCTGTTACAACAGTTACTCCAGCGGAGGCATGAAATCATGATCGAGTCTGCGTTTTTCGAAGTGCTTCGAGAGGAGATCGAAAAGGAAGTCAAAGAAGAGGCGTGGCAACAAGGTTTGCAGCAGGGTTTGCGCTCAGGCTATCTTGATGCCATTGCATTGGGATTAGATCTGCGATTTGGCGCAGAGGGGTTGAAACTTTTACCGGAAATCGAGGCGATTGCGGACGTAAGCACACTGCGCGCCATCCGAGAAGCGCTGCACAGTGTGGAATCACCCGAAGAACTGCGCACCATTTATCAATAGAAGCATACGCCCTTCTTTCCTGAAACTCATTCCGGTCATCACCTCACCATGTTCCCCACCATTCAAATCGGCCCCATCGCTTTGCCAACCGGCCCCTTACTGCTCATCCTGGGATTCTGGGTGGGTTTGTGGGTGGCTGCGAAAGTGGGCGAACGCCGCGGCATCGATCCCGATCATCTTTACAACGCCGGCTTTTATGCGGCCGTCGCTGCCATCATCGCCGGTCGCTTGGGTCATGTCATTCGCTACTTCCCGGCCTATCGCGGGGATCCCCTCAGCGTGCTCAACCCCAACCTGAGCGCGTTTTTGCCACTGGCCGCGGTGTTGGCCGCGCTGGCGGTTCTGGCCTGGTATCAGCGCCGTTATCAAATTCCCATTCCCGCGTTGCTGGACGCGCTGGCCCTGGGCGCGCTCGCGCTTCTGGCCTCTCTGGCTCTGGCCGATTTTCTCAACGCCCGCAACTTCGGCAGTCCCACGCTCATGCCCTGGGCCGTGACGCAGTGGAGCGTGGCCCGGCATCCGGTGCAACTTTATGAGCTTTTGGGCATTCTCATCGTGTTGGGCCTTCTCTGGGCGCGGCTCGAAGCATTTCGACCGGGACGGACCGCGCTGGTCGCATTGGGCGGCTATGCCGCGGTGCGACTCATCGTGGACGCGTTCCGCGACCAACCTCAGACCATTGGCGATGGCTTTCGCCTGAGCCAGGTCATCGCCCTCATCGTCTTGCTCATCGTATTGCTGGCTTTCTATCAAATGCAAGTGCAAGCTGAGCGTTCGGAGGAGAATGCTTCCGCGTCATCATAATTGATTGCTTTGTAAATAGCGTCCAAAGTTCGAGGTTGGTCGGACAGGTCATGTCGTGATGAGCGGCCAGACCAACATAGACCAAAAGGTCCACCGTCTATCTTGGTCTACTTTGGTCTACGTTGGTCAGCGCAAGCGATTTTCATGCGTATCGGAGCGGGCAAGCCCGCGGTCGGACTGCTTTGCAAAATCCAATCGCATAGTCTCAATATCGACTCGCGTGCCCGCGCTACACCCGGCGCAGCTTGTCCGCGACCAGCGAGCCGAGAAAGCGGCGCTCGCCCGCAGTGACAAAGTGAATGGTCAACTGCACATCACCATCGCTCGGGTCCACGGCTACGATCTGGCCGCGGCCAAAGCGCTCATGCTCGATCCATTGCCCCTCTTTGAACGTACGGAGGGGCTTTTTGCGCCCGCCGTTGGGTTCGGGGCGGGGTTTCTGTATCTCGGCCAGGATGCGCGCCTCGCGATCGCGCCACAGCTCCGCATACGCGGCCAGGTCTTCGGGCCGCTTCACCTTGCGGCGAATGTCGTTGAGTCGCGTCCGCGCCTGCGAAAGCCGCTCCATCAGCTCGCCCCTGTTGCGCATCGAACGACTACGAGCCACGCGACGCGATGCATCGTTTAGGGCGTAACCCAAAGCCTTGAACTGCTCCGATGGATACGCGTCGAGAGGTGAGATCAGCACCAGATTCACGTTGTTCAGCCGGCAAAGCTCTTTGCGCACCTCGTCGCGAGCCGCGTCCTCCAGCTCTTGCCAGTCGTCCTTGCGTCGCATCCCGCGCGCCTGCAAGCCGGCGAAGCGCACGGCCAGCCCGATCTCGGGGTAGAGAAAATCCAGCTTCAGACGCCGTTTCGTGGCCGGATTGATCAGCCATGTGGGCGAGGCGTCGCGCTGGGCCTCGAAGCCCTCGAACACGCGCTCCAGAATCTCGCGCCATCCCATCACATAGAGCGCCGCGCTCATGCCACCACCTCCCCCATCTCCGACACGTCATACCCGCCCAACGCGGATACGGCCTGACGGAAATGCTCGCTGCGGATGATCTCCAACATGGGCGCGAGCAAGTCGCTTTCATAATAGGCTTTGGGAATGATCAATTGATACTTCTCCTCGAACAGGGGAACGAAATCCAGGTCCAGGGCCCGCGCCGCGGCCAGAATGCCCAATCCGCAATCGGCCGCGCCGCTGGCCACCGCGGCCGCCACGGCCAGATGTGTGAACTCGGCCCGCTCGTAGCCCTGAATCTGGTCGGGATCGATGCCTTTTTGCTTGAGCTGATAATCGAGTAGCACGCGCGTGCCCGCGCCGCGCTGGCGATTGATGAACACGACATCGGGCCGCGTCAGGTCTTCCAAACTGCGGATGTTCTTGGGATTGCCTTTGGGCGTGATCAATCCCTGCGTGCGGCCCACGAATCCCAACACGACCACCGGCATGTTGGGTAGATAGCGTTGGATGTAACCGAGATTATACTCGCCCGTTTCCTCGTCCAACAGGTGCGAACCCGCGAAATGGGCCTCCCCGCGGCGCAAAGCCAGCAGACCGCTAAGCGAACCGACATTGCCCGAGCTGAGTGAACGGTCGGGACGCTCACGGCGCAATTGATCGGCCAGAAGGTCGAGGGTGAGATCGTGGCTTCCCAGGTGGACAATGGTCTGATCGATGACATGGGGCGGTCTCAACAACTCGACCGTCACCCTGTCACCCGCGTTCAACCCCTCGGAAAAGCGGGGGATGTGGGCGATGCCGTCGGCCCGCACCATCGACATGAGCACGCCCGCGCCGCGCGGCAAGGGCGTGGCCACGACGCGCTCGCCCACCCGCCCAAGTCACGCGCATGAACTCATCCTGGCCCATGGGCGAGAGCACCTTGCGGGTGATGGTGGCCTCGACCGTGAGCCGCGGCTCGATGGTTTGGCCAACCCAGTGTTGCAAGAGCGGCTTCACCAGCAATTCAAAGGTGATCATGGCGCTGACCGGAAAGCCGGGGATGCCCACCAAAGGTTTGCCCTGCGCGTGGCCCAACACCACGGGATGTCCGGGCCGAATGGCGATGCCATGCACCACCACTTCGCCCAGGTCCTCGAAAATGCGGGCCGTGTAGTCCTCGGAACCGGCCGACGACCCTGCGTTGACCACCACCAGATCATGATCTTCCAACGCGGCCGCCACCGCGCGCTTGATGGCCTCGTAATCGTCTGCGATCATGGGCAGACGATTCGCATCCGCGCCCCAGTCCTCGGCCATCGCGGCCAGGACGATGGAGTTGAACTCGATGATGTCGCCCGGTTTCAGCTCGGATCCGGGCCGCACCAGCTCGGTTCCTGTGGGCAGGATGGCGATGCGGGGCCGGCGGTAGACCTGCACGTGGGTGTGACCGCTTCCCGTGATCGCGCCCAAATCTTGCGGTCGCAGCCGATGATTGGCCGGAACCACCAGTTCGGTGGCCACGATGTCCTCGCCCATGACGCGCACATTGTCCCAGGGCGGAACCGAGGCCAGGATTTCAATCTCGGGCGCGTCCTCAGGTCCCAGACGTTGCGCCTCTTCGACCGGGATCACCGCGTCGAATCCGTCGGGGATGGGATCGCCGGTGTCCACGTAGAGGGCTTGCTGACCGATTTTCAGGCGTTTGGGGCGGGTGAGGGTGGCGCCGGCCGTGTCGGACGCGCGCACCGCGTAGCCATCCATGGCCGCGGAATGATAGTGCGGAACTGAAATGCGCGCCCACACCGGCGCCGCGGTGACGCGGCCGTTCGCGTCGCCGACGAACACCGACTCCGCGGGCAATTTGCGCAACGCGCCGACTTGGTTCAGCGCCTCGCGCCAGGCCGATATGGCTTCATCGAGGGGGATGTCGTGGAGATAGGTCATTGCGGGAAGAGGGGGTTTGGGGTAGAATAAGGCGAGGAGGCTATTATGAGTGTTCAAACGATGACCATACAATTGCCATCGGAGCTTTACGAATATCTCGAACGTAGAGCGAAAAATTCGCGACGTTCGGTGAATGAAGAAGTTGTGGAGGCAATCGCTATCGCTGCTCAGGAAAGGGCGCAACTGTCTCCAGAGATGGAGTCTGTTTTGGATCAGCTCAATTATATGGACGACGCCACACTTTGGCGCATGGCTCGAAGTCGCCTATCCGAGGAAGAGGCGCGCCGACTAGAGGAATTGAACTGGAAACAACAGCGGGAAGGGTTGACGATGGAAGAGGAAGAGGAGCGTGATATGCTGCTCTGGCAATATGATCGTCGTCTCCTGGTGCGTGCGAAAGCTATGGCTCTGCTCAAAGAACGCGGTCACGACATCAGCGAGTTGCTTGCACCTGTATGAGCCCCGGCTATATTTCGGCAAAGTTGCGAGCGCGAGTGCGGGCGCAGGCTCAGCACCGGTGCGGATATTGCTTGACCCCAGAGGTATTGGTGGGGATGGAAATGGAGATCGATCACATTATTCCTCTGTCATTGGGTGGATCGGACGAAGAAAGTAATCTTTGGCTTGCTTGTCCTCAATGCAACAGGCATAAAGGCGACCAGGTTTCCGTTGTTGACCCGGTGACGCTTGAATTGGTTCATATATTCAATCCGCGCGAGCAAAAGTGGGACGAGCATTTTACATGGTCTCTGAGCGGTGAATATATCCTTGGTTTGACTCCGGTTGGTCGCGCTACTGTAAGCGCATTGCAACTCAATCGTGCGATACTGGTGGAGGCGCGCCGTTTTTGGGCTCAAGTAGGGCGTCATCCGGCAACTTTTTGAGTCCTCATTGATGTAACGTCACCGTGACCCAGGCGCCCTGTTCGATGCCGAGGCTGTCGAGGGGCACGCGCACGACGCCGTCAGAGTGGACAAGCGTATAGATGAGATTGGACTTGCCGAACACGGGGGCGGCCCAAAGTTCGTGGTCGCGCGTCTCCAGGCGCACCTGGATGTGGTCTTCGCGGCCCGCGGCGCTGCTGATCTGACGGCTGAGGCGGGCCTGCACCTGCGGCTTGAACGCGGCGTGCGGGTCCGCGCCCAGGGCCAGACGGATGGCCGGGCTGACGAAAAGGTCGAAGAGCACCATCGCACTGACGGGATTGCCGGGCAGGCCGAAGATGGGTTTGCCGTCGGCCACGGCCACAATGGTGGGCTTGCCGGGACGAATGGAGATGCCATGCGCGAGGATGCCCGGTTCGCCCATGCCGGCGATCACATCCACGCTCATGTCGCGATAGCTCACCGACGAACCCGCGCTCAGGGTGACGATGTCGCATGTCTCTTTGGCGCGGCGCACGGCCTCTTCCAACGCCTCGCGGCGGTCGGGAATGATGCCGAATGGGACGGGATCGCCGCCCGCGCGCAGGGTCAGGGCCGAGAGCGTGTAGGAGTTGATGTCGCGAACCTGGCCGGGGCCGGCGGTTTGATCGGGTGGGATGACTTCGTCGCCGGTGGAGATAATGGCCACGCGCGGGGGTCGCGCGACCGCGATGTCGGTGAGCCCCAGCGCCAACAGGCCGCCGATGTCCTGCGGCCGCAGACGATGACCCGCGGATAAAATCGGTTCGCCCTTGCGCACATCCTCGCCCACCTGGATCACATTCTCGCCCACCGCGACCGCGCCCAGCACTTCGATGCTGCGCTCGTCGGCCATCTGCGTGTTTTCGATCATCACCACCGCGTCCGCGCCCGGCGGGATCATGCCGCCGGTGTGCACGATGGCGGCCTGGCCCACGCGAATTTCGATCTCGGCCCGTTCGCCCATGGGCACTTCGCCCACGATGTCGAGAAACGCGGGCAGGCCGGGCGACGCGCCGTATGTGTCTTTCGCGCGCACCGCGTAGCCATCGACCGTGGAGCGGGGAAACTCGGGCAGGTCGTGCGGCGCGCGCGGCGCTTCGGCCAGGAAGCGATCCAGGGCCTGGGTGGTGGGAATGCGTTCGGGTTGCGGTTGCGGTTGGTAGTGCTCGACGAACTGTCGCCAGGCGTCGGCCGGGGTGAGGACGTTGAAGAATTCGGTCATGGGAGGTGATTGTTTAGGGGGTTGCGCGGAGCGTAGTTCGTCGCGCGTGTTGGATAAGTTGTTGCGAGAAGGACTTTTGCAAACAGGCGTCACGGGCGGTCGCCCGTTGATACTAATGAAAATCGCTTGCGCCGACCAACGTAGACCAAAGTAGACGATGGGACCATAGGACGAAGAGACCATGGCCGAACCTAACCCCATCGTCCTATCGTCTTATGTCTTATCGTCTATTTTCAAAGCAGGTGACGAAAACGTGATACGCAAGGATTTGGCTCGAAAACGTTTTCAAGCCGAAATAGGACGGTTTAGGGCGAAAAATGGGCTTAAATCGGGGTGTTTTTTTGAGCTGATTTGGGATATTTTCCAGGGTTTGAAATCGTTTTCAGAGTAGGCTTCACGGGCGACCGCCCGCTGATACCGATGAAAGGGACGATGGGACCATGGGACGATGAGACCATGGCCAAGCCTCCCCCCATCGTCCTATCGTCCATCGTCTATCGTCTATTTTCAAAGCAATCCAACGGTGGGCTTGCCCGCGCGGAGACGGATAAAAAGGGCCGAAGTCCGGGGACTGGCGACGGGAGCGGCTGAACCTGGTCTCCGGTCTTCCGTCTCGGGCACCCTCTCTTCCTGCTCAGGAGGACTCCGCCGCGCGTAAATAGCGTTCGACGGCGTCGGCGAAGCGTTCGAAATCGTGCAGATGTCGCTTGAGGATGCCGTAGACCAGAGCGTCATCGATTCTGGCGTAATCGTGCACGACCAGATTACGAAATCCGGCCATTTTTTGCATTTTGCGGCTGAGATCCGGCGACAGCACGCCCTCCTCCTCGAGCACCTGAAAGCTCTCGCGATAGGTTTCTGCAAGCCGAAAACCGCGTTCACTGATGAGCCGCTGACCAATGTCGTGACAGATTTCAATGGCGACTTGCAATGAGCGTTCAATGGCCCTCTTCAACCTAATGTTGTCGCGATATTCATCAAAACGGTTGATTCGATCGCGCTCGTTTTTGAGATATGCGATCTCATCCATCAACATGCGCAAGCGTTCGTTGATAATGTCGTTTTCTTTCACCGAATCGACCCTCCCGGATGTCTTTCCGAAGAACCTGAGTCACGCGATCGTGAAGCATTTTCCAATCATAATAGTGTTTAACCGTGCGCACCTCGAAGTCGATCCGTTTCTTTTTATCGCCCTCGTATAGAAGATAGCCGTGACGCAAAACCTGAAATTGCAGCAGAATGGGCGCGCGATTGAGGATGATAAGATCGAGCGACTTGCCCTGTACGAAAGGCTCTATCGCCATTTCCAGTTCCATGCGCCGGTCGAATCGCGCCAGCGCGGCGTCCACATCATCGTCGGCCGCGGGAGCCTGATCCAGCAGCAAGGCGATGTCCATATCCGAACCAGGCCGCGGCCGACCGGCCGCGTGCGAACCGAACAGATACGCGGCGATGACGTCGGGCTGGGTGCGAAGATGGTCGCGCAGACCCTCCACATCCAGGCCGGGGATGGTCGCGTCGGCGGGAAGAAAACGCATGGGCGAGGAGAAGGGTGTAGGATGCAAGGAGCAATACAGAGCGATGGGAGAGATGGGGAGATGGGAATGAAATCGTCCATCGTCTCATCGTCCCGAATATTAGCACAAAAGAGCGGATCGGAGCAATGATGTGGCGCTTTAGCCGCTTCCCCGCTGCGCGAGCGCGACGCCGAGCAGGACGAGCAGCCCGCCCGCGGCCTGAACGGGCAACAAGGCTTCATCCAGCAGAAGCCAGGCGAACAACGCGGCGATGACCGGTTGCATGAGCAACATGACCGAGGTGAGGGAGGCCGGCAATTGGGCCAGCGAAAACGCGATCAAGCCCTGGCCGGTCGCGTGCACCAGCCAGGCCAGAGCGAAGAGGATCAGCCAGCCCAACCAGCCGCTCGGCCAAAATGGCTCGCCCGTGATGCGGGTGACGATGAACAACGCGGCCGCGGCCACCAACGCGCTGATCAGCATGATGAAACCGGTGTGATAATGCCCGCGCAATTGCTTGATGCTGAGAATGTAGCCCGCATAGAAGACCGCGGTGAGCAGCCCCAACCCGTCGCCCAGCAACGATCCCCCCTCGCGCCCGGTCGTGGACCACACCATCAATCCCACCCCGGCCAGGGCCGCGGCCAGGCCGATCACGAACAAAACGCGGAAACGCTCGCCAAACAGTCGCCACGCCAACAGGCTGACCAATATGGGAGCCATGTTGGGGAAGAAGGTGGCGTTGGCGATGGTGGTCAGCCGAATGGACCAATGCCAAACTGTGAGATCGCCGGCAAAGAAGAGGCCGGGAAGCAGCAACCACAGCCAGGCTCGCTTATCCTTGCGCTCGGGCGCGTTTATCGGCCCGGACGCGCGCATCCACAGCCAAAGCGCGGGCGCGGCCAGCAACATGCGCCAGAAGGCCACGGCAATAGGGCCTACATCGCTGACGCGCACCAAAATAGGAGCAAAGGCAATGGCGCTCACCCCGGCCAGAACCGCGATGAGCGCCACATGCCGCGCATTGGATTTTCGAACAATGTTCATAAGTGAATTGTACCTGGTTTTCCACCAGTCGCCAATCTGTCAAGACGGATTTTCTCGCGGGTCGAGGTGCGATTTGAAGGTTTTCAGGGGCATTGGGGATTGCTTCGGCCTACGGTCTTGCAATGACCCTTATGAACGCGCCCGTTCATTATTCAGACTTGCAACTCCTGGTTGAATGCACTAAGCTTGACATGATCAATCGGCGCGAGCCCGCATGCCCCATCGATGATGAACCATGCTCAATCCTCTATCTCGCTTTATGGATCGTGAAAGATTGAAGATTTTGTGGCGGCTGTTGACCCTCATTGGGTTGGCGGGGCTGGTCGCTTTGATCGCAGCCTGGATATGGCGTTGGCGGCGACGTTGGGCGG
Source organism: Chloroflexota bacterium (assembly GCA_013151415.1). Classification (GTDB taxonomy): domain Bacteria; phylum Chloroflexota; class Anaerolineae; order J102; family J102; genus JAADII01. The sequence goes on from JAADII010000144.1 coordinate 14,854, forward strand.
TGGGCGTGAAGGAATCGCCCGCGGCGCCGATTTCGTTGGTTGAGCGCGTCGAAGGTTTGAGCGAGGCCGAAGCCGCTGCGCGACGACAACCCGATGTTGACAACGCGCTTTTATTCAAGCCGCCTCGCTCTCGCAAGCAGATCATTCGCGAGAATGCGTTCACGATTTTCAACCTTGGTTTGGTGGGCATTATCTTTGTGCAATTGTTGTTGGGCAAGCCGTTGGACGCCTTGATGAGCGTGGGCGTGCTCATCTTTACCGTTGCAGTGAATGTGGGGCAGGAAGAGTTTGCCCGGTTGCGATTGCGCAGGCTGTTGCAAGAGTCGCGACCCAAAGCCACCGTGATTCGCGAACGCAAGGTGCGTAGCATCGATGCGGCCGAGATCGTGGTGGGCGACATGGTGGCCGTGGGACCGGGCGATTTGATCTTGGTGGATGGTCGCGTGGTGGGCGAAGGCCAGCTTTTTGTGGATGAATCGGCTCTTTTTGGCGGAAGCGGAAGAGTGGCGAAGGCCGCTGGCGATGAGGTGTACGCTGGCGGCATTTGCCTACATGGTCGCGCCGTCATCCAAACCGAGCGCGTCGGCTCTCAGCGTCGTGCGATGGCGCGATTGCAAGAGCTGGAAAAGGCCCCGCAAGAACTGACGCCCATCGAGCGCACGGTGCAAACTGTGCTGCGCGGGTTGCTGGTGGTGGTGGTCCTGCTCGTCGCATTCTTGCTGATCTCCTATTTTCGCTTCGATCTTCCGATCGAGAACGATAAAATCATCGACGCGATCGGCGTCATTTTCAGCATTGCGCCAGCCGGTCTCTTTTTCATGATCGTGCTAACATACGCGGGTTCGACCGTCGATTTGGCGCAACTGGGCGTGTTGGTGCACCGCGCGCGATCGGTGGAGTCGTTGGCCCAACTCGATGTGATTTGTTTTGGCAAGGAGGGCTTTCTTACGGGCGCTCAGGTCGAGCTCAAATCGCCTCCTGGTCGCGCCCAGCCTTCACCGCTAAGCGAGGCGAAAATCCGCCAGATCGTGGGCGATTTCGCGCGCAGCATTTCTTTGGATAACACACTAACCCAGGCCCTGCAGGCTTCGTTCGAGGGTGAAAAGCGCGATATCGTGGAGGAATCGCCTTTTCTCGCGGTTCATGGTTGGAGCGCCGTCGTGTTCGATAATGACGATTTACGCGGAACATACGTGCTCGGTGAGCAAACTGTTTTGCAGCCTTATTTGCTCGAAGAGATGACAGAGGACCGCGAGCCAGAGGAGCGCCAGAGGCCGGCCATTTTCAAACGAGCCGCGTCCTGGAGCGGCGGTTTGACGCGTTTGCTCCGGCGCAAAGATAAAACAGCCCAGCCGAGCGCTGGCGTTGCGGGCAAGGGTGAGAGATCGCAAAAGGGCGATCCGTTGGCCGCGGATTTGCGTCGCGAAGAAAAAACGTCGCTTTTGGCGAGCGGAGGGCGGCGCTCGGAAAATGAGCTCGCGGCCGGTGAAGCGGGCGCAAAAGAGGCAGAACCCGAAGATGTTGGGACGCGCGGCCGGCTGCTCGCGCGCATTCGTCGCGAGGCGTTGCGAATATTGCCTCGCGGCAGGACCGATCAACGCAATGCGTTGGAGGCTGAGGAGATGGCGGTGATGGATGAGCGGCGATTGCTCTTCGCCTACCTTCCTCTTGTAGAACGCTTGCAAGTCGGCGAAGAGTTGCATTTGCCTCAAGGCCTTATCCCTTTGGCCATGCTCGAATATCAAGAGAAAATCCGTCCCGAGGCCGTGGAGGCTGTGCGCATATTTGCCGAGCGCGGCGTGGAGATCAAGGCTTTCATCAGCGATTCCACTGAAAGATCGCAAACCATTCTCCGCCGCGTGTTGAGACCCCTCTCTCTGGCGGCTGAAGAGAGCGATGTGATTTCTGCATCGGCTTTATCTTCCCTTGCGGATAATGCATTTCAAGAGGCGGTGCAAAGCAATGTCATTTTTGCTGGCGTCACGCCGACTTTGGCCGCTCGCGTGGTGCAAAGTTTGCGAGAGAGAGGCATGAAAGTGGGAGTGATTGGTGATGGCGTGAGCGACATCCCGGCCATGATGCAAGCGGATCTGGCTATCACCACCAAGGACGGAAGCACGGCCGCGTTAAGCATGGCCGATATTGTGCTTCTCGACCGCTCTCCTCTGGTGGCTTCTAAAATGATCGATAAGGGGCAGCGCATTGTCAATGGCCTTTTGAATGTGCTCAAGCTCTATCTCACCCAGATTCTCTACCTGTTGCTTCTTGTGTTGATTTTGCTGTTTACGGTGCGAGGATTTCCATACACGGGCGCTCAGGGGGGCGTGATCGCCGCGTTCACCATTTCTGTTCCTGGCGTGGCCATCTCGTTGTTGGCGCGACCGGGGCGTCCTCCCATGCTGCGCTTGGGGCGACTGTTGGCCGCATTTGTGTTGCCGGCGGGGCTCACCATCGCCATGGCGGGCGCCGCGGTTTACATTATCTTTGTCCAACGCAACGACCACGCGTACGCGCAGGTGGCGTTGACTCACGCCCTCATGGTTATGGGCGCCTTGTTGGTGACGTTTATTCATCCGCCGTGGCGATGGCCGCTGTGGCGTCGCCCTCGCGCGGTCGATTTTGCGCCTGCGCTGATAGCGTTTCTTTCTTTGGGGCTTTTCGTCTTGATCACATACATTCCGTTGGCCCAAAAATTGCTCAAAATCCATCCGCTGGCATTTCCCCTGGAATACCTTTTCATTGTCGCGGTCGCGATGGTTTGGGCGCTCCTCTTTGTTTTTCTATGGCTCTTGATTTGGCTGTTGTCGATGGCGGTGACTCATGGCAGAAGAGCCGTCCCCCGCTCTCTCGCTCCTTCGTCCTTTTTCCGCTGACAAGGCTTAGCTCCATCGCGGCGTTTGTCGCCATTTGTCCGCCGAGATCATCTTTCCCGGTCTCTGAGTTTTCTCAAATCCTCTCGCATCCGCGTATTCTCGTCTCTCTCGTTGGCTATTATCGTCCTGCTCCACCCGTCATGTCTCTTCCCACCACCTATGTTCGCATCGATTTGAACGCAATTGGCCAGAATGTGCAAGCGTTGAAACGTTGCGTAGGGCCGCGAGTGGTCTTGATGGCGGTGGTCAAGGCCAATGCATATGGGCACGGCATTGTCGAAACCGCGCGAGCGGCGTTGGCCAATGGCGCCGAGCGGTTGGCCGTGGCCCGGGTTTCCGAAGGCGTTCAGTTGCGGCGGGCCGGCGTGCGCGCGCCTATCCTGGTGTTGGGCTATCACACCTCAGCCGAAGCCGAGGCCGTAGTCCAATATGACCTGATCGCGACCGTCAATTCTCTGGAAATGGCTCATTCTCTGGCCGAACAGGCTCGCCGTCGCGATAAACGCGTCATGGTGCACATTAAAGTGGACACTGGCATGGGGCGTTTTGGCCTGCTACCCCGCGAAGCGCTTCCCTTCTGGCGAGCGATGGCCGCCATGCCCCGTTTTGATGTGGAGGGGTTGTGGACGCATTTCGCTACGGCCGATGAACGCGATAAGGGGTATGCGCGACGCCAGCTGCGCATTTTTCTCGATGTGGCGCGGGCTATCGAGCAGGCTGGATTCACCATCGCCATACGACACGCGGCGAACAGTGCGGCTCTTCTGGATTTGCCCGAAAGTCATCTCGACATGGTGCGACCGGGCATCGCGATTTATGGCCTTCGTCCGTCGAACGAAGTGGAGCCGAGCGTTCCTCTGCGCCCCGCGCTTTCGCTTATCAGCCATGTGGGTCGGGTGCGCATGCTGCCGGCCGGGTCTAGCGTGAGCTATGGCCGCACATTTATCACCGAGCGCGCCATGCGCGTGGCTTTGGTTCCGGTGGGTTATGGCGATGGTTATCCTCGCATACTCTCCAATCGCGGAGAAGCGCTGGTCCGCGGGAGACGCGCTCGCATTTTGGGCCGCGTGTGCATGGACAACCTGGTCTTGGACGTGGATCATATTCCTGATGTGCGCGAAGGCGATGAAGTCGTGCTCATTGGGCGTCAGGGTGGAGCCAAGATCACGGCAGAGGAAGTGGCCGGATGGGCCGAAACCATTAACTATGAGGTGACCACCGCTTTGTTGCCCCGTTCGCCACGCATTTATGTTTAACACCCACACACCATCATGTTTCTTCTCTCTGTCATGGCTCATATTCTTCCGGCCTGGGGTTCTCGTCTCTTCATTTCGCTTCTTTTGCTTCTCCTAACGCCTGTCTGGAACGCGGCTCTTTCGCAACCTGCTTCGCAAACCCAAACCCTGTTCTTGCCCATGCAGTGGCGCGGGAATCCATCGGTGTTGGGACCGATGATCGAGCTGAGGGGCTTGTGGGTGAATCGATTCGATTGGACAACCCTGGGACGGGCGGCGGATCCGGCCAAAATCGATGAAATCGTGACCAATGCAGCGGACGCGGGCTTCAATGTGATTTTCTTTCAGGTGCGCGGGGTCGCCGACGCCTATTACGCGCCCGGTTTGGAGCCGTGGGCGCAACGGGTGAGCGGGCAGACATTGGGAAAGGCGCCCGAGCCGTATTGGGACCCCTTGGCCTATCTCATTGCCAAAGCGCATGAACGGGGTTTGCAAGTCCACGCCTATTTCAATGTCTATCCTGTGGCTCAAGGCGGTGATTTCTGTGCGGAAGAGCCAGACCCACTGGCTCAGCCCCAGCCGCTTTATCACCAACTGGCTCAACAACATGGCGTCACCGAAGGAAAAGTCAATGGTCTGCAATGGCGTCAAGGCGGTCAGGTGTTATGCGGGCAATATCGCGAAATGAGCCCGGCCTCGCGATTTGGTCAAAACCACATCATCCGCGTGGCTCTGGATATTGTGTGGAGATACGATGTCGATGGCGTCCATCTCGATCGCGTGCGTTATGCGGCGGCCAACGCCTCGTGCGATCCGGTGAGTCTTTGTCGTTATCACGGATTGAGTGAAAACTGCGATCCGGTTCCAGCCTGCGCGTTGGATGAGACGTATCGAGATTGGCAACGACAACAAGTGAGTGAGTTTGTGCATCGGCTTTCTATGAAGTTGAAGGCCGTAAAGCCCGATCTATGGATCTCGGCGGCGGTCCTGCCCGTTTATCGCGATGAGCCCGCTTTACAGTTGCCCGGTCATCCCCAAGAGGCCTATAACGACGCTTATCAAGATTCGAAGGGTTGGTTGAGCCAAGGATATGTGGACGCGATCATGCCTTTGATCTACCCGGCCGTGTTCCGTTGTCCTGATGACAGCTATTGGACCTTGGACATTTGGCGCAGGCTGACCGCCGATTATCTAGCCGACGCCGGCGAAGGCGCGGTGATCCCTGGCATTGGCGCGGGGTATTGCACATTCGATGAGATCGAAGCTCGCATCGCGGCCGCACGCGAATTGGGCGCCATCGGGCACGCCATTTTTTCTTACCGCGGTCTATTGAACAATGGCTATTTCGACGATCTTCGATGGGGTCCATATCGCGTTCCGGCCGCGCCTCCGCAACCGCCTTCGGTTGAAAATAGCGAACCGATGATTTCTCCTTGGTTCGATGCGCATGATGGCGCGCGCGTGGATGCGCAAAAAGCGACGAGATGATAAAGGAGGGCGACTGACTTCATGAACCAAGCGCGGCAAGAAACCATTCCCCCCAACCCTGCTGTTCTCGCAGACCGGTTCAACACGCTTCGATATGATCCGGAAGCGGACGCGGTCGTGTTGCTCAATCGCGCCAAATATCCGCACGAACGAGAATATGTGTTTTGCCGCTCCGTAGAGGAAGTGGCGCGAGCTATCGAAACCATGATAGTGCAAGGAGGGCCGCCTCTGGCCTACGCGGCCGGCTTGGGTCTGGCGTTGAGCGATGTGAACGAATCGGCCTATCGCGCCGCAGCCGCTCGTCTGTTGGCCACGCGACCCACAGCCGATGATTTGCATCACATTATTCCCGCCGCGCTCCAACGCGCGCTTCAGGCTTTGGCCGCGGGCGAAGATGCAAAGGCCGCCATCCTCCATTTTGTCAATGGCGAGATCGAGCGGGGCAATCGCGTGAGCCGTCAGTGCGGCGCTCACGCGGCCGAATTGCTCGATGATGGAGATCAGGTGCTCACTCACTGCATCGCGGGCGCAGCCCTGTGTTGGATGCTCTGGATCGCCAAACACCAGGGAAAAACCATCCATCTTATAGCCACCGAGACACGCCCCTATTTGCAAGGCGCGCGGCTCACCGCGCAATGCGCGGTGGAGTTGGGCGTTGAGTGCACCTTGATCACCGATGGCATGCCCGCGCATCTTATGAGCCAGGGCATGGTGGATAAATTTATCTGCGCCGCGGATCGCATCACCCTGGATGGCCACATCACCAACAAAGTGGGCACATTTCAGATGGCCATCGCCGCGCATTATCATGGCGTCCCCTTCTATGTTTTGGGGTATGACGGCCCTGACCCCGACACCGAAAGCGCAGAGGGGATCGAGATCGAATGGCGAGATGGGCGAGAGGTCTTGTATTGTGCTGGGCGTCGTAGTGCGGTCGAGGGGGTGAAAGCGCTCTATCCGGCCTTCGACATCACCCCGCCTCATCTTATCTCGGCCATTGTCACTGATCGAGGCGTTTTTCCGCCACATTTGATAAGGATGTATGCAACCGCTTCGGAGTGAACACATGAGGGGCGAAGGGATGCTCTCGCCGCATAAATGAGCTCGAATAGGCTCAGGCTCGCGTGCGCGCACAAAAAGAAACCCCCGGGGTTCTGACCTTGATGACCTTGCCCTCGTCGATCGAACTTGGTCGGACGAACCACTCGCGCGCGGCTCATCGTTTTCCACGCGCGCATCATCGTCATTCCCCTTGACGCCGAGCTCGAAATTCCATATACTTAAACTGGTCAGACCTCTTACCAGTATCCAGGAGCAATCGATCATCAGGAACAAAAGCTTATGACATGGGACTCTCCCCAAAAACCGGCCGAGATCGCCGAATCTCGCCTGCTTCAGGCCATCCTCGACGGCGAATTCCCCATCAACAGCAATTTGCCGGGTGAGCGCGCGCTTGCAGCCCAGATCGGCGTCACCCGGCCCACCCTGCGCGAGGCTTTGCAACGCCTGGCCCGCGACGGCTGGCTCGAGATACGCCACGGCAAGCCCACGCGCGTGCGCGATTACTGGCGCGAGGGAAGCCTGGCCGTGTTGGCGGGGCTGGCGCGATCGCCCAATCATGGAACGCCCGATTTCATTGCCCACCTTCTGGAGATTCGTCTGCTCCTCGCGCCCACCTACACCCGCCAGGCCATGGCGCGAGCGCGAGACGCGATCATCGCTCAATTGAAGCGCGCGGATGAGCTGGATGATGATCCGGCGAGCTTCGCCCGCTTCGACTGGGACCTGCACCACTTGCTGACGCAACAAGCCCACAATCCCGTGTTCCGCCTTCTGCTCAACAGCTTCGAGAGCCTCTACCTTCTTGTAGGCGAACGTTACTTTTCATATGAGGAATGTCGTCGGCATTCGCAGAACTTCTACGCTGGCTTGCTATCATGCGCGGAAAACAATGATCTGGATGGGGCCGAGCGGGTGGCGCGAGAGACCATGCAAGAGAGCCTGGCCCTATGGCGTCGGCTGGAGGAGCTATCATGAAACGCTGGAACGGCTGGGGGGATGTGCATATCCATTACCCCCTGCCCGATGTTGGCATCGATTATCTCAGGGCGCAGTTGGGGCCGCTGGAAGCGCGGGCCGATGTTAGCATGGACGCCATTCTCGCGACCATGCCCGATTCGCGGCTGCCGGACCATCCCCTCATCGATATTGCACCCGAGACGCGCTTGCGCCACGCTCGCGGCCAGAGCCTGCCCGATTGGGTGGCCCTGAATTACGGACGCATCGAAGCCTTTCCCGATGGCGTCGCTTTTCCAAATGGCGCGGACGATGTGCGCGAACTGCTGGGCTTGGCCAGGACGCGAGGGATTCGCGTCATTCCTTATGGCGGGGGCACCAGCGTGGTGGGGCACATCAACCCCTTGCCCGGCGCCAGACCCACGCTCACCCTCTCCATGGAAAAGCTCAACCGGCTGCTCGAACTGGACGAGGTTAGTCGTCTGGCCACGTTCGAGGCCGGGGTGACCGGACCGTCATTGGAAGCGCAGCTCAAAGCGCACGGATACACGCTGGGCCATTTCCCCCAATCCTTCGAATATTCGACCCTGGGCGGCTGGATAGCGACCCGCTCCAGCGGACAGCAATCGTATTACTATGGCCGCATCGAGCAGTTGTTCGCGGGCGGTCGCGTCGAGACCCCGCGCGGCCCTCTCGAACTGCCGCCCTTCCCTGCGTCCGCGACCGGGCCGGATGTGCGGGAGATGATCTTAGGCTCGGAAGGACGCATGGGGCTCATCACCCGCGCTCAGGTGCGGGTGAGACCCATTCCCAAGGCTGAGGGATTTTATGGGATTTTCTTTCCCACCTGGGAGCAAGGCGTGGCCGCGGTGCGCGGCATCGCCCAAAACGGAATTCCGGTTTCCATGCTGCGCCTGAGCAATCCCCAAGAAACCGAGACCTCCTTGCTCATTTCGGGCAAGTCATGGCTCAAGCTGGCCGACCGGGGTCTGCGGCTCATGGGGCAGGGCGACCAGCGCTGCCTGCTGATTTTCGGGGTCACCGGCTCGGCCGCACATGTCCGACGCACTCGCGGCGCGGTGAAATCATTTTGTCGCTCCTTTCGCGGCTTTTATGTGGGCGCGATGGTGGGGCGCACCTGGGAAAAGAACCGTTTTCGCTCGGCCTACCTGCGCAACACGCTTTGGCGGCATGGCGTGGCCGTAGACACATTGGAGACCGCGTTGCCCTGGTCTCAGGTGGAGGCCGCGGCCCAGGCCATCCCCCGCTCTATTGTGGATGCGGCCGCAGCATTTGGCGAGCGCGTCCTGGTGATGACGCATCTTTCGCACATCTATCGCGACGGGGCCAGCATTTACGTCACCTATCTTTTTCGGCGATGCGCAGACCCCGATGAATTGTTGGCGCGCTGGCGAGCCATGAAGGGCGCGGCCAGTCACGCGATCCAGGCGCATGGCGGCGCGATCAGCCATCAACATGGCGTGGGGACTGATCACGCGGCCTATTTGTTGGCCGAGAAGGGCGAGTTGGGCATGGCGGCCATCCGCTCCCTGTGCCAGACTTTTGATCCCGACGGCATCATGAATCCGGGCAAGCTCATTCTGTAGAACAGGGAAAACACGGCCATGTGGACTCAAGGGTGGCGAGATCGCGTTTGGGGTGAATTGGACCGCCTCTGGGATGTGATCATCATCGGCGGGGGCGTCACTGGCGCGGGCGTGCTGCGTCAGGCCGCGGAAAATGGCTTGCGCGCATTGTTGGTGGAGGCCGATGACTTTGCTTCGGGCGCGTCCAGCCGGTCGTCGAAGCTGGTGCATGGCGGGTTGCGCTATCTCAAAACAGCGCAGATCAAACTAACTTTCGAATCGGTGCGCGAACGCGAATATCTGCTTCAGCATGGACGCGGGTTGGTGCATCCCCTGGCATTTCTCTATGTGCATCGGCGGAACGACCCCTTGCCCGGCTGGGTTTTCGGGCTGGCGCTGTGCGTCTACGATATCATGGCTCGGCGCTGGAGGCATGGCTCGCTCAGCGCCCACGCGGTGCGTGAACGTTGCCCCCTGTTGACAGCGCCTGATCTGAAGGGCGGTTATTGCTATTTCGACGCCAAAACCGACGATGCGAGGCTGGTGTTGCGCCTGCTGCGCGAAGCGGTGGCTGATGGCGCGCTGGCACTCAATCACGCGCGAGTGGTTGGATTGTTGCGAACCCAAAAAGGCCGCGTGCGAGGCGTGGCGTTGCGAGACGTTTCGGGCGACGCCGAGCGCACCGCGGAGGTGAGGGCGAAGGTGGTGATCAATGCCACAGGCGCGTGGGTGGATGAATTACGCGGCCGAATCGAACGCCCTCCCCGCATGAGACCGCTGCGCGGCAGTCATCTCATTTTCCCTTATGAACGGTTGCCCATCCCTTGCGCTGTCGGCTTTCTCCATCCTAAAGATGGTCGTCCGGTTTTCGCGCTGCCGTGGGAGGGCGCGACCCTTTTCGGCACCACAGACGTGGATCACCGCACAGAACTGAACACCGACCCGGCCATCAGCGAGGCTGAATACGAATATTTGCTCACGGCCTTGCAGCAGATTTTTCCCGGTCAGGCGCTGAGCGCCGACGATGTGCTGGCCACTTTCGCGGGCCTGCGGCCGGTGGTGAATACGGGCAAGGCCGATCCCTCGAAAGAGTCTCGCGAGCATGTGGTCTGGGATGAAGATGATATGATCACGGTGTCGGGCGGCAAGCTGACCACCTTTCGTCTCATGGCCTGGGACGCGCTCAAAAAGGCCGCCAAACACCTGGGCGCGGTGCATTTCGACCATCGCACGCCGGTGCTCGAGCCTCTTCCCGAGCAGGCGCTCTCACTTTTGGAAGAGGAGGCGCTCACTCCGCAGCAACGGTTGCGACTGCTCGCGCACTACGGGCCGCGAGTGGTGCCGGCCTTGCTAAGCGCCGGCCCCGCCGAGCTGGAGACCATTCCCGGAACGCCCTATGTGTGGGGCGAGTTGCGGCTGGCCGCGCGTTACGAAGGCGTGGTTCATCTGGACGATCTGCTTTTGCGTCGCCTGCGCCTGGGGCTGCTGCTCCCAAATGGCGGGATCGACCGGCTCGATCGCGTTCGCGACATCGTGCAATGGGAGTTGGGATGGGATGACGCCCGGTGGGAGCAAGAAATCGCGGATTACGCGCGGTTGTGGCGGTCGGCGTATCGCGCTCGTCTCTAGCCGCCTGAATGTAGCGCGTTCGCCCGCAGATAAGCCATATCTTCTACATGTGATGTCGGTTTTCTGCAAAGCGTCGGGTGAGAAGCCTGACCGCGCGCTCAACGCCGTTTTCGGCGCGAATGAGCCGCCCCAATGATTCGGCTCGCTCTCGCATCGCTTTATCGCGAACCGCGACCTCGATGGCTTTGGCAAGCGATTTCGCGGTCAGTTTCTTGCGGGGAATAGGCGAGGGACCCACGCCCAATTGCTTCACCCGCCATCCCCAAAACGGCTGATCGCCGAAGAAAGGAATGATGATGGACGGCGCGCCGGCCCGCAAACCGGCCGCCGTCGTTCCGGCCCCGCCATGGTGAACCACAGCCCTCATTTGCGGAAAGAGCCAATCGTGGGGAGCCGATTCTATTTTGATTACGTGGTCTGGCAAATCACTCTGACGAAGCCCGCCCCATCCTGTAAGAAGCACGCCGCGTTGTTTTGTCGCATCCAACGCATTCAAGACGATTTCGGCCATCTCTTCCGGCGCGTGGTGAACCATGCTGCCAAAGCCCACATAAATGGGCGGCGGACCCGATTGCAAAAAATCCACCAAAGCCGGCGGAGGACGCCAGTCCTCGCTTCTGTTCAGAAACCAATATCCCGTAATGTGGACATTGTCGCCCCAATCCGATGGTTTTGGGAGAACATGGCGACTAAATCCGTAGAAAAAAGGATGGCCGCGCGCGCTCCATTCTGGAAAAGGGTTGGTTTTGTAAGGGGGTAGCTCCAGAGCCTGCTCTCGCCAACGATTGATGATCGGTCGGATCAGACGCCAGAAAACCCGATCTTCCAGATGATATGTCGAACGGTTGTAAAGCCCCTCTAGAACGGGGATGGACACAGGGAGCGGCGCTGCAGCGGCGCTGGGATAGGCGCGCGTGGCATGCACATGCTGGAGATACATCGGATATGCCGGGATGTCCAGCTTTTCGGCGATAGAGGCCGCAGGCAAAGCCGTAAGAAGGTGAAACAAGATGATCTCTGCATCCTGGCAAGCTTGCCAGTAATCATTGAAAACCTGAGCCAGGATGGGCTCCGCCACGGCCAGGGTGTGCCGGAGCATGGCCATTGGGTTTGCGCGGCTTTTCAATAGTTTTTGTCCGGCGTCGCCGGCAAGGATCTCGCGGGGGTTGCCCTCCACCGGGGAAAATCCCAGTCCATACTCATCAAGCAGCGGCTTGAAATCGCGATGCGTCGCGATGCGAACCGCATGTCCCATGGAGCGAAGACCAATCCCCAAGGCGATGTAAGGCTGAACATCGCCGCGAGAGCCCGCGGTTAATATGGTGATTTTCATGGGTTTGCTCCAATTAGGGTTTCACTTAACTTCCGGCTGCATGCCGCGCAGCCAGATAACCAAAGGTCATGGCCGGGCCGATGGTCGCGCCCGCGCCTGGATAGCTGGCGCCCATAACCGAAGCCATGCTGTTGCCGGTGGCGTAGAGTCCGGGAATGGGCGTCCCATCCTTGCGCAATACGCGCGCCCACTCGTCGGTGACCAATCCGCCCTTGGTCCCCAGGTCGCCCGGCCACATGCGCACAGCATAATATGGGGGTCTGGTCAGGGGCGCCAGGTTGGGGTTGGGCTTGACGGTGGGATCGCCGTAATAGCGGTCGTAGGCGCTCTCCCCGCGCCGAAAGTCTTGATCCACGCCCGCGCGAGCGAATTCGTTGAAGCGGCTCACCGTCTCCACCAGGTTGGCTGCATCCACGCCCATGAGCCGGGCCAATGCTTTCAGGTTGTCGGCCTTGACAATATACCCATTTTCCAGGTGGCGCTTGGGTATGGGTTGCATGGGAAAGAACAGCCCGAAGATATATTTGTTGCGATACCGCTGGTCGAAAATGAACCAGGCCGGAATGTGGGGCGTTTCCGGGCTATGATTGGCGTACATGGCGTGGACGACATCGATGTAAGGCGCAGATTCATTGACAAAACGACGGCCAAGGCCGTTGACCATGAGCGCGCCCGGATACGCTCGCTCGGCCACGTGGAAGAAAGGCGCTTCGTCCGGCGGTTTGGAGCTTGGCCCCCACCAGGCCTCCTCCATAAGGTCTACGGCCGCGCCGGCTTTCATGCCCGCGCGAATGGCGTCGCCTGTGTTCCCAGGGCTCGCGACGCTCCAGTCGGTGGATGTGGGCTTGGGCAAATATTGTTGGCGCATGGCCAGATTATGCGGAAAGCCGCCCGCAGCCAGCAACACGCCTCGGCCAGCCCGAATGCGAAGCGGGCGCGCCTCTCGCTCGACCCGCGCGCCCACGACGCGATCTTCTTCGATGATCAGCTCCTGCAATGCCGCATCCAGCCACAGGGGGATGTCCGCTTGCATCATGGCGTAGCGCAATCTTGCACTGAGCGCCTGCCCCATGGTGAGCTCGCGCACGCCGGATAGGCGATGTTTCAACCAGCGCAGCCCGACCCGCAAAGCCCTCTTTTTCCCTTCCCAAGTGGACATGAACATGCCGATCTGGCGATAATCTGCGGCCGTGAACGCCAGACCCGCGGGCGCTTCGGCCATGGGTTTGCGCAAACGCGCCAGTTCCGGCCCTAGTTTGCGGCCATCGAAAGGAACCGGCTCCAGTGTGCGTCCCGCGACCAGCCCGCCGGGCCGCTCGGGATAATAATCGGCATAGCCGGGCACGCGCTGGAAGCGAACGCAGGTGTGATCCCGCAGCCATGCCACCATCTGGGGCGCGTGGACCAAATACGCGTCTTGGAGCGATTGGGGCGAGCGGTCGCCCACGGTGTGTCGCATGTATAGCCGCGCTTGTTCCAGAGAATCCTCGATCCCGTCCTGGGCCAGCAGATAGTTGTTGGGAACCCAGATCGCGCCGCCCGAACGGGCTGTGGACCCGCCGAAAAAGCTCGTCTTTTCAATGACCAGCACATCCATGCCCGCCTCTTTGGCCATCAGGGCCGCGGTCATCCCCCCACCGCCCGATCCGACCACCAGGAAGTCCACGGTTTTGTTCCAAACACTCGCCGCGTTCATGAGTCCAGCGGCTCCAACACCACGACTTTGAAGGTGCGAACGCTGCGCTCCTCCATCATTTGCCAGGCGGGAAACATGTCGATCAAATGGGGCCAGAGTTCGGCTTTTTCCTCGTCTGTTGCGACATGGGCCTGCATATTGCGCCGTTCACCCTGCACCTCGATGGTCACCTGAGGATTGGCCTTGAGGTTCAGTAGCCAGGCCGGATCGCTGGATGTGCCGGCATTGGACGCCACCAGAATGTATTTCCCCTCCCGCTCGAGATAGAAAAGCGGTTTGGTGCGGGGCTTGCCCGATTTGCGACCGATGGTGGTGAGCAGGAGAACGGGCGCGCCCAGAAAGGTGTTGCCCCAACGACCCCTGCTGAGCTTTAGCGCCCAAATATTGCCAAGGGTGATCAGTTTGCGCAGGAATTTCAACAGCGCTTCATGCCAAATGGTGAATTGATTCGTCGCACTTTGAGACATGGGTGTCGCTTCTCCTATGGCATGATTCGTGACAACAAGGAGGTTCTTCCAGGTCTCGTTAGTATAGCACCCCTGTCAAGAACGAAAAAGAACCCCCGAAACGTTTCGGGGGTTCTTTACAAAGCAAAAAAGGGGGCCGCTTACAGCCGCATTTGCGAGCTGTGCGGAGGCGTGATCTTCTCCTCGGGGTTCAGATCATGACAGGCGTGATTCACGGCCAAGGCGGCCTGGCCCAACCCGGTGGCGATGAGCTTGAGGTTGGCGCTGCCCTCCTGCAAGGCCACATCGCCGATGGCGTACACGCCCTCGCGGCTGGCGCGCATGAAACCATCCACCTTGATGTAGTTCTTTTCCATGTCCAGGCCCAGGTCGCGCACGAAACGTTTGTCGGCTCGGAAGCCCAGGGCCAGCAGCACCGCGTCCACGTCCAGCTCGGTTTCCTCGCCCGTGCGATTGTCGAAGATCACGGCCGATTCCACCTGACGTTTGCCTTTCACCTCCTTTAGTTCGTGGAACAGGCGCACATCCACATCGCTGGCCTGCAACTCGGCCACATTGGCCGGCGCGGCGCGGAATTCGTCGCGTCGGTGGATGAGCGTGACCTGATCGGCCCAATCCTTGAGATTGAGCGCCCACAACACCGCGGTGTCGCCGCCGCCCACCACCAGGACCTTCTTTCCGCGCAGTTTGGCCCGCTCGCGCAAGGCGTAATACACGCCTTTGCCCTCCAGCCGTCGCACCGAGGGGTTGTCCAGTTTCTTGGGCGTGATCGCGCCAATGCCTGCGGCGATGATCAACCGGCGGCCGCGGTGCGTCTCGCCTTTGTTGTCCTTGACTTCGAACACGCCGTCGCTAACATGCACGGATTCTGCGCGGCGGTTGGTTACGATCTCCACATCCGGTTTGAAGCGTTCGGCCTGCGAGCGCAAGGCGTTGGCGAATTCGGCCGCGCCCACCTTCAAAAAGCCGGGCGCGTCGTAGATGGTCAGCTCGGGATAGAGCGTGGACAGTTGGCCGCCCACCACAGGCAGCGCCTCGATCACGCGGGTTTTCATCTTGCGCAAACCCGCATAGAACGCAGCATACAAACCGGCCGGCCCGCCGCCAATGATGAGAATGTCCTTGGTTAGCGCTTCGATGGCCTTGTGCAAAGCCTCGAACATGGCTTTCACTGATGTGAACTTGACGCGCGGCCGCCCTAGCGCCTTGCCCGCCTTCACCTCGGCCGCGTCGATCAGCTTCCAATCTTGCCATGAGACGTATTTGATCCCGCGTGCGTCAAGCAGCTCGACAATGGCCTCGGGATCGGCCTTTTCATCGTCCGCGGGCGTGATGGCGGGAACGTCTTCCAACATAAGGCGAACTGTGGCCACTGCATCGGGCTTGTTGGTGCCGATGACGCCCGTTGGACCGCGCTTGGCCCAGCCCACCACATATTCGCGGGGAACCACCTCGCCCGTCTCATACACGGTCACGCGGCCATCCTCGTTGGAAATGATGCCCCAACGTTCGTGGAATGGCACGCCTGGCAAAGGCTGACCGCGATAACCGATGGAGCGCATGATCATGCCCACATCGAGATATTCGTATTCGCCAGTGCCGTGCGAGGCCAGATAGCCGGTCTCGGTCGCTCGCAGTTCATTTCGCTCCAGGCGCACCCGCACGACTTTGCCCTCCTCATCGCCGTAAATCTCGACGGGAGAGCGCAAAAACAGGAAGTGAATGCGCTTGGGACGACCCGACGGCCCCAGCTCGGCATAGTGCCGCATGATTTCCAGGTTGGTCTGGGCCTCGCGGTTGTCTGCAATCGCGGCTGCGCTGAGCGGGTCTAGCTCCAACTCTTTGGGGTCGATGATCACATCGGTGACCTCCAGCTCGGCCAGCTCGCGCAGTTCGGGATTGGTGAATTTCACCTGCGCGGGGCCGCGGCGGGCGATGATGTAAATATCCTTGATGTTGCTGTTGCGCAGCGCCTTCAGCGCGTAGTCCGCGATGTCGGTCTTCTCTAGCTCGGCCGGCGAAAGCGCCATGATGCGCGCCACATCCATGGCCACATTGCCCACGCCGATGACGGCCACGCTCTCGATGGAAAGATCGAATGTGAGGTCCGCGTAATCGGGATGACCATTGTACCAGGCCACGAAATGCGTGGCGGGATGGCTGCGCTCCAGGTCTTCACCGGGAATATTGAGGCGACGATCGGTCTGCGCGCCCACTGCATAGATCACCTGGTCGTAATATGCTAGCACGTCGTCGTGGGTGATGTCTTCGCCAAAAGTGACGTTGCCGAAAAAGCGAAAACGAGGGTCCTCGGCGATGCGGTCATAGAGTTTGGTGACCGACTTGATTTTTTGATGATCGGGCGCGACGCCATATCGGACCAGGCCATAAGGCGCGGGGAGATGGTCGAATATATCGACCGAAACCTGATAATCGCTTTGGCTGAGCAACGCCTGGGCTGCATAAAAGCCCGACGGGCCCGCGCCGATAATGGCGACGCGCAACGGGCGTTCTTCGGTGCCTATTTTGCTCGTCATCGTTGGTTGCCTCCTGGGGGGACAGTAAGGTAATGGGGTATTGGGGGTATTGGATATTGGGGTATTGGGGTATTAGGTATTGGGGTGTTGAGGTGTTGATATTAGGTATTGGAGGTGTTGGATATCAGGATGCCAAAAGCGCAATTCGACACAAAACGATGCCCAATATCCAAATATCCAGTATCCAATATCTAATATCCAATATCCAGTATCCAAAAGAAAACCCGACGGTGGCGGCGGGAAATGTATTCTCGCGGTTCCGTCGGGTGGCGTTTCATTAGGCATCATTGCCATTGGCTATCAAGGTGGGATGCGAATGAGGGGCGACGCTACCTGGTTTTTGGGCTCATGATGTCGGCAAAGCTGCGCAATAGCGCGACTGCGGCCACCCCAAATCGTATCCATTCGGTGGCGCTGGGCGTAGACAAGGTGGCGCCCGACTCTTCCAGCCTGGCGCGAGCCTCTTTGTTTTCGGTGGCGACCAGCGCGGCCACCAGGCCAATGGCCGCGCCAACTGCGGCGCCCACCAATAAGATGCGGGTGCGTTCGCTCATATCAACTCCTTTGGCGACGTTGCAAAGCCTTGGAGAAAGCAGAGATTGCGCCTGTCACCTGGCTGATCTTTGTCTCCGTCTGGATGATGGGATCGGTGACTTTTTGGCTATATTCGCGGCTCATTTTCGAGGCGAGGCTGGTGTATCGCTGCGCTTGAGGCAAGCCGATCCGTCGCAGCCAGCGCGCGGCCTCGCGCGTATACTTATACGAAAAATAGAGCGCGACGCCCAAGACCAGGACGATGACAATGCTCTCGATGGCCAGGAAAATGAGGGCTAGATCTCTGCCGGTGGCTAGATTCATACGTTGCTCGTAATTTGTTCAGACCATTTCAAGTTGCGCAGTTCGGTCATCCGCTTCTCTGAAATGGCCTTCAGGCTGACGACGTTTTCGCAATACAAACCCGATTGTAGCAGAGAGCCGCGTGGCTGAGCAAAAGCCGTAGGAGTTGGTGACGGCTTACGCCATGCCCACGGTGCGTTTGGCGCTTTCCAAGGTGTTTTGCAGCAGCATGGCGATGGTCATGGGCCCAACGCCGCCGGGCACCGGCGTGATGGCCGAGGCCACTTCTTTCACCTCGTCGAAATGCACATCGCCAACGAGACGATAGCCCTTTTTCTTGGTGGGATCATCCACCGCGTTCACGCCTACGTCGATGACCACCGCGCCGGGCTTCACCCAATCCCCGCGCACCATCTGGGGCCGACCCACGGCCGCGACCAGGATGTCGGCCTCGCGCACCACATCGGGCAGATTGCGCGTGCGCGAATGGCAAATGGTGATGGTGGCGTTGCGGTGCAAGAGCAGCATGGACACGGGCAGCCCCACAATGTTGCTGCGTCCAAGAATCACCGCGCGCTTGCCCTCGATTTCAACGCCCGTGCGGTCGAGCAGTTCGATGCAGCCGCGCGGGGTGCAGGGCACGAACAACGGATCGCGCCGTTTCATGGACAGTCGTCCAATATTCAGAGGATGGAAGCCGTCCACATCCTTTTCCAGGCTGATGGTGCTGAGGATGGCCTCTTCGTCGATATGGGCGGGCAGAGGCAATTGCACCAGGATGCCGTGAACTTCCGGTCGCGCGTTGATCTCGGCCACGATCTTCTGCAACTCTTCCTGGCTGATGTCGCCGGGCAAATCATAGCCAAACGACTGAATGCCCACCTCGGCGCACGCCTTTTTCTTCATGCGCACATAGGTTTGCGAATCTTTTCGATCTCCCACCAGCACCGTGGCCAACCCAGGAACCACGCCATATTGAGCCTGCATTTTTTCCACTTCAGCTTTGATTTCACCTCGAATGGTGGCGGCAATGGCCTTGCCGTCGATGATTTTTGCGGTCACGAGAACCTCCTAGCTCGCGTCGATGATGGTCCACCGTCCGATGTCCAGAATGGGCAAGCTGAACGATGGAGCGATGGGACAATAAGACGATGGTCGGCTCAGGCCAATTTCACAAAATCCGCTTGCATGGCGGTCGCTTTGTGAAATGGTCGTTTGTGTTTGATGAAATATAGCACAAAATGGCTCTTTTCGCCAAACTTTGTAGTCTTTTTTACACTTCGCTTCAGGTCCGACCGAACTGCCGCTCTAACTGGCGTGCGCTAAAGTGGAGGATGGTGGGCCGGCCATGCGGACAGGTGAGCGGATTTTCACATGCTTCTAGCTGGCGCAAAAGCTCTCGTTGTTCGGCCAATGAAAGCGTTTGCCCGGCCTTGATGGCCAGCCGCTTGCAGATGATGCGCACCAACGCGTCTTCCCGATCGCGACCCACCAGATCGGCTCGTTCGCTCAGTCCATCGGCCACTTCCTCCAACAGGCGACGCGGGTCTTGTCCACTCATAAACGCGGGCACCCCGCGCAACAGAAAGCTGCCGCCGCCAAAAAGTTCGATATCGAAACCGCTTTGCTGCAATGTGGGCAGATGTTGCGCCACCGCGCCGGCCAATTGCGTGCCCAGCTCAATGACCATGGGCTCCAGCAGTTGCTGTGTGGGGATGGGGTTTTCGCCCGCGGCCACGATCTTTTCATAAAGAATGCGTTCGTGCGCGGCGTGCTGGTCGATAAGATAGAGCCCGTCTGGCCCTTCGGCCACCAAAAACATGGCCGACACCTGCCCCACAGGGCGCAACGGCGGCAATTTTGCGCCGCCCCGGGTGGCCGCAATCTCGCTCGCGGAGCCCACCTCAGCCCGGCTCTGTTTCGAGTCTGGCTCGGTGGACAGTCCCGCTTGCATCAAATCCATACGTAGCTGGTCCGGCTCCTCCGGCCTTTGCTCTGGCTCTCGCCGCGCGGCCCACATCGCGCGCGACCCCTCCTCCGGCTCCAGGCCCAAGCCCACTACGGACGAATGCTCCACCAACGCGCGATGCACGGCCCGTTGCACCGCGCGAAACACCAGCGACGCCTGCCTAAAGCGCACTTCGGCCTTGGTTGGATGCACATTCACATCCACTTCGGTTGGAGCCATCTCAATGAAAAGCGCGGCGATGGGAAAGCGCTTTTCCGGCAACATGGTGTGATAGGCTCGAACCACGGCGAATGTTAGGTTTTTGTCCTGAATGTAGCGTCGATTGACGAATAACTCGATATAACGTCGATTGGCCCGATGCAGGCTGGGCTTGCTCACGAAACCGCTCACCCGAATCCCTGGCGCGATCACGTCTTCACCCTCTTCCACGGGTAACATTTCCCGCGCGATCTCATGGCCATAGACCTTCATCAGCGTTTCCATGCGGTCGCCCGAGCCTGTGGATTGAAAGGCCAGTCTGCCTTCGGTCACGTAAGCGAAACGCACTTCAGGATAAGCCAATGCATAGCGCGTGATGATCTGCGAAATGCGCCCGGCCTCGGTCGCGTCTGTGCGCAGAAACTTGAGCCGCGCCGGCGTGTTCCAGAAAAGATGCTCCACCGTGATGCTGGTTCCCACAGGGCCGCCCACCGAACGCCGAGCGACCAATTCACTGCTTTCCAGCTTTAGTTCGATCCCAACCGGTTCGTCCGCGCTGCGCGTGATCAGAGTGGTCTTGCTCACCGCGGCGATTGCAGCCAACGCCTCGCCGCGAAAGCCCAAAGTTTCGATATGCTCCAAATCGGCCGCGTCGCGCAGTTTCGATGTCGCGTGGCGCTGAAACGCGAGCGTCGCGTCCTGGGCCGACATGCCGCAGCCGTTGTCGATGACGCGAATCAACCGTTTGCCGCCGCCGCGAATCTCCACGCGGATGTCGGTCGCGCCTGCGTCCAGACTGTTTTCGATCAGTTCCTTCACCACGGACGCGGGGCGTTCGACCACTTCGCCCGCGGCGATTTTATCGGCGACATCGGGAGGAAGGATGTGAATGGGCATGTGCGCATTATACCACACAGGCGGGTGAGGCGAGGGCAAGAGAGCGCAGCTCGAGGGGGCCTTTTCATGGGCGCTTCGCTTCAGCCCTTTTCCTCTCCACCGCCCTTCCTCTTTTCCGAATTTGTGCGCGCGGTCACGGCTCGGCGATAATAGTTGCATGACTCAAAACCATCGTTTGGCTCATGTCGAGCTGCTTCTTTTCGATTTGGATAACACCCTTTATCCTCGCGATCTGGGTCTGTGGCGGGAAATCGACCGTCGCATTCTCGACTATGTTTGTCGCACGCTTGGTTTGCCGCCCGAAGAAGCGCGGCGCGTGCAAAAATACTATTGGCGCACATATGGAACCACCATCTCCGGCCTTATCGCCGAACATCAGGTCGATCCGGTTCCTTATCTTGAGTATGTTCACGATTTCGACGCCACCGTTTATTTGCAACCCAACCGCAAACTGGCCCGCATTCTCGCGGCGCTGCCTCAGCGTAAAGCCATTTTCACCAATGCCACTGCGGAGCACGCGCGCAACATTCTCACCGCGTTGGATGTGATCGAACACTTCGATCCTCTCATCGGCATGGATGATGTGGGATACATTTCCAAACCCGATCCGCGTGCATATGAGCGTTGCTTCGCCATGCTCGGGGTTGCGCCCGAACACTGCCTTTTTCTGGAGGACAGCCCCAAAAACGTTGTTCCGGCAAGGGAGATGGGCGCGCTGACCGCGCTGGTGGGCGCGGAGCGCGGCGAGGCCGATTATCACCTCGATCGCATTGAAGACCTGGCCCAACTCTTCGCTCTTGACGTTTGAAAGAGGAAGGCGCTATAGTTGAGACGACGGTGCAACCAAATTTGCTGGAGAACTCGATGCGCGTTCGCACGATTGTCACCAACACCGGTTTTAATCTCATCGCCATGGTTGTGAACTCGTTGATCGCCATGGTGATCACCCCTTATCTCATCGTTCAGTTGGGCGAAGCATTGTTCGGCGTATGGGCTTTGGCCGCGATCATCATTGTCGTGGCGCAAATGTCTGATTTTGGCCTAGGACGGGCGTTGGTGCGCAATGTGGCTCAGCATCGCTCTTTGGGGCGTTGGTCGGCCATTAGTCTAGATTTCAATAGCGATCTGTGGCCATTGGCCCTGGTCATTCTTTTTGTGAGCGCGTTGGCGTGGGCGCTCGCGCCCCTTTTGGCTGCGGCTTTGGGCGTGCCAGAATCTTTGATGACCGAGGCTGTTCCTGTCTTGCGGCTTTTGTGTCTGACATTTCTGCCGGTGGCCGCAGGGCTGTTGCTCGCCGCGACCCTTGAGGGCGCGCAACAAATGGGCTACACCAGCGCCGCGCTCATCTTGAATCGTCTGATTTTCGTCGGCGGCGTGGTGTGGGCTATGAGGATGGGGTGGGGCTTGCAAGGGGTTGCGGCCGCACAGTTGGCGGCCGTGGTGGCGCAAACCCTCTTTCTGGCTTTGGCCGCATTTCGGATAACGCCTACGCTGCGCGTCTCGCCGGGCCTGATTGCGCCCCAACGTCTGCGGCATGATTTGCGCTTTGGTCGCTACATTTTTCTCACCGGTTTGGTGAGCCTTATCTTCACCGCCTCAAACAAGATCATTCTGGCCCATTGGGTGGGTTTGGAAAGCGTCGCCTTCTACGAGTTGGCCTCGGTGGTCGCGCTGCAACTATTCGCCATTGCTTTGGCCGCGGCCCAGGCCTTGTATCCAGCCTATGCAACGGCCCATGTTCAGGGCGGTTGGCCGGCCGTGCAACGATTGTATCGCGGCGCGCTGCGCGTGTTCACTCTGACCATTGCGCCTTTGGGCGCGGTCATTATTGCTTTGGCCGCGCCGTTGGTCATGGCGTGGTTTGGGCGGTTCGAGGCCGAGCCCGTGCAGGCTATGCGCTGGCTTGTGGCCGGTTGGTTGGTGGTGAGCATGGCCGCGTCGGCATCGGTGGGGTTGCAAGCCATTGGCCGACCGGGATTGGCCGCGCTATTTTCCATTTACAACGCCGCTCTAAATCTGGCGCTTGCACTGCTGCTCGTTCCTCGTTGGGGCTTTCAAGGCGTGCTTGCCGCCAATGTTTTGGCCATCACCAGCAGCGCCCTGTTCACGCTTTGGGCGTTTCGTCGTCTGAGCGGGCTTTCTGTTCGTGAATGGTGGCGCGGCCTTTCACCAGATGTGTTGTTCTGGGTGGGTGGACTGGCTTTGGGCTTGGGATGGTTGGCTACGCGTTTGACCGATCCCTCTTTGTTGCAGATAGTCGCCCTGGTTGCGCTTTACGCCTGCGGCTATGTGGCTGGCCTGGTGGCGTTGCGTCTTTTGCGTCCTGAAGAAAGCGCCTGGCTGCGAGAGTTTTGGGATCGAAAAGCGTTGCGTTTGGGGCTTTCTTCATGAGCAGGCCAGATTTGAGCATCGTCATCGTTAGTTGGAATGTGCGCGAGGCGTTGTTGGCCTGCCTGGCGGCCCTGCCCGACGCGGTCACCCCAGCTTACGCGTACGAAGTCATTGTTGTAGACAATGCCTCGTCTGATGGCAGCGTCGCCGCTGTTCGCAAGGCCTTTCCTTCTGTGCACATAATTGCCAATTCGGCCAATCGTTTGTATACTGCCGCAGCAAACCAAGGATTGACCATCGCGGTTGGCCGTCATCTTCTTCTGATTAATCCAGATGCGATTCCTCAACCTCATAGCCTGGCCCGGCTCATTGCTTACGCCGATCAACATCCTCGCGCCGGTCTGTTAGGGCCGCGCATCTTCCGTTCTGATGGTCGCGACGACTTGCGCACGGGACGAGAGTATCCTACGCCTTGGTCCGAGACTTTGGACTGGTTTGGGTTCACCCGGCGTTTTCCGCATCATCCTTTTTGGGCGGCCAATTTGCGACCAGACTTTCCTCGAGATCGCACCGCATCTGTTCCCCTTCTTTCCGGCGCTTGTCTTCTGCTGAGCCAGCGCCTGCCATCTTCCCTTCGTCGACTTGATGAATATTTCCCCATGTACGGGGAAGATGTGGACCTTTGTCGTCGCGTTCAGCAGGCCGGATATGAAACCGTGCTGGTGGCCGACGCCGAGGTGTTCCACGCCGGGGGGCAAAGTAGTCGTCAGATCGGCCTTCGCACGGCATTGTTGGCCGTGGAAGGCGTTCAGCGTTATTTCCGACGTTGGCGCGGCAGCGGCGCCGCCAGACGGCATCGCATGGGCATGGCATTGGTCGCGGTGGTCAAGTGGACCGCGTTCACTCTGCTCGGTTTGATTGGCCTTGAATCCGATCCAGCTTATCAGCGTCGCTTTCACAGAGCGCTCTTGGCTTGGGCGCTTGGCCGAGGCGATATTCAACGATTGATGATTGAAGGTTGAAAGCCATCATGCGTTCGTTCTCATGTCTTCAATCATAACCCTCGTTTTTCAATCCTTTATGTGCCTATGACGCAGCCTCTTCGAGTTCTTCATTGCCGTCAGGGCGACCGCGTTTGGGGGCCAGAACGTCAAATTTTGCAGTTGGCCGAACGCTTGCCTGATTACGGCATCGAGATGGAGATCGTCTTGCTACGACGATGGGGATTGGATCCGAAACCTCATCCATTGGCCGCGCGAGCGCGTCGTCTGGGATGCGAAGTGCTCGAGGTGCCGGCAAGACCCCAAGACTGGCGGCAGGTGGTGCGGTTGTTGCGTAGTCGCTTACGCGACTGCGGAATTCTCCACACACATGAATTCAAAAGCGATTTGCTCGGCTATTGGGCCGCGCGGCAAAGCAATCGCCCCTGGATCGCCACCGATCACCATCTCGCCATCGAAGACGATTGGTTGCTTCGCCTTTTCGGTTATGCTGATCGGGTGGTTTTGAAGCGGGCGCAGGCTGTTGTGGTGCCCTCGTACAGTCAGGCCGAACGGTTGTCCAGGCATGTGCCGCTCGAACGAATCCATGTGATCTATCATGGCATCGATGCGCAAGCGTTTGCTCGTTCGGCGGGAAACGAGCGCGCGGCCTTGCGTCGTCGTTATGGCGTGGCCGATGATGAGCATGTTATCGCCATCTTTGGTCGTCTGGAGCCGGTGAAAGGTCATCGCGATTTCTTGCGAGCCGCGCGCCGCATGTTGGAAAGACGCGATGACTTGCGTTTTTGGGTGGTGGGCGAAGGAAGTCTCGAGCCGGTGTTGCGCCGTCAGGTGCAAGAGCTTGGCATTGCGCACCGGGTGGATTTTCTTGGCTACCAGAACGATGTGGCGCCCCTCATGGCGGCCAGCGATTTGGTGCTCATGCCTTCGCGCCATGAGTCTTTCGGCATCGTGCTCATCGAGGCCATGTCATTGGGCAAGCCCGTGATCGCCAGCGCCGCGGGCGGCATACCTGAGGTGGTGCTGGACGGAGCCAGCGGCTATTTGGTCCCGCCGGGTGACCCCGATCAGTTAAGCCGCCGCGTGTTGGAGATGTTGTCCAATCCGGGTCATGCTCAACAGATTGGCTTGGCCGGACGCGAGCGAGTCCATCGCGAATTCACCGTCGAACAAATGGTGGAGCAAATGGCGGCTTTGTATCATCAGGTGGATGCAGTGAAGCGCGGCGCGTTTGTCTCCCCTCGGCCGCAACGAGCGCCTCTTTCCGCCGTTTGACAGCGTCTGCGTTTGGTCTCTCTTTTGACGCGAGTTTGGCGCGGGTTCTGCAAAGCAAAGGCATGAAAAGTGCATGCTCATGCGCTAGATTCGCATCTTTATCTTCCTCCACACTTGATGACCCCCGTTCAGGAGGGGGGTGATGGCGAATAGCGTTCGCCCAAGAGGCGCTCTCTATTCCTGTTCTTTTGGCTTTCTCAAAGACAAAAAATACGGAAAAAATCGATGCGAAAAGACAATGTTCCCTTAAACTTACGCGCGAGCGTGATTATTGCTGCGTATAATGCCAGCAAAGACCTGCCTCGATGCCTTGCGGCTTTAGACCAACAAACGACGCCGCGAGATGAATATGAAGTTATCGTGGTGGATGACGGCAGCGAGGATGATACGGCCGCCATTGCCGAGGCCGCGGGCGCGCG
The DNA here is from genome assembly GCA_013151415.1 of Chloroflexota bacterium. Classification (GTDB taxonomy): domain Bacteria; phylum Chloroflexota; class Anaerolineae; order J102; family J102; genus JAADII01. The sequence goes on from JAADII010000144.1 coordinate 40,641, forward strand.
GGTGTTGCGTTTGCCGCATAGCGGCCCAGCCACGGCCCGCAACGCTGGCGTAGAAATCGCGCGCGCGCCCATTGTCATCTTCACGGATGCCGATTGTGAACCTGTGATCGATTTTGTAGAGCGCATGTTGGAGCCGTTCGCGGCGCCGGTGGTGAGCGGCGTGCGCGGGGTCTATCGCAGCCAGCAATCGTCGTTGGTGGCGCGTTTTGTGCAATTGGAGTATGAAGAGCGTTATCGGCGGATCGCTCATGTGCAGGAGGAAGGGGGCGCGGTCAATGCGCTGGATACGTCGTACGCGGCCTATCGCCGCGAGGTGTTCCTCGATGCTGGGGGGTTCGACACCCGGTTTCGGGGCGCGGCCGGCGAGGATCACGAACTATCCTACCGGTTGGCCCAACAAGGTCATATCTTTCGCCATAGCCCCCATGCCGCGGTTTATCATCGCCATGTCGATTCATTGTGGAAATATGCCAAGCGCAAGTTTCGCATCGGTTATTGGAAAGCGTTTTTAGCCCGTCAGCATCCCAGTTACGCGTTGGCCGATGCGCACACAACGCAGAGTTTGAAGCTTCAAATTGGGTTGGTCGCGCTGCTGGGCGCGACGCTGCTGGTTTGGCCGTTTTGGCCTTTTGCCGGGTGGCTGGCGGCTTTGTGGACGCTTCTATTTGCATTGAGCGCGTTGCCCTTCTTATTCCTGGTGGCTCGTCGCGATCCGGCGGTGCTGTTGGTGGCTCCGGTGTTGCTCTTTGTCCGCGCGATTTCCGCTGGCCTGGGGTTCTTTTGGGGCCTTTTGCGCATTCACCCCGATCTGGCTGCAGGCGAGGTGACGTTGGAGGCGAAAAAAGGGTAAGTTGTAGCCACATCGCACTGATGAGTTTGCTTTGTGCATATTTTTGTGGCAGGATTGTTTTTGTCCGACGTTCTCCCACCTGGAGCAATTCGGCTATTGAACGTCGCTGTCCTGCGCTGCACAAGCTTTTGGGGATGCTATGCCGAGACTGCTCCTTTACTCACCTCAAACCGTATGGTTCGAAGCGCTTTTCAGCAACGGAGTGGCGTCTTGTCTGTGGTGGGACGTCCTCTGTGCGCTGTTTGCACGCGCCGCTCAAGCGTTGCATGATTTCATGAAATCATAATCTGAAGCGTTGTAGCCTTAGCTCCGCTTCATGATATACTTTCTTAGCCTGCAACGCCTGCGCCATTCTTTGGTGCAGGCGCGGCGGAGCTTGCGCTCATTTTTTCCACTCACCGACCGATTATGAACAGACCAATTCAATCCGAAACACCCGACAGGCATTTCGCATCATGGCTGGACAAGCTCGTCATTGTAACGGGCGGCGCCGGCTTTCTCGGCTCCTTTCTGGTGGATGCGCTGCATGAGCGCGGCGCTCGTCATGTCGTCGTTCCGCGCAAGCGCGAATATGATCTAACCGAAATGGAGGCGATTCAGCGTTTGTTTCGAGATGTTTATCGTCAATACGACATCGCGCCCGAAAACACCATAGTGATGCATTTGGCGGCCCAGGTGGGCGGCATTGGCGCCAATCGCCTGCATCCGGCCGAGTTCTTTTATAGCAACCTGATGATGGGGGTGCAGCTTTTGCACGAGTCGTGGCGCGTCGGCGTGGGCAAGTTTGTGGCTGTTGGCACGGTGTGCGCTTATCCCAAATTCACTCCGGTTCCATTCAAGGAGGAGGATATCTGGAACGGTTACCCAGAGGAAACCAATGCGCCTTATGGCCTGGCCAAGAAGATGCTGCTGGTTCAATCCGAGGCCTATCGCCAGCAATACGGCTTCAACTCCATCTTTTTGTTGCCCACCAATCTTTATGGTCCGCGCGATAATTTCGATCTCGAAACTTCGCATGTGATCCCGGCTCTGATTCGCAAGTGCCTGGAGGCGCAAGAACGTGGCGATAAGGAGATTGTGGTGTGGGGCGATGGTTCGCCCACGCGCGAATTTCTCTATGTGGAGGATGCAGCCGAGGGCATCATGCTGGCCGCAGAGCGATACAATCAAAGCCTGCCGGTGAATCTCGGCTCGGGCATGGAGATCAGCATTCGCGATTTGGTTCATCTTATTGCAGAGTTGACCGGCTTCGAGGGAGATATTGTGTGGGATGTCAGTAAGCCCAATGGCCAGCCGCGACGCGCGCTGGATACGACCCGCGCCGAGAAACTCTTTGGCTTTCGCGCGGCCACTGATTTTCGCACCGGATTGCAACGCACCATCGATTGGTATCGCGAGCATAGGGTGAAGAAGGGGGTGGAATGCAAATGACCGCCAGAAAAGACATGCTCGTTATCGAACCGCCCAAGGGGTGGCAGCCCATCAATTTCAAGGAGCTGCGAGAATATCGCGATCTTTTCTATTACTTGGTGCGTCGCGATGTGCAGGTGCTCTATAAGCAGACCGTGCTGGGTTTTGCTTGGGCCATCTTGCGTCCCTTTCTTAGCATGATTTTGTTCACGTTTGTTTTTGGCAATGTGGCCCAGGTGAGCAGCGATGGCGTGCCCTATCCTGTTTTTAGTTATGTGGCTTTGGTCCCCTGGACTTATTTTTCCACCGCGCTGACCACCTCGAGCATGAGCCTGGTGACAAACAGCAACATGCTCACCAAGGTTTATTTCCCGCGTTTGGTTTTCCCCTTGACGCCGGTGTTGGCCAAACTGGTGGATTTCGTCATCGCTTTCGCCTTCATTCCTTTGTTGCTCTTGTGGTTTCGCATCATGCCCACGCGTGATGTTGTCTTTATTCCTTTATTGATCATCATTTTGATGATGACCGCCGCGGGCGCAGGCATGTGGCTTGCCGCTTTGGGCATTCAATATCGCGATATCAAATACGCGACCCAATTTATGACGCAATTGCTCATGTACGCTGCTCCGGTTGTGTGGTCGGTGACGGCCCTCACCGCTCGGTTGGGTGAAACGGGTCGTCTGATCTATGGGTTGTATCCGCTGGCTGGCGTGATCGAGGGCTTTCGTTCGGCTTTGTTGGGATCGGTTCCCATGCCGTGGGATCTTATTGCCGTTGGTGGGGCGTCGGCGTTTGTCCTCTTTGTTAGCGGAGCATTCTATTTCCGCCGCATGGAAGTGGCTTTCGCCGATGTCGCCTAGCTTTTTCGCCTCAGCTAGATGCATGCTTGAACGACTGAGATAGCCCTTCTTAATAATTATGAATGCAGACGACGGGATTCATGAGGGCCAGCCCCCGGTCTCATAGCGACTTTGATCTATGACTGATATCGCCATCCAGGTGGAGAATCTGGGCAAACGTTACCGCATTGGCGTGCAGGAAGAAAAGTACGACACTTTGGGCGCGCAAATGCTGGCCTGGCTGCGTTCGCCCATCACCAATTATCGTCGTTTACGCGGGTTGAGCGCATTTAGTGAAAATGGTCAGGCCGAAGATGTGATATGGGCGTTGAAGGATGTCTCATTCACAGTGAAGGAGGGCGAGGCTTTGGGCGTGATTGGTCGCAATGGCGCGGGCAAAAGCACCTTGCTCAAAGTGCTCTCGCGCATCACCCCGCCCACCACCGGCCGCGTGTTGCTCAGCGGCCGCGTGGCCAGCCTGCTCGAGGTGGGGACCGGGTTTCACCCCGAATTGACGGGACGGGAAAACATTTATCTCAACGGCAGCATCTTGGGCATGACCAAGGCCGAGATCGATCGCAAGTTCGATGAGATCGTGGCCTTTTCGGGCGTGGAGAAATTTATCGACACGCCGGTGAAGCGTTATTCCAGCGGCATGCGCGTGCGCCTGGCCTTTTCGGTGGCCGCGCACCTCGAGCCGGAGATTTTGCTCATCGACGAGGTGTTGGCCGTGGGCGACGCCGAGTTTCAGCGCAAATGCCTGGGTAAGATGCAGGATGTGGCGGGCGCAGGACGCACGGTGTTGTTCGTTTCGCATAACATGCCCGCGGTCACGCGCCTTTGCCAGCGAGCTATTTTGTTGGAAAAAGGTCGCTTGATCATGGATGGCCCCTCAGAGGAAGTGGTGGCCAGTTATCTGGCCGACGCCACGCGTACAGGCGCGGCCCGCAGTTGGGCTTTGGACGAGGCCCCCGGAACCGACGAGTTGCGATTGACCTCCGTCAGCCTGGTGAACAGCCAACATCGCATCGTCTCGGTGGTCAGCGTCGAAGAGGAGTTGCAGCTTCGTATTGGTTATCGCGTCAATACGCCGGGGCTCACCTTTCGTTGCGCAGCCAAGTTTTACACGCAAGGCGTTTGCGCGTTCGCCACGGTCGAACCGACCGAAACCACCCGCGACCGCGAAGGGCACTATTGGTCGGTGGTGCGCATCCCGGCTCATTTGCTCAGTGAGGGTGAATATCTGGTGGGCGTTTCCATTTTTTCATCGAAGGGTCGTAAAATTCACTATGTGCTCGAAGATGAAGTGATTGTGTTCCAGGTCACTGATCCTATTTCCGGTCAATCGGCTCGCGGCGATTACACCGAGCCTTTTGCTGGCGTCATGCGCCCCAAATTGGAGTGGAGCATGGAGCATGCATAAGACGTATGTTTTCTTGGCTCGCACATACCGTCGTCTGCGTTCATTTCTTTTGCATCCCGGTCGTTATATCGACCAAGCCGTCACCGATTACCTTAATCGACTCGGTTTCCTCACCATTCATCGTTACATTGTGCATGGCCCGCCGGATCGCCTTCATCTTGGTCATCCTCGGCCAAAGAACAACACATTTTTCAACACCCGTTCTGGGCGCATTTATGTGGGGAATGGCGTGGTTTGGGGATATCATTGCCAGGTGCTTACAGGCGTGCACCTGTTTGAGAACGGCAAGCTTAAGCAACCTAAGTCAGAACAGGTGCCCACCGAGGGCTATGACATTCGCATTGGCGACGGCTGTTGGATCGCATCGGGCGCGATCATCACCGGTGGCGTGACCATTGGCGAGAATTCCATCGTGGCTGCGGGCGCGGTGGTGACAAAAGATGTGCCCGCGGGCAGCATTGTCGGCGGCGTGCCCGCGCGCATTATCGGCCGCACCGATGAATTGGGGCCGAATGGTAGGCGCATGAGCGTGGTGCGCGTAGACTCCGATAACCAACCCTCGACTTCGTCAACCCATTGATCTTACACTAATGACCCAATCTGCACAGCCTCCGTACAATGTATGCCTCATTGGTTTGGGGCGTCATGGCCTTAAACAATTGCACCGGCTTGCAGAGAATCCCGCCCAGTGGCGTCTTGCCGCGGTAGTGGACCGCTCTGTGGCCGCGTATGCGCGGTTTCAATACCATTTTCATTCATTGCGAGTCCCGTTTTATCGAGACGCGGTCGAGGCCATTCGTTCCGAACCTATTGATGTCATCATCATTTCCACTACGGCCCCTTCACATGTTCCTATTGCCGAGAGCTTGATACGCGGCGGGTATGAGGGCGGGCTGCTCATTGAAAAGCCCATTTCCGATAGCATCGCCCGAGCCGAAGATTTACAGCATCTCATTGAAGAAGCCGCGTGGCCGGGTCGCGTGGCGGTGGATTTCAACCGGCGTTGTTCCGAACTTTATCGCCGCGTAAAGAGCGTGCACAAGAGCGGCGAGTGCGGCGCCATCATCCGGCTCGAATTCAATCGGCCCTGTAAGCTAAGCATGGTGGGCATGCACTTTATCGATCTGGCGAACTGGATCATCGGCAGTCGTCCTATCGAGGTGTCGGGCCGGCTGGATATGACCTCGATTGTGGACCATCGCGGCGCGGTCTTCTACGATCCGCCGGGCTGGTTGCAGGTGCGTTATGCAAGTGGCGCCATTTTCGAGATGAACACCATGCCCGACGCGCCGCCGGAGTCGTTGGGCATGACGGTCTGGTTCGAGCAAGGCAAGGCCCGCATCAACAACGATGAATCGCTGGCCGTCATCGAAACGCCGGCGGGCGAGGACAGGGTGGAAGTCACCGATGAAAACCGCCGTTATCGCTGGATCGAATCGGCCCTGGCCTCGGTGGTCGAGGCGTCGGCCGGATGTGAAATTTGCCCCCTACCCGAGGCCATCTTAGCGCTGGAGGTGGTCGCGGCCGTGCATCATTCCAACAGCATGGACGGGGCGATCGCAACCTTGCCCTTGCCGCAAGAGGTGCGGAATCGACGTTTACGGATCGCCTGACGGATTCATTCACCGGACATCGTTTACACCATGATCAAGCCCCTATTGAGAACAGGCATTCGGGTTCTGCCGGGACCGATCCGCAGACCGGTGCAGGACTATATCAGATACGTGAGCAAGCGTCGTTCATTGGAGCGGATGCAAAACGCCTTGCCCTATTGGGAGCGAAGGGAGCAGCCCGGAGAAAAGCCGCTGGTGAGGGTGGGGTTTATTGGCGCTGGCAATTACGCTCGGCATCATCTCAAGGTGTTGAACGCCTTGAACAACGTCTCCATCGCGGCCATTCTCACCACCGGCAGCCCTCGCGGCCGCGCGGTGGCCGAAGAATATGGCGTCTCCAATCTTTATACCGATCGCGACGCCTTTTTAAGCGAAGTTGATGTCGATTGTTATGTGGTGGTGGTCTCGGCCTGGGCCATCAAGCCTGTGGCTATGGATTGTCTGGCCACGGGCAAGCCTGTGCTTTTGGAAAAGCCGGCCGGGGTTTCGCCCGAGGATACGGCCGAGCTGGTGGAGCAGGCCGAAAAATACAACACCTATGGCATGGTGTGCATGAACCGCCGCTTTTATTCGGTCATCGAACACGGGCTGGCCACGCTCGCGACTTATGGACCCATTCGCGGAGCCATTTTGGAAATGCCCGAGCGCATCACCGATGAACGCCAATCGCGGCGACTAACCGAATGGGACTATGATCACTTCGCTTTTCGCAACTCGGTGCATGGCATCGATTTGTTGCGCTATATCTTGGGCGATGTGAAGGAAGTGCACAGCATCGCCCGGCCCAATGTCGCCTTTGATAATGCCGCGGCCTCGTTCGGCGGCGTCATCGAGCACGAAGGCGGCGCCATGAGCGCCGTGCTGGCCTTATGGGACACACAGCTTCCCTGGCGACTCACGCTCATCGCCGAAAATGGGCGTTTGCGTTATGGGCCGTTCGAGCGCGGTTGGTTCATCAATGAAAAAGGCGTGGAGATTCCCATTCGCGCCGATGAAATCGATACTGCCTTTCGGGCCGGCGTCTATGCGCAAGATCTTCATTTCATCGAAAGCGTGCGACACCATAAACAGCCCACCCTTCCGGCCTGTTTGCTGCCAGACGCGCTGAAAACGAATATATTGATCGAGCGTTTGTATGGAGGCGGTTCAATGGAGCGTTGGCGGTGATGTCGAGATTGGGTGATACGCTTAATATTTTGCAAATTAGCACCTATGACCACGCCGGAGGCGCGGAGGGGGTGGCTTATAGTTTGTTCGAGGCCTATCGTCAGCGAGGTCATCGTTCTTATCTCGCCGTGGGCTGGAAGCGCGGACAAGATCCCGACGTCTTCCAAATGAAGCCGCGTGCAAATGGCCGATGGCGAGATTGGTGGCTGAGACCCGAATGGCGAACGGAGGGATCAGGCGCTCGCGCGCGCGCTCGTTTGGCCGCCTTGGGCGACCCTCGGCGTTGGTTAGAACGTCAACTGGGCGTCGAAGACTTTCATTTTCCGGCCACAGCAACAGCGCCCCTTCTGCCTCCCCATTCTCCTCACATTCTCCACGCCCACAACCTACATGGCGGATATTTTGACCTGAGGATGCTGCCGCGACTGTCGGCGCAGCGACCTTTATTTCTTAGCCTTCACGATGCATGGCTTCTTGCAGGGCATTGCGCGCATTCATTGGATTGTGATCGCTGGTTGCATGGTTGCGGTCGTTGCCCCGATATTGCACGCCCTATCGCTATCAAGCGAGACGCCTCGGCCTATAACTGGCGACGCAAACGAGACATCTATGCGCGCAGCAAGCTCTATGTGGCCACGCCTTGCCGTTGGCTCATGGATAAAGTGGAGCGTTCGATGTTGATGCCTGGCATTGTCGAGGCGCGGATCATTCCCTACGGCATCGATCTCACCCTGTTCCATCCCGGAGACAAGCAAAAGGCCCGAGCGACGCTTGGTCTGCCGCAAGATGCGCATATTGTTCTGTTTGTTGGCCGCGCCACCCGCAGCAGCCCCTGGAAGGATTATGATTTAATGGAAAAAGTGGTCGAGCGGCTTGCAGTGAACGCTTCGAACGCGAAGACCGTATTTGTCTTCCTGGGTGAGGAACACGCGCCGCAAAAGCTTGGCTCGGTTTTGATGTTGTTCAAGGGCTTTGAAAAACAGGCCGCGGACGTGGCTCGATTTTTCCAGGCTGCGGACGTTTATTTGCATGCGGCTAAAGCCGACACCTTTCCCAATGTCGTTTTAGAGGCTATGGCTTGCGGTTTGCCGGTGGTGGCGACCGCTGTAGGCGGCATTCCCGAACAGGTGGAGGATGGGAAGACGGGACTTCTCGCGCCGACTGGCGATGTCGAAGCCATGACTGCATGCGTGCATCGGCTTCTCACAGACCCGGCGTTGCGACGTCGGCTGGGCATGAATGCGGCTTGTTCGGCGCGTGAGCGTTTCGACCGAGAGCGCATGGTGAATGATTATCTTGATTGGTATTATCAGACGTTGGCAAATCAACGTCGGCGTCCGGGTCGCTCTTTTGTGGCGGCTCATTGACAAATCACGAACGCATTTTATAGACTAATTTCGTTATTGTTTCACGGTGTTGCATCTCCTCTCATGTTGTTAAACTTCTCAAGAGATTTTGTCTATGAAAGTTGTTCGTTCATTACACGTTCGCATTGCTCAAAAAGGATTTAAGGGCGCGATCCTGGATTTGCTCAATCCACGCACCTGGATACGCGCGCTCAGGCGTCGCTTGTTGCAATATAAACAACGGCGTTTTGCAAGTGGAGAGAACCTTGTAGTGGTCGATCTGCCCACCCTCACAGTGGATAAGAATCGGCAGATCTGGAACGATTATGATTGGTCATTGAGCGGTGAGGAGTGGACCGATCATGTGCGTGAATATCGCGGGCTTGAGCCGAAGCAGTGGAAGCAGGCGTTAATCGACGGCATGATGCGAAAATACATTCAGCCGGGCTCTGTGGTGCTTGAAATTGGCCCGGGCGCGGGGCGTTGGACTGCTGAACTCGCGCCTTTGGCCGGTCGGTTGCTGGTGGCGGATATCACGGAACGTTGCCTGGATATTTGTCGAGACCGATTCCGGGAATATGCACACATTGAGTATTATCTCATCGAGCGGGGTCTGGATTTTATCGAGGATAACTCTCTGGATTATATATGGTCTTATGATGTGTTTGTACATATTAATCCAAGCGATGTTTCTGCATATATCCGCGATTTTTTCCGGGTGCTCAAGCCCGGCGGCATAGCCATTATTCATCATGCTGGTCAATATCCCACGGAGAAAGAGCGTCGACAAGGCTTGCGAACCTACATGAGTCGGGATTTGTTCGCTCATTTCGTGGCAAAGCATGGTTTGAACATGGTTGAACAAAATGAGAAACTGGCCCACAAGCCTGGCGATATTATCTCGGTGTTTGCCAAACCCTCATCTTCATTGGCTGGATGATGCTGTCAGGGGTTTGGGCGATGCATCTGAAGCCGATGAGTGAGTAAATTTTATGAAATCTGTTGACATTGTCTATCTTTACGAACATGTGGTGCGCGAACTGGATGTTGCTTGCGCAGTGAAGCATTATCTAGAACGCGATGCGGGCCTTTCCGTCGAGCTGGTGCAATATCCTTATGGCGTTCATCGGGCTATTGCGCAAGTGCGGCCGCGAATGGTGTTGTTGCCATTTTGCTATTACGACTGTTTTGCTTTGCCTAAGCACAGTTTTGGCGCTTGCTTGGTTGAATGGCCTCAAGCAATATATGTTAACCTGGCTTGGGAGCAGCTTCTTTATAAGGGCAATCAGGCCTCGAAAACCCCGACTGGCGAATTTGCACTGAAGCACGTCTTTCATCATGCCTGGAGCGAATCTTTTCGCGATCTTTTGCTGGCTCAGGGCATTCCGTCCAAGCGCATTTTTCTCAACGGCCACCCCGCCTATTCCCTATACGATTTTCCATATAAAGATTGCTTTGTTTCGCGCGCCCAGTTGGCCGCGACATATGGGCTAGACGTGAATAAACGCTGGGTGTTTTTCCCCGAAAATTACAACTGGATGTTTTACACCATGAGCGATTTGAAACGTCATGGGCAATACGATCGCCAGCGAGAACGCGTCGATGAGCTCGTTCGGTTTTGTCAGTCGTCGTTCGCTCGAGTGATGCGCTGGTTTGTCAATCTGGCGCGCGAGCGCGATTTTGAGATCATCGTGCGGCCGCGTCCCGCCACGCCCTTAGAGCAGTTCGAAGCCAAGGTGCGAGAGACGGTCCCTGATCGACCTCCGCAAGTGCGGGTGCTCAAAGAAGGCACAGTGCGCGAGTGGATATTGGCCAGCGATATCGTGGTCACCTCACATAGCACGAGCTTGATCGAAGCTGCGGTTGCGGGGAAGCCGGCCTACATGCTCGAACCCCATCCTATTCCCGAAAACCTGCACGCGCCCTGGCATGATCTGGCTTTGCACTTGCAAACCGAAGAAGCGTTTCGGCAGGCCATGATGACGCCGAACGACATGCGTGAGAATCGTTTAGGTCAATGGGCGCGCACAACGCTTATGGCCAACGGCGATTCCATTTGGAACCTGGCCCAATTTGTGGCCGATCTTTATGCAGGGCGCATCGAGCCGCCCCCGCCGGCCACCTATCGCAGCCTTATGCCGCCCGAGTTTCGTTTTCCTCGTCTGGCGTTCGAATATCGCAAATTTCGGGGGCGCAAACAGCGTCATGCTGCGCCAAGAGCCATCAACCCCAAATATGAGAAAGACCTCCTGAATCAAGAACAGTTGGAGCAACGCATGGCGCATTGGCGCGCCTGCCTAAACGGCTATCGACCGAATGCTTAAGTGAACATTCCTCTCAGGCGCGATGCGGTAAGTCAAAGCGATTTGAACATTTTGCAAATCAGCACCTACGACCACGCTGGTGGAGCTGAAGCGATTGCTTATGGTCTCTTTCGCGCCTACCGTAGGCGGGGTTTTGGCTCTTATATGGCGGTGGGCGTGAAGCGTGGAAACGACGCACATGTTTTTGAAATCCCTCGTTCGCGCAAGGCTGAACGTTGGCGGCGGTTTTGGTTGGGCGTCCGACGACGCGCGCATGCCCATGACGTCCTGGTCCGCGCATGCTTGCGCATGGCCGCGTTGGGAGAGCCGCAACGCTGGCTGGAGCGGCAGTTTGGTGTTGAGGATTTTAATTTCCCAGGAACATCTCGATTGCTCGATCTAGCGCCTCATCCCCCCGATATTTTCCACGCCCACAATTTGCACGGAGGATATTTTGATCTAAGGGCGTTGCCGCGTTTTTCTGCTTGGCGTCCTTTTTTTCTCACCCTCCATGACGCCTGGCTGCTCAGCGGACATTGCGTCCACTCTTTAGATTGCGACCGTTGGCGGATAGGCTGTGGGCGGTGTCCTGATCTGGCCCGGCCCATTGCCATTAAACGAGACGCGTCGGCCTACAATTGGCGACGAAAGCAGAGAATATTCGAACGTAGCCGCCTGTATGTAGCCACGCCCAGCCAATGGTTGATGGACAAAGTGGCGCGCTCCATGCTTCAATCGGCCGTGGTCGAGGCCCGAGTGATTCATAACGGCGTCGATCTCACCCTCTTTCATCCCGGAGATAAACTCGAAGCCCGACAGGCGCTCGGCTTGCCGCGGCATTCTTTGTTGGTTCTGTTCGTTGGTCGCGTAGCGCGGCGAAGCCCGTGGAAAGACTATGTCACGATGGAGCAAGTGGTGAAGCGCCTGGCGTCACAATGGGAAGCCGACCCAATTACATTTCTTTTTTTGGGCGAATCTGGTGAAGCCCAACGCATGGGCTCAGCCACCGTTTTGTTAAAGGGTTTTCAGTCAGATCCGCATCAGGTGGCTGCATATTATCGCGCGGCCGATGTTTACATCCATGCTGCTCGCGCGGACACGTTTCCCAATGCGGTCATCGAAGCCATGGCCTGTGGATTGCCGGTGGTGGCCACCGCGGTGGGCGGGATCCCCGAGCAGGTTCAGGACGGCCGCACCGGTTTTTTGGTTCCGGCTGGCGATGCCGAAGCCATGGCCGTTCGTTTGTTTCAGCTCTTGAAAGACGAACCTTTGCGCCAACGCATGGGTGCGGAGGCCGCGCTTGTAGCTCGCGAGCGTTTCGATCGCGAGCGCATGGTGGATGACTATCTGCATTGGTATCATGAGGTTCTGGCCCACCGGTTGGATGACGATGCAGGCGGCTAGGAACGCGGTGTGGAGATGGGGCGTTTTGGCATGAGTTCATGCCTTGCATAGGTCATTGGGAGAAAAGCTCTCAATCATGAACAAAACTGACATAACACGCGCCGCTCTGGTCGAAGAGCTTTGTTCTCAAGCGAATCTCACCCTTTAGTTTGCATTTTCTACAGCAACATGGTTATCGAAGCTATCGGTTCATTCCTTATCGTTATCGTTCTCTTTCTCATTGGCATTGGGCCGGCCTTGTGGTTGGTTGCGCCTGGCGAAAAACGCATCGCCTACGCGGCCGCTATTGCGCCTATTCTCGGCCTTTCCTTCATCGGTCTGGTGGGGTTCACGCTCTTACGCTTTGTGGGTCCGGCGCGAATATGGGTCTGGCCTCTCACGCTGATCTTGTTTGTTTCGAGCGTGATTGGCGTGGCGTTCGATTGGCGCCGACGCCGGGAGGATTATCGTTCATTCGAGGGTTGGCGCTCTTTGTTTGCTTCGGCCGTTTTGGTCTTGTTGTGCGCCGGGGTTCTGGCAGGACCGCTTTTCAGCAAGGGGATCAACTACGCAGTCTTTCGCGGCAACCCCAGCGACGCTTTCACCTATATGTCGGTGGCCGAGACATTCCGGGTGGTGGATTGGCCCACGCTCGAGGCCGGCGCGGACATGAGCAATCTAGAGGGGGTGGCGAAACTGGCCGAGATATCGCCCACCGCGCTTTACTCGGCCCGCATGATTCTCAAACCCATTCGTTTGACCACTCAGGTTGGGTTTGCCTGGGCCGCACAATGGCTGGGCTTGGCCATCGAACGGTTTTTCTACGCATATAACCTTATATCCTTTATCATCGCCATTCCTTTGGTGTTGGCTTTGGCCGCGCAGATGCGGTTGCCGAAAAAAATGGCGTGGCTGGCCGCGTTGGCCGTTGTCTTTGGTTTTTGGGCGCGGTTTCTGTTGGAGATCGATGCGGCCGCGCGCATGAATCTCTTACCGCTGTTTCTGTTCTTCGCCTTCGCCTGGATTCAGCTTGAGAAAGCCCCGTTGCGCGCGTTTTCTCGCGAGCGCGTTTTGTTGGCCCTGGCCTCGGCCGCGTTGGTCGCCTTTTATGTGCAATCCGTTCCCATCGCCGCGTTGGCTATGGCCTTCTATTATGGTTTGGGGATGATACAACGCGCTGTTCCTTTCAAGGCGCTTCTTTTCCATCTTATCACCTTAGCGCTCGCTCTGCTTTTCATCTTGTTGGGTTCGCAAGTTGATTTCGCATTGAAGACGTTGTTTTGGCAAACGCCGGTGGTGGTGGGAAACACCTCGCCTCTCACCGATCTAGACGCCCTGCTATATCTTTATCGCGATGGCCCCGCGGCCCTTTGGGGAACCCCGTTTTCCCTGTTGGCGGAAGCGTTTGCGCTTGGCCCGAGTTCGCTTTGGCGCTTGGCTGGTTTCATCTTGGGCGCTGCGCTCACACTGGTCTTCCTGGTTCTCGCCTGGCAGGGGCTACGCAATGTGCGACGCATCGACCAGCGCATTCTCCTCGCTTTGGTGGGCGCAGGCGCGTTCGTCGCAGCCGTTATGTTTGCGACCGGCACTTACTGGGCTTCGGGCCGCGCCTTCACCTATGTTTATCCTTTTCTTGTTCTCAGCATTATGGTGTTGTGGAGTGAGAATGACGCACAGGCTGCGTGGTTGTCTGTGGCCCGAAAGCTGGTGGCGGCCTGGTTTGTGTTGCAGGTTTTGTTTGGGCTTTCGTTGCCTTATGTTCATCTCACGCAACTCAAGCCTTTCCGCACCGCCAACGCCAATAAGCCAGAGGATTACGACGTTTCGGCTCTGACGAGCGCGCTGAATGAAGCTGATCCGCAATGGTTGGCGGTGAGCGCCCCAAGAGAGGAGGGGCTTTGGATGTTTCCCTATTATCTGATGTTTGTGTTTGACGATTATCCCGTCTATTTTCTCAGCGGCATTGGTTTCGACAACAACACAGATTTTCAAAATCTCTGGTTTGGCGAGCTAAACGCCGCGCCCGACTATGTTGTGGTGCGGACGAATTCCGATTTCGTTGCCGGTGAAGGATGGGGCGAGCTGATCGCGAGCACAAAAGACTTAAGGTTGTATCGGGTGAACGCGCCCAATATCGAAGTCTTTCGCCAACATGAAGCATTTTTACAAGCTCAAGAGGCCAATAAGCTACTTTTTCCCGGTCTGCACACTCCCTAATTCATTGTCATAGACAACTTCGGGAAGACATCCGCCGCCCATAGATTGAGCCTACGGCATCGCGTTGGAGGCCTGCGACCTGGCCCAACGTCCCATTAGTCGCTTGGCGAACGTCATAATGACAAAAGGTGGATTCCGGTTCGAAACCGATGTGGTTGGAACGCAATGCACCCAACGTCATGACGCCACCATGTTGAGGAGAATGTGCATGACATTTGCGTCGTGCACACTTGTTTTATATGTTAATGTCCAGGCAGCGCTCTTTCTTTTTATTTGCTCTGGCGGGGCTATTGCTCGCGCTTTCACCATCGTTTTGGCGACAAAGCGAGATAGCTCTCGCCGGAGATTATGGCGCGCGCTCGAGCGACAGCGCGGTCAAGGCTCTTACGCTCGCTCCCGGCCCTTATCTTTTTGTCGATGATTATCTGATCGAGAGCGCAGAGGCCGTGACGCGGCGGGTGAACCAACCTCAACGCCATCTTTCTGGGCCCGTGGTCAACAGCGGCCCCGACTATCAGGCCGGACAACCCTTCCTCTCCGTCGTCAGAGACCCAGAATCAGGTCGCTTTCGCATGTGGTACAACGCCTGGCGACGACCCGAGGAGGAGGCCGAGACTTACTACGGTCCGGGTTTGGCATATCTGGAATCGGATGACGGCGTCAACTGGGAAGCGCCCTATCGACGCCTTGATCTTCCTCTAACAGTGTCCGCCGGCGTGTTGGACTCTGGGCCGAATTTCACCCCTTTGGCGGAGCGTTTCAAACTGGCTTATGCTTATGTGCAGACTCCGGGATATCGCGATCCTGAGGATTGGTTTAAAACGCGCATTGCTTTTTCGGCCGATGGTATTACCTGGCGACAATATGAGGCCATCGACACTTTATTTCCGGGATATGGAAACAATGTTCATTATGAGAATTGGGGGGACATCATACACAGTTTCTATGATCCCATTCGCGGTCGTTATGGATTGACATTCCGCTATGTTAGCCCGTATGCCTGGACGAATCTGGAAGGGGAAAGCAAATATGAGATCATTCGTCGCGTGGGATTCACCACCAGTTTGGATTACAAACATTGGGCTGAACCGCGCGTACTTTTTGCGCCAGATGAGAATGATCCCGGCGTCACACAATTTTATGGCGGGCCGGCCGGGGTTCAACGCCGCGGCGATCTGCTCATCGGCATGTTGAAGGTGTTGCGAGACGATGTAACCGTGAGCGGCGCGCCCGAAGAGGCTTTTGGCATGGGCTACACCGTGCTAACCTGGAGCCGCGATGGCGAAAACTGGGTGCGCGATCGTCACACCGATCCCTTTTTCGAGCCCGATCCCGCCATTGGCGCTTGGGATCACGCCTTTGCCTGGATTGATAGCGTGGTCGATGTGGGGGATGAGCTGTATCTCTATTACGGCGGTTATCGTTGGGGACACAAATACAAACCACGAGAGGATCGTCAAATTGGTCTTGTGAAATTGCCCAAAGATCGGTTTGTGGCGCGCGAAGCGGGTTCTGAACCGGGCCGCATAATGACGCCGCTGCTCTTTCTCGACGGCGACGCGCTTCGTTTGAACGTAGACGCCTCTCAAGGTTGGGTGGAGGTGCGCATACTGGATGAAAACAACATTTTGGCGGCCGCCTGTGAGCGAATTAGCGGCGTAGACGCACTGGCGCAATCGTTGAACTGTGAACCAGCCGTATCCACCCTTTCTGGCCTGCCTGTTCGACTTGAATTTCGGTTGCAAAATGCGTCTCTCTTTGCGTTCTATTTGGAATCGGATGCGGTGGCGCCCACCCCCACCCCTCCTCCCACCTGGGATCCAAACTGCGCAGGCTTGAGACAGGAGGGCGAAGCGGGCGCGCTGTATGGCGCTTTTCAAGCGCGGCCCGACGCCGCCGCCAGCGGCGGCGCCTATGTTGTCGTTCCCAAAGGCAACGGCAATCGGCCTGATGAACCGGATGAAACACAAAAAGTCACCTTTTGCATATTGGTTTCTGAGCAGGGGCGCTACCGCGTGCGCGGTTGGACTCTCGCTTCTGATGGCGGTTCCAACTCATTCTATATTCAGGTGAATGATTCCAAACCTCGCATCTGGGGCGTGCCCATAAGTGAGGGGTATGTGCGCGTGGATGCGCCCGGCGAATATGTGTTGGACTTGGGCGTTCACACCGTATCGGTGTATTTGCGAGAAGCGGGCGCTCGTCTCGATGCGCTGGAATTGGTGAAAGTGGGCGAGTCGCCAACGCCCACTCCCACGGTTCGACCCACGCGCACCCCTTCGCCAACGCCGAACGCGCTGTTAGGATTTTTGCCATTGATATGGTTTGGGGACGTTGGCCGCCATCGATGAATGACCATCTTGTCCGGTTTGGCAGGTTTTGCAATTCGCTGGGTCTCCGTGTATATTGTTTTTGTTGATTCAGTTCATCAGGCGCGTTCCCGACCGGCGCACCGGTTAATGAGCGTCCGACGTTTTTTGTGCGTCGTTGGCGGAGCCAGTCACTTCTCGCGGGAACTCGTCAGGCGTTGATGTCATGTTTCTTTTTTGGGTGAGCTTTTGCTCACGATGACCACAATCCTCAGAAAGGAGAGGAGCTACATATGACGCGCACGTTTGTCATCGACTCTCGCGAAGTCAGCGATGAAACCGATTGTTATATCATTGCCGAAATTGGGCACAATCATCAGGGGGAGGTGGAAAAGGCCAAAGAACTTTTTCGGGTCGCCAAAGAGTGCGGCGCAGATGCTGTCAAGCTTCAGAAGCGAGATAATCGCACCTTGTTTACGCGCGATCTCTACAATAAACCCTATGAACATCGCAATAGTTTCGGGCGCACCTATGGCGAACATCGAGAGTTCTTGGAGTTTGGATGGGATGAATATGTGGAGCTCAAACGTTATGCAGAGGAGGAGCTTGGCATCACATTTTTCGCCACGGCTTTCGACATTCCTAGCGCCGATTTCTTGGCCGAACTGGATGTGCCCGCGTTCAAGATAGCATCTGGTGATCTGCGCAACATTCCTTTGCTTAAACACGTGGCTCAATTTCAGAAGCCTATGATCATTAGCACAGGCATGGCCACGTTGGAAGACGTGCGTCGCGCCTACGAGGCCATCATGCCCATCAACCCGCGTCTGGCCATACTCCAATGCACGGCCAATTATCCCACGCCCGCTGAAGAAATGAACCTGCGAGTGATTCAGACGTTGCGTGAAGAGTTCCCCGACGTGGTCATCGGTCTTTCCGATCATTACAACGGCATTGCCATGGCCGTGGCCGCCTATGTATTGGGCGCGCGGATTATCGAAAAACATTTTACGCTCAATCACACCTGGCGCGGTTCAGATCACGCCATGTCGCTAGAGCCTATTGGCATGAGGAAAATGATTCGCGACTTGCGTCGCGCTCGCGTGGCTTTGGGCGACGGCGTCAAACGCATTTATCCTTCGGAAGAGACGGCTCTGCAAAAGATGGGCAAAGGGTTGGTGGCCGCGCGCGATTTGCCGGCCGGCCATGTGCTCACCTACGACGATGTGGCTATCAAGTCGCCCAATTTGGGTCTCCCTCCTTACGAATTGGACCGCATCATCGGACGCAAACTGGCCCGACCTCTCGGCCTCGACGAAGGCATCCACTGGGAAGACCTGCTGGATGGAGCGGGTTGAAAAAAAGTTCACCGCCGAGCACGCGGAGGACGCAGAGAGGGAAATGAGGTGAATTGAGCCATGTTTTTCTCTTGAAACCCCCCACTTTTTCTCTGCGCTCTCAGCGAACTCAGCGGTGGAATAGCTTTTTTCAGGAAATCCAACTGTGAACGGGGAACCGGCGAACAGATATTGAACTTCGGACTTTGGACATTGGACGCTATTTTCGAAGCAGGCATCCCCGATGATTTGATCGACGCCATCCGAGCGGTGCGTTTCATCGCCTTCGATTTCGATGGCGTGTTCACCGACAACATGGTTTATGTGTTCGAAGACGGCCGCGAGGCTGTGCGGTGCACGCGCGCGGATGGCATTGGCCTACGCAAGTTGGAACGTTTAGGCGTGGAGCCATACATCATTTCCAGCGAACCCAACGATGTGGTGGCGCATCGCAGTCGCAAACTCAAGATCGGTTTCATCCATGGTTGCAAGGACAAACGAGCGGCCCTGAAAGAGCTTTTGCAAACACGCGGTCTGACCCCCGATCAGGCGGCGTTTGTGGGCAACGACATCAACGACTTATCTGCATTGCAATTTGTGGGCTTGCCCATTGTGGTGCAAGACGCCCATTCCGAGGTGATTTCTGTCGCCAAATATCGCACCAACCGGCCTGGCGGCCATGGCGCAGTGCGGGAGATTTGTGATTTGTTCGAGGCTGTTTATGGAACCTGAATAGTCGCGCCTGTTTGCAGCACACACTTTGGAGGAGCGTCACTTGATGAAGACAGATTCCTCACCCTTGCTTGCCTTCTTGCACATCCCCAAAGCGGGTGGAACGACGATACATCGCATCATTGAACGCAACTATAGTAAGGACGCCATATTCACCATCAGAGGGATGCGGGTGCAGGAATCCATTGAGGAATTTCTCGCTCTTTCGCCCCAACAGCTCGCCAGATTGGAAATCGTCAAGGGACATTTCTGTTTTGGACTACACGAATTTGTTCAGCGCCCGATGTGTTATTTCACCTTTCTTCGCCATCCGGTCGCCCGCGTAATTTCCAGTTACTATTTCATTCTGCGCACGCCTCATCACACTTATCACGATCTTTTGGTTTCTCGAAACATGACTCTGGCCCAGTTTGTTCGACAAGGCGTCTCGAAAGTGGCCACCGACAACGGCCAGACGCGTATACTTGCGGGGTGGGAATGTCTTGACGCCGTGGATTTTGGGAAGTGTGATCGAGACATGTTAGAACAGGCCAAGATCAACCTGGTCACGCATTTTGACTGCATCGGCCTTGTCGAGCAATTCAACAGGAGCCTGATTTTGGCTCGACGCGCGTTTCATTGGAACCGACTGTTGTATCTGAAGCAGAACACAATGCCGCGCTCGGTCAGGCCAAGCGTATCCGATTCCACTCGGCAACTTATTCGCGAGGCAAACCGACTTGACATGGAATTATACGATTTTGCGGCGGGCCTATTTCAAGAGGCCTTTGCCAGGCTTGGCGCCAAGGCGGAGCTGGAGGTTAAGCTATTCGAGTTGTTGAATTCGCTTTACGCCATAGTTGCACCGAGATACGCATCGGTGCGCTCCTCTATGCGTCAATAGCAGGAGCAACATCGACGTTTGCGTGTGAGAAAACCCTCAGTTTGACGGCGTATTGCGGATGGCGCATGACAATGCTGACAGGCATGCGACGGCAGCTACGAAGGGTGCGGCGATTTTTCCTTTCCGATATCCATCCCCCCGCATATTGCGAAAACGTGGAGGCGTGGTGTAAAGGATATCCCGCCGCTTCTTGTCAGCGCATCTCCGAGGGATATTCTGTGGTTCGTTCATTGCCTCTAGCCCCCGCCGAGACCGAGGTGCATTGGCTCTTTCATAAACATCAGCGTCATACTTTTCCCGCTCAATACTTGGCCAAAATACCTGACGCCAAACTCGTTGGCGTCAACGGTCTCATCATTTTGCCCGATGGAACATTCACGGTGGAGCCGGTATACACGTCGGATTTTTTGAAGAGCGATCCAGCGTATCGTCACTATTTCCCTTGGGAGATCAAGCCTCGTCGCGGGCGCTATTACTCGCTTTTGCTTCGCTCCTGTTGGAGCGGGAATTATTATCATTGGCTTGTTAATGTGTTGCAGAGGTTGTATCGCGTTCTTGAGCGTCTACCAGACGATGTAACTTTCATCACCCCTTCGCCTTTGAGACCTTATCAGTTAGAAACCTTGAGGATATTGGGCATTGAGCGCCGTTTGGCGCCTTTCCGTCCCACCGAGGTGTGGAAGTTCGATGTTTTGTTTTTCTCTCCTCCTGTCGCCTTGTCCGCGCATCATCTGCCCGAAGCCTTGCATTGGTTGCGTTCTCGATTGATGCATGCATATTGCATCAGCAACGAGCGCGACAAGCCAGGTCGGCGCTTGTTCATCAGTCGTGAAAAAGCCCAAAATCGTCGCATCGTCAATATGGATGAGCTCAGGCCTGTGTTGGAGAGGCATGGGTTCGACATCGTTTTGGCCGAAGAACTGAGCTTGAGGGAGCAAATCGAGCTTTTCGCCAAAGCAAATGCGATCATCGCGCCCCACGGCGCGGGGCTGACCAATATGCTTTTTGCTCGTTCCGACACCGTTATCATAGAGATATTTGGCGATCAGGCGGTGCATTATGCTTATTGGACTATGAGCGAAGCGTTGGGATATTCGTATTACTACTTGATTGGTAAGAATATTCCCAACGACGCGTATGCAAAGGCGCCCCGAAAAGAATTTTATTGGGACATCTACGTTCCACCAGAAAAATTGGAGCAAGTCATCAACGAGGCGCTTCGATAATGGACACTTTGTTTTCAGTGCAAGATCAAATCGTCATCATCACTGGCGGCATGGGTCAGTTGGGGCGACAGTTCACCCTGGCCTTGCTCGATCGCGGCGCTCGCGTGGCCGTGTTCGATATGCGCGTGGACGAGGACTATGTGCGCCAGCGTTTTGGTTCGCGGACCGACGATCCAAATCTTATGTTCCAACAGGTCGATGTCACCGATCGAACATCCATTGAGCTGGGCCTGGCCGCGGTGGTGGAGCAATGGGATGTTCCTCATGGCCTTATCAACAACGCGGGTCTCGATTCGCCGCCCGACGCGCCAGCCGAGGAAAACGGCCCTTTCGAGACTTATCCCGAAGCTTCATTGGATAAGGTGCTGGATGTGAATTTGAAGGGCGTGGTGCTTTGCTGCCAGGTCATCGGCGGGGCCATGGCGCGGGCCGGTCGCGGCTCCATCATCAACATTAGCTCTATCTATGGTTTGGTCTCACCCGATCAGCGGTTGTATACTTATCGCGCCGCACAGGGCGCGCCTTTTTTCAAGCCCGTGGCTTATTCCATCTCTAAATCGGGCTTGCTCAATCTCACCCGCTATCTGGCCACCTACTGGGCCGAAAAAGGGGTGCGGGTGAACACCCTCACCTTTGGCGGCGTGTTCAATCATCAGGACGAACAATTTTTGGCCAATTACGCTTCTCGCGTCCCCTTGGGGCGCATGGCTCGCGAAGATGAATACAACGGCGCGGTTATTTTTTTGCTTTCCGACGCCTCTTCCTATATGACCGGCTCCAATATGATCATTGACGGAGGTTGGACCGCATGGTGAAAACACCCAGCATTGTCGGTCTCATCCCCGCTCGCGCCGGCTCTAAGCGCGTTCGCAACAAGAACGTGCGCCTCCTGGCCGGTCACCCTCTCATGGCCTACACCATTGCTGCGGCGTTGCAAAGCAACGTGTTCGATGCGGTCATCGTCTCCACCGATTCGGCCCAATATGCCGATATCGCTCGTCATTACGGCGCCGAGGTCCCCTTTTTACGACCGGCCGAGTTCGCTGGCGATCTATCGCCCGATATCGAATGGGTGGAGTACACATTGAAACGTCTGGTCGACGAAGGCCGGTCGTTCGATTGCTTTAGTATTTTGCGTCCCACCAGCCCCTTTCGTCAACCAGAAACCATTCAGCGCGCCTGGCGCGAGTTCCTGGCTGAAAAGGGCGTCGATTCCCTGCGCGCGGTCGAGAAATGTCGCCAACATCCGGGCAAGATGTGGGTGGTGCGCGGCCGGCGCATGACGCCGCTCTTACCCCTCTCGCCGCCCGAACAGCCCTGGCACAGCAGCCAATATCAGTCCTTGCCCGTGGTCTATGTGCAAAATGCCAGCCTGGAAATCGCCTGGACTCGGGTCGTATTCGAGGAGCGCACCATTGCCGGCAATGTGCTCATGCCCTTTTTTACGCAGGGCATGGAGGGGTTCGATATCAACGCGGAGAAGGACTGGTGGTATGCTGAACATCTCCTAACGCGCGGCGAGGCCCATCTGCCTCGCGTTTCTCAATCTCCTTATGTTTTCCCTTCCCGTTTGGTCTAACTGGGCTTGATGCAATGCGTTTCAGGTGCGTATGATGAAATCTCACAGTCGGTTCTTTTCCCGCAGTCTTTATTTGGTTGTATTGTTTGCGCCTTTGGTTTTGTCGCTGCTATTTCAGGCCGAGGCGAAGTCGGCCCAATCGGACGTCGCTCGCTCTGCTGCACAGACTTACACCTGCCCGGTTAAAGTTATGGCCGTAGGGGACTCGGTGACATACGGTCGGTTGAGTTCGTGGGGGGCGGGTTTTCGCCATAATTTGAATTATTGGGGCGTCGCCGAGGGGCTGGATATCCAATGGGTCGGTCAGCTCACTTCGCCCGCGCCCAACCATGAAGGCCATCGCGGGGCCACTATCGAAGATATCCGTTTGAATGTGATCGACACCGCGATGAATAGGTATAAACCCCACGTTATGATTTTGATGATCGGCACCAACAATGTCGAGGTGGATGCAGATATTGATGCCATGCGCACGGCCATCAATACTTTAGTGAATCGCATCTTGCAAAATGATCCGAATATCCGACTCATTTTGGCTTCCATTCCACCGGTTGGGCATCGTGAAAACGAAGATCCGGCCGTTTGGGACGCCAAGAACGTCGTGGCTGGTCTTTACAGCCAAGAGGTGGAGAGGGTGGCCAGGAATAAGATAGATAACGGCTATAATGTGGTCTTCGTCGATATCTACAACAACCTGGATCGATTCGCGGACCTGGCCGATGGACTGCACCCTAACGACAGCGGACATATTAAGATTGCTCAGCAAATGTATCCGCCTCTCAAAAGTTGGGTGAAAGATTTGTGCCCCCTTGTTCCTACGAAAACGCCCACCCCCACCAGCGAGGCCACCGCCACACCCACAAACACGCCCACTCCAACACTCACGCCCACCCCCACCATCACCCCCACCCCAACGCCGGTGTGGCGTTTTCGCGGGTATACTTATGAACAAGGGGCGGGCGGCGCTCCTTCGCCCTTGACAGGCGTTGAGTTGCAGCTTTATGGCTACAACGAAGGCGAGCAAGAGCCGGGAACCCTGGTGCAGACGCGAATCAGCGACGGCGTGGGTTTCTATAATTTTTTCATTGTGCAGCCCTATGTATATGATTACTTTGTCCTGACCGCTGTCCCCCCTGAGGGGATGACCGTCATCGACATCGTGAGTGAAGATGGCGAGGTGCAGGGGCAGCAGGTGCGCTGGTATCAGGCGAATCCGTCTGTGCATCTCACCGATTTTTATTTCTCTTCCGCCACGCCCACGCCAACCCCCACGCCGACGATCACGCCCACGCCCACCGACGGCCCTTCACCCACTCCCACCCCCACGCCCACC
>JAADII010000104.1 GCA_013151415.1 Chloroflexota bacterium
ACCCCAACCAACACACCCACCCCAACCAATACGCCCACCAACACCTCCACGCCCACCAACACGCCAACCCCCACCGACACCCCGACCCCAACACCAACCCCCACTCACACGCCTACGCCAACCATCACACCCACGCCCACCATCACGCCTACTCCCACCAATACGCCCACCCCTACCTTCACCCCAACCAACACGCCCACACCCACCATCACGCCCACGCCCACCGCAACACCCATCCCACTTGTCCGCGTCATCGGCGGCGATGTCAGCTCAGGCGATCTCATTGTCGCGCCGGTCGAAATGCTAGACGTCCCTGGGCCCGGCCTCGGCGCGGCCACTTTCCAGGTGCAATGGGATCCTCTCCTTTTATCGGCCACCAACTGCATCGCCGATCCTAATGAGGCTTTCGATACGGCCCTTTGCAGTCTCATGTCCGACACAGCCACGGTCACCTTGCTATCCACCGCCGGCGTCACCGGCAACGAAACGCTGGCCAACATCACCTTCCAGGCCATTGGTCCGGTGTACAGCGCGGCCGTGCTCGATCTCTCACTCACCACCTTCAGCGACGCGTTCGGCGCGGCCATCACGCCCATCGAAGAAGATGGCTTGGTGAACATCCTGCCCTATAGCCAGATAGCCGGCGACGTCAACTGCGACCTCGATGTGAACTCGGTGGACGCACTGTTCATTCTCCAATTCTCGGTGGGTGACCGCGCCCCCAGCGATCAATGTCCGCCTCCACCCGACACAATCTATTTGGACAATTGTGACGTCAATTCCGATTCGGCTTGCGATTCCGTAGACGCGCTCTTCATCATGCAATGCGAAGTGGGCATACCCAATGCGCTTTGCCCGGTGGCGGCCTCCGCGTCTATCACCTGGCCTTTTGTTCAAAGCCAAGCCGCGATCCTGCAAACCAATGAACAACTCACGCGACCAGGCGAGACCACAGAGGTGGGGCTTAGCGCCGAACTACCGGCCGGCGCTTTGGCCGCGGCCACCGTCAAATTGACATACGACCCAACCATCCTTCGGCCTCTCACTTGCACGGCCGACCCCACCGGCCGATTCGATATGAGCCTGTGCCGTTTCGATCTGGATGGGATCTACCTTTCCCTTTTGTCCGCGGCCGGAGTCGATGGCGAGTTCACCCTGGCCGATGTAACCTTTGAAGCCATCGGCGATGCCGGCTCAGCCAGTCCCGTCGGCATCGAAGCCCAAACCCTGGCCAATACGGCCGGTCAGGCTCTCGATGCGGAGACGCGCGTGGGGCATGTCGTGCTCATCGATAAACCCATCTATCTGCCGGTTATGCTCCGATAACCCTTCACCGCTTTCACCGCAAAGCGCCCCTGGCCAGTTTCGATTGCCAGGGGCGCTTTATTCACAGATTCAAACACCACCGCATCATGAAATAAACGCGTCTAGAATCCACAATGCGACTGAAGGCCTACCACAAATCGGTCAAGGGAGTGTATTCCATGCCAAAGGCTTCGGCCACGGCCGGATAAGTGATGCGCCCCCGACACACATTGACCCCTAAAGCCAGACCGTGGTCGGCGCGAGTTGCCGCCTCGACCCCCAAGTTGGCCAGCTTGAGCACGTAGGGCAGGGTGGCGTTGCTCAGGGCATAGGTGCTGGTGCGCGGCACCGCGCCGGGCATATTGGAAACGCAATAATGCAATACGCCATCGACAAAAAAGGTGGGGTCGGAGTGGGTGGTCGGGTGCGACGTCTCAATACAACCGCCTTGATCCACAGCCACATCCACCACAACGCTACCTGGTTTCATGGTCCGAATCATCTCTCGAGTCACCAACCTGGGCGCGCGCGCACCCCGCACCAACACCGCGCCAATGAGCAGATCCGCCCGCCTAACCGCTTCGGCCAACGCGTGAGGATTTGAGGCCAATGTGGTGAGATTGCCGTGCAAGGTCTCGCTAAGATAACGCAGCCTTTCCAGGTCGATATCAAGGATGACGACGTTCGCTCCCATGCCCAAAGCAATTTGCGCGGCATTGGACCCAACCACGCCGCCGCCAACAATAACCACATCACACGCGCGCACCCCGGGCACGCCTCCCAACAATTTGCCCCGACCTCCATTCATCTTTTCCAGATAATAGGCGCCCACCTGAATGGCCATGCGACCTGCGACTTCGCTCATCGGTGTAAGCAAAGGAAGGTGGCCATTTGGCAACTCCACTGTCTCGTAGGCAATGCCGGTGACGCCGCTTTCCACCATGGCCCGGGTCAGTGTTTCGTCCGCGGCCAGGTGCAAGTAAGTAAAGAGAACCAAATCCGGGCGCAAGTATTGATATTCGCTGGGCTGAGGCTCTTTCACCTTGACGACCATCTCGGCCGACCAGGCCTCAGCCGCAGTGGACACAATTCTCGCCCCCTGTTCCGCATAATCTTCGTCTGAAAAGCCGCTTCCTTCACCCGCTCCCGCCTGAACCCACACTTCATGTCCGGCATGGATCAAAGACTTCACACCACCCAGTGTCATGCCCACGCGATACTCGTTGTCCTTGATCTCCTTGGGTAAGCCGACGATCATCTTCGCGCCTCCATGTTAATGTAATGGACAATGGTTCAACTAAGATCATTGCAGCCTCATAGCGGGTTGCTCAAAGCAAGCCAAGGCCCCCATCACTCGAGATCAAGGATAAGACGAAGGAACCGAAGCCGCGATCGGCCCCTTCGTCATCAACGCCTGATTCTCTTGTGCAGGTCCTCTTCTCACTGAGGCAACCCTCGCTGCGGCAAGCTTTCTGGTTACGAACCGGTCTCCGGCGCCACCGAATCATCAATCTCGATGATCACCGGCCCAACCTCGCGGGTGACGGCATGAACTGCGATTTCGTGAGAACCAGGGGTGAGCGGCGGCCCCAACACGCGAAGCGTGACGGTCTTCCCCATGTGCAAGGGGAGCGGAGCCTTGGCCGTGATGGTGTTGGCCGTACGCGGTCGGCTGGCAGTGATGACAACTTGATCCGGGCCAAAAGGCTCTCCATCCACTTCGATGGGGCCAAAAGAGACCACGGTGGCCGGAGCTATGGTGTTTTTTAAGCGGAACTCGAACCCGTCCTCCGAATTATGTAAGCTCCCTTTGACGTAAAATCGCTTCAGTAACGCTGTGGGAATAGCCAAGGTTGTTCTACCTCCAAATATTGTGATAGCGCCATTACTATGCGCGACGTCGCCTCATTGCGACGCACCCATAAAGTGTATCAACAACTGGGAAGAAGCGCAACTGCGCGCTGCGTCATGGGTGCGTTTCGAAACGACGCGTAACTTTTCGCCCCGAAATTGAAACGCACCCCTGCATCATAAGCGCTCGTCTTGCCGAAAACGCTTTTGCGCAACGCGTATGATGCAACCAACTTTGACATCGGCTTGGCCGCCCTTTAGAATGGAGGATGCGTTTGCGCAGCGCCACCGTTGCGCTCTTTGTAACTTTTTCAAGTACGCAGGCATTGCTCAATGCCTGAAAAATAAATCATCATCTCTGCAATAGAGGGAGAAAAAACCCATGTTTAGCCAAAAACTCCAAGACGCCATCAACGAACAGATCAACGCCGAATACTATTCCGCCTACATGTATTTAGCCATGTCGGCCTGGTTGGAGGAACGCGATTTCCCCGGCTTCGCCCACTGGATGCGGCTTCAATACGAAGAAGAGGTGGTGCATGCGCTCAAGTTTTTCGATTTCATGGTCGAACGCGATGCACATATTGAGTTGAAAGCCATCGCCGCGCCGCCTTCCGATTACAAATCCGTGCTCGATGTGTTCGAACGAACACTGGCTCATGAACAACATGTCACCAGCCTGATCAATAATCTTTATCAATTGGCCTTGGAAGAAGGGGACTATCCTTCTCAAGTGCTTTTGCAATGGTTCATCAACGAGCAAGTGGAGGAGGAGAAAAATGCGCGCGACGCCATCGCCCAATTGCGTCATGTAGGTGATTCGGGCGTTGGGTTAATCATGCTTGATCGAGAAATGGCCACACGACAGCCTTCACCTGAAGTGACGGGACAAAACGCAGCGGCTTAGATGGGTCTGCCCACGAATCCTCGAGTGCAATGGCGCCATAAAACCATCGCGCTTTCACCCTGGCGCCTTGCGCTCTCCACCACCAAATGATGATACAACATGAAGATGGGTAAGAATAAGAAAGTGAAGGTTCTGTTCGTGTGTCTGGGAAACATTTGCCGTTCGCCCATGGCCGAGGGCGTGTTCCGTCAATTATTGGCCGAACATGATCTGAGCCATCGAGTTCAGGTGGACTCCGCGGGCACGGCCGGCTATCATGCAGGCGAGCGGCCCGACCGCCGCGCGCAGCAGGCCACGCGTCGCCGCGGCGTCGATATCAGCCGCCAGCGCTCGCGACAGGTTCGACGCGGGGATTGCGCGGAGTACGATTATATCCTGGCTATGGATGAATGGAACCTGCGCGATCTGCAACGCTTCTGCCCGCCCGAACATCGCCATAAAATCCGTCTCTTCCTCGATTACGCGCCTCATCTTGGCGTGAGCGAAGTGCCCGATCCCTATTACGGCGGCGACCGAGGTTTCGAGCATGTGCTTGATCTCATCGAAGAAGCGTCGCAGGGTCTTTTACAAACGATTCGGCGGGATTTGGATGTAGATGGGGGATATTAGATAATAGATATTGGATACTTTGGATCACCATATCATTATCTAAAACCCCCAATATCCAATACCAAATACCCAATATCCAATATCCAATACCAAAAAACAGGAGTGAAATCACATGCAAAAAGCGGATATCGGCCTGATTGGTCTGGCCGTGATGGGACAAAACCTGGTGTTGAATATGGAGCGAAACGGCTTCACGGTCGCGGTGTACAATCGCACCGGGTCCAAGACCACGCGTTTCGTGGAAGGCCCGGCCAAGGGAAAAAACATCATCGCCACCTATTCGGTGGAAGACTTGGTCGCATCGCTCAAGCGGCCGCGCAAGATCATGATTATGGTGCAGGCGGGTCGGGCCGTGGATGCGGTCATTGGTCAACTGAAACCCTATCTCGAACCGGGCGACCTGATCATCGACGGGGGCAATTCCTTCTTCCACGACACCGAACGCCGCTCGGCCGAGCTCGAGGTCGATGGCCTGAATTACCTGGGCGTGGGCGTGTCGGGCGGCGAAGAAGGCGCGCTGTGGGGGCCGAGTTTGATGCCTGGAGGCCAGAAAGACGCCTACGAGATGGTGCGCCCCATTTTCGAGGCCATCGCGGCCAAAGCCGAGGGCGAACCCTGCGTCACCTACATTGGCCCGCGTGGAGCAGGGCATTATGTAAAGATGGTGCACAACGGCATCGAATACGGCGACATGCAGCTTATCGCCGAGGCTTACGACATCCTCCACCGCGGCCTTGGCCTGACCAACGCGGAGTTGCACGAAGTTTTCGCCCGCTGGAACGAGGGGCCTTTGCAATCATTCCTCATCGAAATTACGGCCGACATCTTCACCAAAAAGGATGAGGAGACCGGTCAAGACCTCATCGACCTGATTCTGGACAGGGCCGGACAAAAGGGCACGGGCAAGTGGACGAGCCAAAACGCGCTGGATTTGGGCGTGCCCACGACCACCATCACCGAGGCCGTGTTTGCTCGCGCGCTCTCTTCGTTCAAGGAGGAGCGCGAGGCCGCATCCGAACAATTGAGCGGCCCCCAACCCTCTTTCGAGGGTGACCGGGAGGCGTTCATCGAGGCCGTAGGCGATGCGCTTTACGCGTCGAAAGTGGTTTCCTATGCCCAGGGCTTCACGCTTTTCCGCGCCGCGTCCGCGGAATATGATTACGGCCTCAACTACGGCGAGATCGCCCGCATCTGGCGGGCGGGCTGCATCATTCGCGCCGTGTTTCTCAATGACATCACCGCGGCTTATCGCCAAAACCCCGATTTGTCCAATCTCTTGCTCGCGCCTTTCTTCCGCGATGCCGTGGCCTCTCGACAGGCGAACTGGCGCCAAGTGGTGGCGACCGCGGTGCAAATGGGCGTCCCCGCGCCGGCCATGAGCGCATCTCTGGCCTATTTCGACGGCTATCGCAGCGCGCGGCTGCCCGCCAATCTCATCCAGGCCCAGCGCGACTATTTCGGCGCGCACACTTACGAACGCATCGACAAACCGCGCGGCGAATTCTTCCACACCGATTGGACGGGCATGGGCGGTGATGTCACGGCCGGAACATACAATGCATGATCCGCAGAAAGTGTGTTTTCGCCTACGGAATTCCGCGCGTAGCTGACCTACAATCTTGTCGGCTCTCTCATGAAAACTGAGGGAGGAGGCGAGTCATGATTATCCTTTTACGTCTCACCGTCCCATGTCCAAAATCATTACATGGAGGTCTGAATCATGATCAATACGAAGAATCGACCTGACCGTCATAATGAAGACATTCCTGTGGGCAAGACTGTAGCCTTCTGTCGTTGCTGGCAATCAGACAAGTTCCCCTATTGCGACGGCGCGCACCGCCGGCTGAATTCAGAGGGCGATAGCGTCGGACCCGTGGTGGTCAAGGCCGTGGCCGCGGAGAGCTAAAACGCCCCTTGCCGATTTGACAAATGAGCGAACCTGGTTATAATGTCGCCAATCTTGTTAATCTTTCTCGAATGCTTGAACTTATGATGCATCTGATCTCCTCCAAGAAGTCCTCCAAGAAGAGCAAGCCCTCCCTCGCCTGGGAAGGCCGTTTGCGCTTGGAGTGAGATCGTAAGCATCCGCCCTCGTAAACCAGCCCGACCAGGCGAAAGCCGGTCGGGTTTTTTTGTTTTTCGCATGAATTCGCTCAAAAGCCAGACTCATCCCATGAATCGCCATCTCTTCACCCACCTCTCTCTGCCAACCGACGCCAAGAAGCGCGCCAAGAAGCCTTGCCCCAACCTGCCGGACTCGGGTCCAGGATAGGCTGCTGGCGCTCACCCAAAATCTTGAGCACAAGCCCTCTCCCACCGGTCCGGCGGGAGGGGGCTTTTTCGTAGCGTCCCACCACCTTATCATCCCGCATCGGATTCTTAGATCATATCCATCATCAAACCGTTCATATCCCAGGAGGAAATCCCATGACTCTGCAAGCCAATTGTCCCGAATGCGAAGCCGTCATCACCTTGAACGACCCCATCGAGGGCGAAATAGTTTCCTGCGCCGATTGCGGCGTGGAGCTGGAAGTGACATCCCTTGAACCGCTGACCCTTGAGTTGGCCCCTGAAGAAGAGGAGGATTGGGGAGAATGATACGCGCCAACAACGAAAGCCAGACCACAGTCGGCCTCAACGGCCACGGTCGCCAACCCCTCATTCGCATCCCCGCACAACCACGCGTGGCCATGCTCGTCTCGCGCATCCGCGTGGAGGAAAAACTACTTGTGGCCGCGTTTCGCGAGCGCGGCGTTGAGGTGCAACTGGTGCGAGACGGCAATCTCGTCTTTGCGCCCGACAATGGCCGACGTCCATTCGATGCAGACGTGGTGCTGGAGCGCTCGGTGAGCACCGCGCGCGGGCTATACGCCCTGAGGATGCTCGAGCTCCACGGCGTCCCCACCATCAACTCCCACCACACGGCCTCGCTCTGCGCGGACAAACTGCTCACCACCACCGCGCTCACCCAGGCGGGCGTCGCCCAACCCCGGACGCGCGTGGCGTTTACGGTCGAGGCCGCGCTGGAAGCCATGGAGGAGTTGGGCTATCCGGTGGTGCTCAAGCCCGTAGTCGGCTCGTGGGGCCGTTTGTTGGCCCGCATCAACGACCGGGACGCGGCCGAGGCCATCCTCGAGCACAAAGCCACTCTCGGCTCTTATCAACACAGCATTTTCTACATTCAGGAATATATTACGAAACCGGGGCGGGATATTCGGGCCTTTGTGGTGGGTGAAGAGACCATCTGCGCCATCTATCGACATTCGGAACATTGGATCACCAACACCGCGCGCGGGGGCGCGGCCAGCAATTGTCCGGTGACGCCGGAAATCGACGACATTTGCCGACGCACCGCGCAGGCTGTCGGCGGGGGCGTGCTGGCCATCGACCTGTTGGAAGACCCGGAGCGGGGGCTGCTGGTGAACGAGGTGAATCATACTATGGAGTTCCGAAACAGCATCGACACCACGGGCGTGGACATCCCCGGTCGGGTCGCGGACTATGTGTTAAGCGTCGCCCGCGCGGGCCAGCCCCTCACCGTGCAGGAGATGGTCGCAGCATGAGCAAACTACGCGTGTCGGTCGTCGGCGGGTCGGGCTACGGCGGCGGAGAGCTGATCCGTCTGTTGATGGGTCATCCGCGGGTCGAGATCGCGCAGGTGACCTCGGAATCGCGCGCGGGGCGGTATGTGCACGCCGCGCATCCCAACCTGCGCCCCAGCGGAATCACTTCGCCCTTGCGTTTCGTCTCCCTCGAGCAGTTGGAGCCGTGCGATGCACTCTTTCTGGCCCTTCCGCATGGCCAGAGCCAGGCCCGCATCGAACAGTTCGCCGGCCTGGCCGAACGCATCATCGACCTCGCGGCCGACTTTCGTCTCAACGATCCGGTCATCTACGAACAGCGATACGGCAAGCCCCACGCCGCGCCAGACTGGCTGAATCGCTTCGTCTACGGTTTGCCTGAAATCAATCGCGAAGCCATCCGCGAGACGCGTTATGTGAGCGGCGTCGGCTGCAACGCCACGGCCTCGATTCTGGCTTTGCTTCCCCTGGCGCGCGCGGGTCTGTTGCGAGAAGATC
Source organism: Chloroflexota bacterium (assembly GCA_013151415.1). Taxonomy (GTDB): domain Bacteria; phylum Chloroflexota; class Anaerolineae; order J102; family J102; genus JAADII01. The sequence continues at coordinate 8,752 of JAADII010000104.1, forward strand.
GGCCCATCGTCGTGGATGTCAAGGTGGGTTCGTCCGAGGGCGGCGCGTCGCCCGGGCTGGCCTCTCACCATCCCGAACGCAGCGGAGCGGTGCGCACCTTTGCGGCCACGCGACATCGCCACGAGGCCGAGGTGGTGCAGGCGTTGGGCCGAGAAGACATTCATCTGTCGGTCACCGGCATCGAGATGGTGCGCGGCGCGCTGGCCACCGCGCACGCCTGGGCGCAACCGGGCCTGAGCGACAAAGACATCTGGCGGGCCTATCGCGCGACCTATGCTCAGGAGCCCTTCGTGCGCATCGTGCACGAGCGCACCGGCATCCACCGCCACCCCGACCCAAAGCTCCTGGCCGGCGCGAACTTCGCGGATGTGGGCTGGCAACTCGATCCCGAAAGCGGTCGCATGGTGGCCCTGGCCGCCATCGACAACCTGGGCAAAGGCGCGGCCGGAAGCGCGGTGCAATGCCTGAACTTGATGATGGGCTGGCCTGAAGACGAAGGACTGAGATTCATGGGCCTCCATCCGGTATGAGCGATTCACGCCATTAGTCCGACGATGGGACGATGGGACGATAATCCCTCGCCCCGACGCCAAGCCCCTCAGCCACCAAACCGTCTCGATAGGTTTTTTGTCGTTTTCAAACAAATCACCCATTTGCATGTCTTTTTAGCCATATTTCGACAATCTTTCGACAATAATTGCACAATTTTACGCATTAGTCATTTTTGCCCAATATCTAATATCCATTACCCAATATCCACTACCTAATATCCACCACCCTCATGACTCCATTCGTCATCAAAGTCGGCGGAGGCGCCGGCGTGAACCTGGAAACCGTGGCCGCGGATGTGGCCGCGTTGGTCGAAGCGGGCCGGCCGGTCGTGCTGGTGCACGGAACGTCCGCAGCCGCGGACGCGCTGGCCGAGCGCGCGGGCGTGCCTGTGCGACAACTGGTCTCGCCTTCGGGCCATGTCAGCCGCCACACCAACCCTGAGATGCTGGAAATCTATGTGGCCGCGGCCGCAGGACAGGTGAACAAACGACTTGTCGCCATGTTGCAAGGCCTGGGCTGCAATGCAGTCGGGCTTTCGGGCGTGGATGGTCGCCTGCTGCTCGCGCGACGCAAAGCAGCCATTCGCGCGGTCGAGAACGGTCGCCAGCGCGTGGTGCGCGACGACTACACCGGCAAGCTGCTTTCGGCCAACGGCGACTTGTTGCGCATGTTGTTGGCCGCGGGCTATACGCCGGTCATCGCGCCTTTGGCATTGGGCCAACAGGCCGAGCGCCTCAATGTGGACGGCGACCGAGCCGCGGCCCTGATAGCAGGCTCGCTTCAGGCCTCGCATCTCATCATCTTAAGCAATGTGCCCGGCCTGCTGGCCGACTTCCCCGACGAAGCAAGCCTTGTCTCGCATGTTCCGCGCTCGCAACTGGACCAGGCCATGAATCTGGCGCAGGGTCGCATGAAGAAAAAAGTGTTGGCCGCGCGCGAAGCCCTTGAAGCCGGCGTCCCCACCGTTATTCTGGCCGACTCACGCGTTCCCCAGCCCGTTCAAACCGCGTTGGCCGGCGCGGGAACATGGATTACAGAGATGTCGGAATTTGCAACGGACGCCAGGCTGGGGAGCAACATGTGAGCCGTTCAGGTATTTCATATCTCTTTAGCCTTTTCCGCTATTCGGGCCGAAATATGGCGTCTCAATTCCCGCACTTCTTCATGAGTCACATCAAACGGCGCATCGGCCCACAAGCCTTCCAGCTTCACGATTCGTCGAATTTTCGGCTCATCCTCCGACCGCGAGCGCACATATTTTACATATGACATCACTTCGGCCAGAGAATCTTCCGGCAAGTCGGCCAAGACCTCATCGATTTCTCTGCGCAAATGTCGGGCGGTCGCCGTTGATTCCATATCGAATTCCCTTTGAGAACATGGTCGAAAACTTGCCTCTATTTTATCACGAAATCCCGTTTTGAACACAAACACTCGCCCACTCGCCCATTCACCCACTCGCCACCTCGCCCACTCGCCCATTCGCCATGACCACCACATCCATTATCGACCTCGAATCCACCCACACATCCGGCGTGTATCCCAAGCGGCCGGTGGCCATTGTACGCGGGCAAGGCGCGCGCGTGTGGGACGCGGACGGCCGCGAATACATCGACTGCGTGGCCGGACAGGGCGCGGCCAACCTGGGTCACAGTCACCCCGCCATCGTCCGAGCCATTCACGAGCAGGCCGAACGGCTCATCACGTGCCCGGAAATCTTCTACAATGACCGCCGCGCGGAGCTGTTGGCCGCGCTGACCGAGGTCGCGCCGGGTGACTTGAATCGGGCTTTCCTTTGCAATTCGGGCGCGGAGGCCGTGGAGGCCGCGATCAAATTCGCCCGCCTTAGCACCGGCCGCACGCGCATCGTCGCCGCGAAACAGGGCTTTCATGGCCGCACTATGGGCGCGCTTTCGGCCACCTGGTCACCCAAATACCGCCGCCCGTTCCAACCCCTCGTGCCCGATTTCGTCCATGTCCCATTCAACGACGCGGACGCGCTGGCCGAGGCCGTGAACGAACAAACCGCGGCCGTGCTGCTCGAGGTGGTGCAGGGCGAGGGAGGCGTGCATCCGGCCGAGAGGGAATATCTCGCCGCCGCCCGAACTTTATGTCAAGAGTCAGGCGCATTGCTCATCTTCGACGAAGTGCAGACGGGCTACGGTCGCACCGGCAAGATGTTCGCATGCGAGCATGTGGGCGTCGAGCCGGACCTGATGGCCATCGCCAAATCCATGGCCGGCGGGTTCCCCATGGGCGCGTGTCTCATCGGCCCGCGCGTGGGCGAACTGGCCAGGATGACGCACGGTAGCACCTTCGGCGGCAATCCGCTGGCCTGCGCCGCGGCCCTCGCGACCCTGCGCGTCATGGAGCAAGAGCAGTTGGCCGAACGCGCGGCGCGGCTGGGCGCGTGGCTTCTCGAACGTTTGAAAGGCATTGACTCGCGGATGATTCGCGAGGTGCGCGGGCTGGGGTTGATGATCGGCATTGACCTGCGCGTCAAAGTCACGCCCATCCTCAAAGCCCTGCACGAGCGCGGGGTTCTGGCCCTCCCGGCCGGCCCCACCGTCCTCCGCCTCCTCCCCCCACTCGTCATCTCCGAAGACGACCTGGCCCGCGTGGCCGACACCATCGAAGAGACGATAAGCGGCTGACCCGTCACACGCCATACGCAACCAAAAGGAGTCCCCATGTCCCTGCAAGACTACGCCATTATCGAATCCACATTACGGGAGGGCGAGCAGTTCATCGGCGCTCAGTTCTCCCGCGAACAGAAAATACGCATCGCCGAAGCGCTGGATGAGTTCGGCGTTGAGTACCTGGAGCTGACCTCGCCCCTGGCCTCGCCGGGCAGCATGGCCGATCTAAAGACCATCGTCGGCCTGAATCTGCGCGCGCGCATCCTTACCCACATTCGTTGTCATAAGGACGACGCGGCCATCGCCCTGGAAACGGGCGCGGACGGCCTGGATGTGGTCATCGGCACCTCATCGCAATTGCGCCAGTTCAGCCACGGCAAGAGCATCGACGAGATCATCGACCTGGCGGCCGAGGTGTTGACCTGGATACGCGAGCAAGCGCCCGAGATCGAACTTCGTTTCAGCACCGAGGATTCCTTCCGCAGCGAAGAAAAGGATTTGCTGCGCGTTTATCTGGCCGTGGATCGGTTGGGCGTGGTGGATCGGTTGGGCATCGCGGATACGGTGGGCATTGCCACGCCCTCGCAAGTGAGCCGCCTGGTGGGCACGCTGCGCCGTCTGACCACCGCGGACATCGAGTTTCACGGCCACAACGATTCAGGCTGCGCCATCGCCAACGCGTTCGCGGCTTTGGAGGCCGGCGCGACGCACATCGACACCTCGGTGCTGGGCATCGGCGAGCGCAACGGCATCACCTCGCTGGGCGGATTCGTCGCCCGCATGATGACTTATGATCGCGAAACCACGCGGCGCAAGTATCGGCTTCATCGGCTGCGCGACATCGAGATGATGGTGGCCGAGATGGTGGGCGTGGACATTCCTTTCAACAATCCCATCACCGGTTTCTCGGCCTTCACCCACAAGGCCGGCATCCACGCCAAGGCCATACTCAACCGTCCCGAAACCTACGAGGCCCTCGATCCCACCGATTTCGGCCTGGCGCGCTACATCTCCATCGCGCACCGGCTCACGGGCTGGAACGCGGTCAAGGCCCGCGCGGGACAGCTTGGCCTGAATCTCTCGGATGAGCAAATCAAAGCCCTCACCCGCCACATCAAGGCCCTGGCCGATGAGAAGCCCCTGGCCTTGGATGATGTGGACGAGTTGCTCCACACCTGGGCCAATGGAAGCCCAAAATCCAAAGTTGGACGATGGGACAATAAGACGATGGACGATACGGCGATGATAGCTTTTTCTGCGCCCTCCGCGCGTTCTACAGCGATATAGTTTTCTGGACTTTGACGAAAATCACTTTTGGCCGCTTTTCAGGTCATTCTTTGACGCGAATAAAGCGAATTTGACGAATTTTTCTTCCTATTATGAACCAAACCTTTGCTCAGAAAGCCATCGCCCGCGCGGCCGGAATGAAACGCGTGCGCGTGGGCGAGATCGTGAATGTGCGACCCGATGTGGCCCTGAGTCATGACAACAGCGCGGCCATCGCCCGCATCTTTCGCCGGTTGGGCGTCGAGCGGGTGCGCCATCCCGAACGGCTGGCCATCACCCTGGACCACGCCGTTCCCGCGCCCACCACATTGCACGCGACCAACCACGCGGAGATTCGCGCGTTCGCGGCCGAACAGGGCGTGACGCATTTCTTCGAGGCCGGTCGCGGCATTTGTCATCAGGTCGTCAGCGAGGAAGCGTTGGTGTGGCCGGGCCAACTGATCCTGGGCGCGGACAGTCACACCACGCATTTTGGCTGGTTGGGCGCGTTTGGCGCGGGCGTGGGGCGCAGCGAAATGGCCGCAATCTGGGCCACGGGCGAATTGTGGTTGCGCGCGCCCGCAAGCATTCGTATCGAGCTTACGGGCCAATTGCGAGCGGGCGTCACGGCCAAAGACCTGGCCCTGTGGATTCTGCGCTTGCTGGGGGAGGATCGGGCCGCGTACCAGGCCATCGAATTCGGCGGGCCGGGTGTGAGCAGTCTCAGCATCGAAAGTCGCATGGTCTTGCCCAATATGATGGCCGAGGCCGGCGCGAAAAGTGCGTACTTGCCGCCGGATGAACGGGTCTTCGCCTGGTTGGCCGAACGGCTTTCCCGGCGAACGGGCCGTCCCCTGGCCGAATGCCTGGCCCAACTTCAGGCGTCCGCGCTTTATCCTGATCCCGACGCGTCTTACTCGGCCCGGCTGGATATTCATCTGGACGACCTGGAGCCGATGGTGGCGCGGCCGCACAGCCCGGCCAATGTGGTTCCGCTCTCCGAGGTGCGGGGGCGGCCCATTCAACAGGCGTTTTTGGGCACATGCACCAACGGTCGGTTGGAAGACCTGGCCGCGGCTGCGGCCGTATTTCGCGCGAACGGTCGCGTGCATCGGGTCGCGCGCGGCGCGCGGCTTCTTGTCATCCCCGCGTCCGATCAAGTCTTGCAGGCCGCGCTCAAGGCTGGATACATCCAGACCTTTGTCGAGGCCGGTGCGATGATCGGAACGCCCGGCTGCGGACCCTGCATGGGCAACCACATGGGCGTTCCCGCGGTGGGCGAGGTGACCATTAGCACGGGCAATCGCAATTTTCGCGGCCGCATGGGCACGAAAGAGAGCGAAATCTACCTGGCCAGCCCGGCTGTGGTGGCCGCAAGCGCGATTTTGGGCCGAATCGCGGCCCCGGAAGAGGTGAATGGGAGAACACAGAGATCACAAAGGAGAGGGCGCAAAGCAGAGGGAAGTGATCAGTGGTCAGTTATCCGTGATCAGACAGAGATTCATCGTCCCATTGTCTCATCGTCCCACCGTCCTGATATTCAGGGCGCGAAGGGTCGGGTCTGGAAATATGGCGACCATGTGAACACGGATGTGATTTTCCCGGGCAAGTACACTTACACGCTGCGCGAGCCTTCGGAATGGGCGAAGCACGCGCTGGAAGACCTGGATCCCGAATTCGCGGCCAACGTGCAGCCCGGTGACATCATCGTGGCCGGACGCAACTGGGGCTGTGGGTCGAGTCGCGAACAGGCCGTGGGTTGCCTGAAAGCGGCCGGGGTGCGGATCATCATCGCCAAATCGTTCGCGCGCATTTATTACCGCAATGCGGTGAACAACGGGCTCTTGCCCATCGTTTGCCCGGACGCGGTGGACGCCATCGAGCCGGGCGAAGAAGTGATCGTGGATGTGGAGCAAGGTCTCATCCACTGCAAGGCCGGCGCGTTCGCATTCCCTCCCCTCTCCCCCGCTCTGCAAGCCATCATCGAAGCAGGAGGATTGATCCCTATGCTGAAAGCAAACAATTGTTGACAAAACGTACGCGAAGGCGTACACTTGGAGGAAATCAATTCAAGCGAGATGCAAAATGACCACGATAACGGCCACAGAGGCGCGAGCCAAGCTCTACAAGCTGTTGGATCAGGTTGCGACGACCCATGAGCCGGTTCTGATCACCGGCAAACGCGCCAACGCTGTTCTTATCTCAGAAGATGACTGGCGCTCCATCGAAGAGACTTTATACTTGCTTTCCATTCCCGGGATGCGCGAATCTATCATCGAGGGTTTGAAAACGCCGGTCGATGAGTGTTATGATGAGGTGGAGTGGTGACATGGCGCGTCGTCTTCACCAAACAGGCGCGTAAGGACGCCAAGAAACTAAGCGCGTCTCATTTGCGAGCCAAGGCCGAGGCATTGATCGAGTTGCTTCGTAAAGATCCTTTTCAAACACCGCCTCCATATGAAAAATTGGTTGGGGATCTGAGTGGGGCCTATTCGCGGCGCATCAATATTCAACATCGTCTCGTCTACCAGGTGCTGGAAGAGGAACGGATTGTGAAGATCATCCGAATGTGGACCCATTACGAATGAATCGTCCCATCGTCCCATCGTCGCCCCTCTACAACCATGCAACAATCCATCGCTCTCTTACGCCAATTATTGGAAATACCCTCGCTTTCAGGTCAAGAGCAGGAGGCCGTGCGCGCGCTCGCGGCGTGGATGGCCGAACATGGTTTCGAGAGTTTCGTAGATGAGGCGGGCAACGCGGTGGGGGTGCTGGATGGCGGGCCGACGCGGGATGGTTCGCCGCGACAAGACATCGTTCTGCTGGGGCACATCGACACGGTCGGGGGCGAGGTTCCGGTGCGGGTGGAAGAGGGCCGTTTATACGGACGCGGCGCGGTGGACGCAAAGGGGCCGCTGGCCGCGTTCGCGGTCGCGGCCGCGCGGGTCGGCCTTCGCGCGGGTTGGCGCATCATCGTCATCGGCGCGGTCGAGGAGGAGGCCGCGAGCTCCAAGGGCGCGCATTTCGCGGCGACCCAATACCGACCGACCTATTGCATCATCGGCGAACCCAGCCGCTGGAATCGGGTCACGTTGGGCTACAAAGGCCGCTTGCTGATTGATGCGCGGGTCCGCCGCAGCATGTCGCACACCGCGGGGCCAGATGCCAGCGCGGCCGAGTTGGGCGTGGCGTTTTGGAACCGAGTGCGGGCGCGGGTGGATGAATTGAATCAGGGCCGGGAACGGGCGTGGGACCAGGTGCTGGCCGGGCTGCGCGCGTTCAACACCGCGAGCGATGGCCTGACCGAGACCGCGACCCTGACTCTGGGCTTTCGTCTCCCCCTGGACATGGGGCCGGAGGCGATGAAGGCCGAGTTGCAAGCTTTGGCCGGGGATGTCGAGCTGAGATTTCGCGGGGAGGAGCAGGCGTATCGGGCGAGCAAGAATACGCCCCTGGTGCGGGCGTTTCTGGCCTCGATTCGCGAGCAGGGCGCGCGGCCTGGCTTCGTGGTGAAGACGGGCACGTCGGATATGAATGTGGTGGGGCCGGTGTGGCAATGCCCCATCCTCGCCTATGGCCCCGGCGACAGTTCGCTGGATCACACTCCCAATGAGCATGTGGAGATCGCGGAATGGGAGCGCGGGGTGAAGGTGCTGGTGCGCGTGTTGGAACGATTGACAGAAAGCTAAACCAATTTTCTGATCTCTCGCCCTTTATCGACGGTAAGAACCCAGAAGACCCCCCGGCTTAGTTGAGATAGCACTCACAATAACTATTCTCTACAATCCAAATTCTCAATAACTTCAACAAGTTCAGCAAAAAACTCTAGCGGGGTATCTTTCCGAAACGTGTACTCATACACCTGACGGTGAAAGTTATCGAATATTTGATGCCTTCGTGCCCACCTTTTCTTAAATCCTTCGTGTTCTTCGATTAATTGGGGTAGCTTTTCCTGAAAAAGCAAGGAAGGATGGTATATGGCATTTTGATGAATTCTGTTGTTATATCTTGGAGACAGTGTGATCGAATCATAGCCCAAAATAATATATGCTAAGAAACACCTTTGGAAATACAGGTGAGCGTTGGTCGATGTCATCAACACTATATCTGTTTCGGGTGATTCAGGATACATCAAAAAAAGATAAGCTGCTTCAAATGCGTTTTTCAATTGTTCACGTCTTCTTCTGAATTCAGGTTTTATTCTTTGGGGAAGTCTGTTATGGATATATCTAGTATATCTGGCAACCGGTGATCCTGTTTGCGTATGCAATGCTTCCGAAGAAATTGACTCTTGTTCAGGCAAGGTCTTAGCTTCACCAATGACATACCCATGACGCTCAGCAATGCGACGAAACTCACTTTCATGAATCTCGGAATACTCAATGCCTACTTGATCGAGAAAGTCACGCACCGACAAAGAAATCTGAGGGGCAACTAACCACATTATGATATTACGATGACCGCGGCTGAGCAGAACATCTCGGTATCTCGCAAGTTGCGTTGCGTCTTCATACTTTGCCGGACGCGCCTTGAGCTCCATCAAAATACTGGTGCCGAATTCATCCTCGAACAATAAATCAAAACGTCCTACACCTGGAAAAGTTTTCTGCCTCTCTATCAACACAAGCCGCTTTCTAGGAAAGAAATCGTCAGGATAATTCGCAATCAGATCCTCCATCTCTTTTTCAAGCATGACAAAAAACCTCCTTGTAATGAGATCCCTACTTCTCAATGACAAGACCGGCTCATGAGAACACTAAGTTACGTTGCCAACATTCAGTTGTTAGCCGGCCATGCATTGCTTCATCTACTCATAATAGATCGATTTAGCGGAAATAGTCAAATCTCTTCTAAAACACCTTCCACGGCAAAATGCTCGATGAGCAGCGCGTTGACCTGGTTCGCGGCTTCGTGTTGCACCCAATGAGTGACGCCGGGAAGCATGGTCAGCCGTCCGTTGCGACAGTATTCCAGGCTGAGCGAGGCCATGCGTTTGTCGAGAAACGCGTCCTCTTCGCCCCAGACAATCTGGGTGGGGATGT
>JAADII010000035.1 GCA_013151415.1 Chloroflexota bacterium
GGCGCTTCGGTCGCGGCCTGCGCCTCGGTGGCCTGACCGCCGCCACAGGCCGCCAAAACCACCAACGCCATAATCAACGCGAGAGCGAGTGCAAGTTTTTTCGACATGTCTTTTCCTCCTTTTGGAAGTGGGTTCTGAAAGAACGGTGAGGGATTGGATTGAGAGTTCAAGGTGAGTTTGGACAAGCGTGACAAAAAATCAATTCCAGCTCAATGACACCTCCTTGATTCAAAAATCAGGGCTGGAACTCGGCGATTGCCGCTCGCGAGCCTCAGGCTGCGGGCTATCGTCCGAGCGAAAACGCGGCCGCGCGGTGGATTCGCGCACCACCAGCCGACAGGGGAAGAGTATGTCATTTTCCTCGATGAGTTCGCCTCTGAGCAGCGTGAGCGCCATCTCCATGGCCGCGCGCCCCATGGTCTTGCGCGGCTGATGCACGGTGCTGAGGGTGGGCGCCACAAACTGGGTGAATTCGATATTGTCGAAACCAATGAGGCTCAAATCATCGGGAATGATGACGCCTCGGGCGCGAGCCGCCTGCATGACCCCTAACGCGGTCATATCATTGTAAGTGAAAACGGCTGTTGGACGATGCTTCCAAAGCGCCTCGAACCCTGCTCGCCCCGCATCCACGTCTCGCTTGACCGTAGGACTCACCTGCAACCACGAGTTGTAGGGGATGCCGTGCGCTTCCAAAGCCCGACGATAACCAAGCTGCCGGCGTCGCGAAGAAACCGGGCGAAAACTCGAACCAATATAACCAATGCGCTGATGCCCCAACCCCAACAAATGTTCGGTGGCCGTGCGCGCGCCTTGCACTTCATCGGCCGAAACCGAATACAGATATTGTCCTTCGTGCTGATTATTGATCAGCACAATAGGCACGCCAAACTCCTCCAAATCGTCGGCGTATAAACTGCCCACACGCGAGGATGTGACGATCACCGCATCGACGCGACGCTGCCGAAAGGTCTCCACAACGGCCATTTCCCGTTCGGGATCGATGTGTGAAGAGCTCAGAAAAACGCTGTATCCCGCCTCTTGCGCCACATGCTCGATGCCATCCACCACATCGCTTACGAAGGGATCGGCAATGGTGGTGACGACCACGCCCACCGTGTAGGTGCGGCCCCTGACAAGGCTACGCGCTTGAGCATCGGGCGTGTAACCCATCTCTTTGGCCAAAGCCACGATGCGTCGTCGGGTTTCATCGCTCATACGGCCTGTGCCGTGCAATGCGCGACTGACAGTCGAGTGACTCACACCCGCAGCTTCGGCAATATCTTTGATGGAAACCCGTCGCGTCATAAAACCGTCCGATCCTGATATATGGAGAGCAAGCGGCGGAACGCTCCACTGAGCACACGTGTGCTCAGCCCAAGCATCGTCTTGAGCACACGTGTGCTCAAGACGATGCCAGTATACATGAGCCTTTCTCATTTGTCAAGGGGTTTTTTGAAAAAAGTTTCAAAAATCGCCAACGCCCCCCACTCGCCACTCCGTCCGCTCGCTCCCTCGCCTTTTTCCTCAGCGCGCCCGTGTGCTACAATCTAAATGGTTCTCAATGCAGCAGACCCCCATCATCTCATCATCCCACCGCCAGATGTCGCGCAATCATGCATTTCGTCGTGGTCGGCCATCTCACCCGCGACGTGGTTCCCGGAGGATACACTTTGGGAGGAACCGCGAGCTACGCCGCGCTCACAGCCAAACGTCTGGGCGCTGAGGTCACCGTGGTCACCCGCTCCCACCCGGCCGACGCCCAAACCCTGGCCCTGGCCGGCATCGAGGTCATCAACCTTCCCTCAGAAATCACCACCACCTTCCACAACATCTATCGCGGTCATGTGCGCATTCAATATCTGCGCGCGGTGGCCGCCCCCATCTTTGCATCCGAATGGCCCGAACATCTCAATCAGGCCGACGTGGTGCTCTTAGGGCCGCTGGTGCAAGAGGTGGACCCCGCCATTGCCGCCAAGGTGCGGGGCTATCTGGGCAGCACGCCGCAAGGCTGGATGCGCGAATGGGACGCCAAGGGTCGCGTTTACCCGGTTCCCTGGTACAGCGCCGGCCGGGTCACGCCTTACGTGGATGCGCTCATCCTCTCGGAAGCGGATCTCGCGCCCGAGGACCGTTCGCTTCCCTGGATCATCGAACAGGTGCCCATCGTCGTTCTGACCGAGTCCTATGAGGGTTGCGTGATCAACGTGAACGGAGAACACGTGCGCATTCCCCCGCGACCAGCCAACGAAGTGGACCCGACGGGCGCGGGCGATGTTTTCGCCGCCGCCTTTCTCGTGCGCCTCAATCAGGGCTATAGCCCTTGTCAGGCCGCCTATTTCGCCAATGTCACTGCAAGCTTTTCCACCGAAGGCTCAGGATTCGATTCCATCCCCCATTTCGATCAGGTCGAAGCTTATATCGCCGAACATCCTTTCACCCGCCCATGACTTACATCTATGCTATCGCCAATCAAAAAGGCGGGGTTGGCAAAACAACCACCGTCGTCAATCTGGGCGCGTATCTGGCCGCGGCCGGCCAGCGCGTTCTTATCGTCGATATTGATCCGCAGGCCAACGCCACCAGTTGCCTGGGATTGGTGTCCAGCCAATTGCCCCGGTCATTATACGATGTGTTCGTGGGCGAAGCCACCCTGGCCGACATCATCACCCTGACCAATCGCATTCGCCTCGATCTCGCGCCCAGTTCTCACGCGCTGGCCGCACTGGAAACCGAGGCTGTCGAGGCGATACCCGACGCGTTTCGACGCAGCTATCTTCTACGCGACGCGCTCACCCCCACCCTGCATCGATACGATTACGTGCTCATCGACAGTCCGCCGAGCCTGGGTTTGATCACTGTAAACGCGTTGTCCGCGGCCACGCATGGCGTATTGGTGCCGGTGCAATGCGAGTATCTGGCCATGGAAGGTTTGGGCCAATTGCTCAGCACCATTGAACGCGTGCGCCAGAGCCTCAATCCTCGACTCTATCTGGCCGGACTCATCCTCACCATGCACGACAGCCGAGTAAAGCTCAGCGCCCAGGTGGAGGCTGAGGTTCGCGCCTATTTTGGCGATCGAGTGTTTCGAACCGTTATTCCGCGCAACATCCGTTTGAGCGAAGCGCCCAGCTATGGCGAGCCAATTGCTTCTTACGCGCCCAATTCTGCGGGCGCCTATGCATATCAAGCCCTGGCCGAAGAACTTATGGCGCGAAATCGCGCCGCCATACCTGAGGGAGCGCCACCATGACCCGACGCGGATTGGGACGAGGTCTGAGCAGCCTGATTCCCCCCACCCCACCCTCGCCGACCGAAGCCGAAACCAGCTCGGCTCCCAGCGGCTTGCGTCTATTGCCCATCGATGACATCGCGCCAAACCCGCGGCAACCGCGACAGGTGGTCGATGCGGAAACGCTGGCCGAGTTGGCGGCCTCTATCAAGGAGCATGGTCTGATCCAGCCCATTGTCGTCACCATTGCGCCGCCCGAAGACGCCACGCCCTATATCATCATCGCCGGAGAGCGGCGCTGGCGCGCTTCGAAGCTGGCAGGGTTGACCGAAGTGCCGGCGGTGGTGAAAGAAGCCACGCCGCAAAATATGTTGGAAATAGCGCTGGTCGAAAACATCCAGCGGGCCGATCTCAACCCGTTGGAGGAGGCCGCGGCTTACCATACTCTTATAGAGGAATTCGGCCTGACTCAAGAACAGGTGGCCGAACGGGTGGGAAAAAGTCGCGTGGCGGTGACGAACATCGTGCGCTTGTTGCGGCTGCCCCACGAAGTGAAACAAGCGTTGCTAGAGGGGCACATTCGCGAAGGGCATGCCCGCGCCTTGCTGGGCCTGAACGATGAACGGATGATGGTGAGTGCGCTGGAAATGGTGATTGATCGCGGGCTTTCGGTGCGCCAAACCGAAGAAGTGGTGCGTCGGCTCAACGCACCGCCGCCCGAACCTTCGGAAACGGGAAAGGAGAGCTCGCCGCGCGAGCCCAACCCCGAAACCAAAGCGCTGGAAGAACGTTTACGAGCGCACCTTGGCACCAAAGTCAATCTTTACCGTTCGCGTAAAGGCGGCCGCATCGTCATCCACTTTTATTCGGAAGAGGAACTGGCCGAGATATACGACAAACTGATTGCCGAGCCGCTCTGATCGGTTTCTCTATGCGCGTGCTCGCCATCGCCCCCACGGGCTTCTTCGCCGATTATGGGTGCCATGTGCGCATCTGGGGCCAGCTTCGGGCCTTGCAGCGGTTGGGGTGCGAGGTGAGGTTGGTCACTTATCCTGCTGGGCGCGACATACCCGACCTAACCATTGTGCGGGCCCCCCCGCCTTTCTCTCGCTCCATTCCCATTGGCTCTTCGCGGCGTAAAATCTTACTCGATCTGTTCCTCGCGCCCGTCGCGCTGGCTCAAGCCCTACGTTTCCGGCCTCATATTGTGCACGGTTATCTGCACGAAGGCGCGCTTATGGGTCATATCGCGGCCCGTCTTTTACGCGCGCCCCTTACATTCGATTATCAGGGCTCCCTCACAGCCGAGATGCTGGCGCACCGGTTTCTGACCCCTAACTCGACGCTTTTGCCGGCCTGGACCCGACTCGAACAATGGATTGAGCGACAGCCACTGGCCATCTTTCCCTCGTCGGCGGCCAGCGCGGCCCGCCTTTCTGATGCGGGGATCCCTGCAACGCGGATTCATCTCGCGCCCGACTCGGTGGACCCCGACATGTTTCGACCGCAGCCTCCCAATCCCGCGTTGCGCCGGCGGTTGGGGCTGCCCGAAAAGCGGCCGTTGGTCGTCTATTTGGGGCTGCTCGCCCCTTACCAGGGCGTGGATTTGTTGCTAGAAGCCATTGCTCATCCCTTATTGCGCGACCATCCCGCCCATTTTCTCATTATGGGTTTCCCTTTTCTCGAGCGCTATCGTCATCTGGCCGCCAAATTGGGAGTGGCCCATCGCGTGCATTTCACCGGCGCGATCCCCTATATCGAAGCGCCGCGCCATCTTGCGTTGGGCCAGGTGGCCGTGGCTCCCAAACTGCTCACCAGCGAGGGTAGCGGAAAGCTATTGCCCTATATGAGCATGGCTCTGCCGGTCGTCGCCACCGACACGCCAGTTCATCGAGAGTATCTGGCGGAAGACGCAGTGCTCACGCCCATTTCGGCCGAGGGCTTGGCCAGCGGCTTGTTCGAAGCGCTGAATCACCGACCATATTGGGCCGAAAGGGCCAAGCGCCTGCGCCAACGGGTGCTTCAACAATACACCTGGCGCCATGTCGCGCAGGTCATGGATGCGGCTTTTCGGTCATTAGCCGGCGCGCGGCTTTGAGATCGTGAAACGGCAAGAACCGGCGTCATCCTCCGCTTTTCCTTATCGTTGTTCGCTTGGCGAACGTCTTGATATGAATCGCTCGCTTGCCATCCTTCTTGCGGCTTATCTGCTCATTGGTCTGGTCTACGCCTCGTCCACACCCATTTTCGAGGCGTCGGACGAGATATGGCACTACGCCGTGGTGAGAGAGATTGTGACCAATCGGCGCTTGCCCGTGCAAGAGCTGGATCGCGAGACGCGTTGGGAGCAAGAGGGGAGTCAGCCGCCGCTTTATTATCTATTGGGGGCCGCGCTCACCTGGCCCATCGACATCCGCGATTATGAATCGCAAGCCATATTAAACCCATTTGTCAAGGCCGGCGCGCCCGGAGCAACCGACAACATCAATCTGGTCGCTCATCCGCCCGGCCAAAGCCCGCGACAAGGGGGAACGGTTCTGGCCGTGCATCTTATCCGCTGGCTGTCGTTGCTCATGGGGGCGGGCGCCGTCTATTTCACTTATCGTTTGGCGCGAAGCGTCTATCCCGCTCGCGAAGCATTGGCGTTGTTGGCCGCGGCGTTTGTGGCTTTCAATCCGATGATTTTGTTTATCAACGCGTCGGTGAACAACGATAACCTGCTCATGCTGCTGAGCGTCGCGACCTTGTGGCTATTGGTGGAAGAGCTCCGGGCCGAGGATGACCGCCCGCGCTGGCCGCGCATGGCTCTGCTGGCCATATTGATTGGGCTGGCCATGCTGACCAAAGTGTCGGGTGCAGTGCTGGCGCCCACAGCCGGCATTGCGCTCACACTGCGCGCCTGGAAAGAGGGCCGATGGGACCTATGGTGGCGACGCGGCTTGTTGTTGGCCTTGACGGCCGCGGGCATGGCGGGATGGTGGTTTTGGCGCAATCAGACGCTCTACGGAGAATGGCTTGGCATTGAACGCATGGCCCTCATCGCCGGCCAGCGGCCAGCCGGTTTCGGCCTATCGGATCTGATAAGCGAGTGGTCGAGCTTTTGGTATTCTTACTGGGGCGTGTTTGGCGCATTCAATCTGCTCGCGCCCGATTGGTTTTTCGCGCTGGTGGGATGGCTTTCCGCGTTGGCGGGCCTGGGCGCGCTGGTTCGCCTGGCTTGGCGGTTGAAGGCGAGGCGATGGGCTTCGTGGCCCGTTCATGTCGCGCTACTGAGTTATCCGCTTTTATCTGCGATAGGCTTGGTGCGATGGTCGCTTCTAACCTCGGCGTCGCAAGGACGGCTGCTTTTTGGCGCGGCGGCCGTAACCGCGCTTTACGCCGCCGTAGGGTTGTTATTTTGGGTTCCTCGCGCCTGGCGAAAAGGGGCCACGCGGCTACTTGCGTTGGGTTTTGCTCTCATCGCCTTATCTCTGCCTTTTCTTGTCATCCGCCCAGCTTATCGACCGCCCGAACCCATTGCAGCCTTGCCCGATGACGCCATTCCTCTGGCGGTGCGCTTTGGCGACTCGATTCAACTGGTGGGCTACCGGCTCGAGCGCCCTGTGGTGCAGGCGGGCGCGCCCCTTGATTTCACCCTCTATTGGTTAAGCGAACAACCCATCGCCCAGAACTACGATCTCTCATTGAACGGATTGGGTTATCGCTTTGAAAACGTGGCCAAACTGGACACCTGGCCCGGAGGAGGGCTGCTTCCAACCTCATTATGGCAACCAGGACGAATTTACCCAGACCGTTATCAGCTCCCAACCAGCGCCCTGGCCCAAACGCCAACCCTGGTTCAACTCAGCGTGCAGTTTTCGCAAGACCTGCTCAACAACGGTCGCGTTCTGCCGGTTTTCGATGGGGAACAGCTTGTAAACAACCTATTTTTGGATGTAAGCGACCTGGTGTCCGCGCCAGAGCAGATGACGCGCGCGACGACTCCGCTTCTGGCGCAATGGCAGGCGGGCGCGCAACTGCGGGACTATGAACTGACGCTGACCAATGACGGTCGAGCGCTCGCGCTCGATTTAACATGGACCACAACGCAACCTCTTTCCGCCGATTACACCATCTTTGTGCACCTGCAAAACGCACAAGGCCAGACATTGGCCCAGGGCGATGCGCCGCCTCGCGAGGGTTTTTGGCCCACATCGCATTGGCGCGTGGGCGAAGCCGTGGAGTCTTGGCATCGTTTGCCATTGCCTGAGTCTGAAGAAGATTACCGGATCTTATTAGGATTATACGATCCTCGAACCTTGCAGCGTTTAAGCGGAAGCGATGCCCAGGGCCGCGCATTGCCCGACGGTGCGTTCGTCATTCCGGTCGAGGTCGAAAGGATGAGACGAGATGGCGCACAAGCAGAAAAATCACCGTAGAAACCATGACCGGCAATCAACGCAGGATCGTTGGCAAGAATACTTGTTCATCGCCAACAATGGAAAGCGTTCGCACGGGTGAATACGGGCCTACATTGCCCTCCACATCGACCGCGGCCACGCGCCAATAATATAGCCCGGGAGGAAACGATTGTTCGGGTTGGTAGCTGACAATGGGGGTTGAGGGAGGAGAGGCGGGAATGGAGGAATGGGCCGGGGAGGAAGATGTGGCTTGCGCGCCGCCCAATTGCAAGGGCAAGAAATGGATCATCGAAGCCGGCACCCAAACGTCCAATTCGGGTGAATGGAAATAAGGCTTTCCACGGAAGAGGCTATTGTCCATTTGCAATTTATATCCGGCAATGGGAAAACTGCCGGCTGCGGGCCGCTCCCACACAAAGGTGGGCTGCGAGCTGCTCATGGCCGCATCGACGGGTTGCTGTAGGCGAGGGGCTTCGGGCGTTTCATAGGGAAAAGCCTGTTGTTTGAAGGTGTTGTAAAAAAGACTGGGCGTAAAGGGCTTAGGCACCCACAATGGGTCTTGATTGACGAAAATGCCGGGCCCCCAGTCGGTAGTCCACGACTTGAACCAGAAAGAGCGAACAATGCCCTGCTCTGCAATAAGCTCGAACAGATCGGCCAGCTTTTGAGGGCTCACGTCTTCGGTCCATCCCCAAGAATTGAGTTCAGTGACCCACAGTTCGAATTCGTTGTCGCCAAGCGCGTTTTTCAACTTGGTGATCTTGCCGATGTGGTCGCTGAATACGTGGAAAGTGACGATATCGACGTCCTCGCGAATATCGTAAGGTCCTCGCAAGGCCATGAGTCGACGAAGAAAATCGGGACCGTAGATGTCGGAAAAGCCTCCGAGAAGCAATCGCCCGCCAATGTCGTGTTGATCGATCTCCTTCCGAGCCCGCTTGACCATGAGTGCATACATATCTACATTGGCGTTTTCAGGGTCCCAAGGCACATACCAAAACTCGAAGAGATCGGGTTCATTCCATATCTCCCAATCATGCACCTGATCTTTGCCATACGCGCCATAACGAGCCACCAGTTCGGCCATGAAGTCTGACCAATCATCTAAATTGCTTGGAGGAAGGTTGCGCGGGTAGTCGCTATCAATGCACTCAACATTGATGTCGGTCCCGATGGCAGCCCAATCTGGCGTGTAATATATCTCAGGAACGGGATCAATGCCGTAGTTATGAGCAAGCTGAAACGCGTAGTCCAGGTCTTCCCACACATAATTGTCTCGTTCTGGCTCGAGCATGCACCACCAGGTGGAAATCCGGGCGCTGCGCACCCCTGCGGCCCAACTCTTACGAAAAACCTCATCCAACAAATCGACGCGAATATCGCCTTCTAATCGCGGCCAGGCTTCTTCGCGCGGGAAAGTCCATTGCCACCCCGGCCCCATAATATCCATGCCATAGGGCGATTGAGAACGGGGTTGACGCAATGGATCAGGCGGCGGCCCGCTGGCCAAGAGAGGACGGCTGACAAACAGAAAGGACAGGCAAAGGATAGAAAGGAGGACGCGTTTCAGTTTCATGGCTTCAGTAAAGGGAGAGGCGCGTGAAAAACGCGACGCGCCGGGCGAATCGATCCACCACATCTTTACGCATTGAGAAGATTATAACAGCGAAAAGCAAACAGTCAATAATCAACTCTGAATGACGCATTTGAATGGAATTAGGCATCGCCTTTTCTGGTGAAACAACCTCTTTCATGGCAAAATGAGTGAATGATGCGCCAACGCATGGGCCAAATGCGCCACATATTCAGGGAATACCCGCGTCAATTCTGGGTGCTTATCGGCGCCTCGTTCATCGACCGCGTGGGCGGTGCGTTGCTCTTTCCCTTTTTTACGTTGTATATAACGGCTCGGTTTGGTGTGGGCATGACCACAGTGGGCCTGATTTTCGGTCTTTTCGCCATCTCTAGCATGGTGGGCTCCACCATTGGCGGCGGCCTGACCGATCGTTGGGGACGGAAAAAGATGATCATATTCGGCCTGGTGACCAGCGCCGCGGCCAGCGTCTACTTGGGCCTGGTGGATGATATCCGCATTTTTGCGCTCATGGCCGTGCTTGTGGGATTGCTGGTGGACACCGCCGGCCCGGCTCAGCAGGCGATGGTGGCCGATCTGTTGCCCGCAAGGCAACGAGCGGATGGTTACGCCATCCAACGCGTGATGAATAACTTGGCCGTGGTGATCGGTCCGGCCATCGGCGGTTTCATGGCGGCCTATTCGTACCTGCTCTTGTTCATCGGCGATGCGGTCACCAGCGCGCTCACGGCCATCATCGTTTACTTGAAATTAGACGAAACGAAGCCAAAGCTCGAAGCGGGAGAAAAGCCGGAATCGTGGCTGCAAACCTATCGTCGCTATCTTCAGGCGCTGAGAGACCGGCCCTTTGTGGTTTTCTTGCTCGCGTCTATGCTGGCCACTCTGGTGTACATTCAGCTCGACACGACCCTGGCCGTTTATCTGCGAGATGTGCATGGCGTGCCGCCGCAAGGCTACGGCTGGCTGTTAAGTCTGAATGCGTTGATGGTGGTGCTTTTTCAGTTCGCCATCACCCGACGTTTGCGCCCCTATCCCCCCATGCTAATGCTGGCCGCGGCGGCCGGTTTCCTGGCCGTGGGGTTTGGCCTGTTTGGCCTGGTCAACACTTACGTCTTTTTTATCGCGGCCGTGGCCATTTTGACCATTGGTGAGATGATTATGGTTCCAGTGGCGCAAGCATTGGTGGCCAAGATGGCCCCCGAAGATATGCGCGGACGTTATATGGCCGTGTACGGTTTCAGTTGGGGTTTGCCTTTTGTCATCGGGCCCACCGCGGCCGGGCTGGTGATGGATTATCTCGATCCGCGCTGGGTCTGGTATGCAGCGTTTGGTTTGGGCTGTGCGGCCGTCGTCATCTTTCTTGGGCTCTATCGCGCCGGCGTAGGGACGGCGTCGATGGAAGTCGCATTACGAGATGAGACGAACTCGGAGGACAGTAACGCATGATAAATGGATGTGGTCTCATAATTTCCCCTGACTTGACGGGGATTCTAACCCCAGTCTATACTTGAAGTCGATTCATCTTTTCGCAAGTAACAAAGGTTCATTATGGACGAAGAACTATTGCAGCGTATCGTTGTCGATCCTGATATTATGGTGGGAAAGCCCATCATTCGAGGAACGCGCATCCCGGTGGAACTGATCGTGCGTATGTTGGCTCAGGGCATCCCGGAAAGCGCTATCTTGGCGGAATATCCGCGTCTGGACCCCAACGATATCCGAGCCGCTCTCATTTATGCTGCTCGCGTGTTGGCTCAGGAAGACGTTTTCCTTGTTCCGACGCCGGCATAGGGGGTCGCGCAAGTGCGTTTCATTGTAGATGAATCCACCGGCGCAGCGGTCGTTAAGTATCTTCGTGGGGCTGGTCATATCGACGTCTATCGGCAAAACTTGGGAAAGGTGGGCCGCTCAGTCCGACAGGATGCCCGTAGGCTTGCCGTCCAAACTCGTCATGTTCTCTTCACGCCACCAGAGTTCGATGCCATCCTCTCCTTTGGCCTCGGCCCATTTGCGCAACGCCTCTCGTTCGCCCACATATTCGAACAAGGGCGCGCCAAACCCGCATGACGTCTGCACCAGGTCCACCCTCATGCGAATGCATTGCCGCGCGCCGGGCAAGGGTGGGAATAAATCGATGAGTTCATTCCACTCCGCGTCGCGGGGATGATAGGCCACAGCCGCGCCATACAAACGCACAATCAGGGGCGCGCGTTCAAACGAGCAAAACATGAGGGTCATGCGGGCATGCTCGCGTAAATGCGCCGCGGTCTCGTTGCCGCTTCCCGTCAGGTTGAGCCAGGCCACCGTGCTCGGATCCAGCACGCGCAGGGTGTCCATGCCTTTGGGCGAGAGATTGATGCGACCCTCGGCCGCGGCCGTGGCCACAAAGAAGACATGTTGTCGTTCGATAAAAGCCTGAATCTTTTCGGTGATGGCCGGATAACGCTCTCCCATGATTGGAATCCTAGAAAAGTGGACGGCGAGAGGATAAGATGAGGGGACGATTTTTCGCCAGACGGACGCTTTCGGGGTAAACTTGGGGTTGCACGATTTGACGCAAGTATAACCCGCGCCCACGCCTTGGTCAATCTTAACCTCAACCTTAACCTTAACCTCATGCTCATCGGCATCGACGCCTCGCGCGCGCTGCGCGCAAAACGAACCGGAACCGAAAAATACAGCCTCGAGCTCATCAACGCGCTGCTCGATCTGAACACCGAACACGAGATTCGTCTTTACGCGCCCGGCCGTCCCAATTACGATCTTTTTCGTCCCGCCGCGGAGATCGTCGTTTTGCCCGGTCGTCGCTTGTGGACTCATGCCAAACTTGGCCCGCATACTCGACGCCATCCGCCCGATGTGCTCTTCGTGCCTTCGCATGTGCTGCCGCTGATCGGCCCTCCGCGCACCGTGGTCACGGTGCATGATTTAGGCTACGAATACTTCCCGGACGCGCACCCCTGGCGCGAGCGGCAATATCTGCGCTGGAGCACGCGTCGTCATGCCCGCGTGGCCACCCATATCCTGGCCGATTCTCACGCCACGAAGGACGATTTGATCAATCTCTACGCTGCGGATCCCGAACGCATCACGGTGATCCATCCAGCGCTGGATCCCAATTTCATCCCCGAAAAAGACCCCAATCGCATTAGCTATGTGCGGGTGAGCTACGGCATCCCTGCGCGCGG
Source organism: Chloroflexota bacterium (assembly GCA_013151415.1). Taxonomy (GTDB): domain Bacteria; phylum Chloroflexota; class Anaerolineae; order J102; family J102; genus JAADII01. The sequence continues at coordinate 12,415 of JAADII010000035.1, forward strand.
CGATTATTTGCTCCATGTGGGCGAGCTGCGGCCGCGCAAGAACCTGGCCCGGCTGCTGGAAGCCTTCGCGCTGCTGCGAAAACGTTTGCCTGAGCGGCGTTTGCACCTGGTGCTGGCGGGCAATCCCACGCCAGAAAGCCGCGGCTTGTTCGCAAAGGCGAGCGAACTGGGCCTGGAAGAGCATGTGCGCTTCACCGGTTTTGCCTTGCCTCATGATCTGGCGGCCCTTTACGGCGGCGCGGCCTGTTATGTTTTTCCTTCGTTGTACGAGGGATTCGGCTTTCCCGCACTGGAAGCGCAATTGTGCGGCGTTCCCCTGGCCTGCGCCAACACCTCCTCGCTGCCCGAAGTCGCGGGCGAAGGCGCGCTTTATTTCGACCCCCTGGATGTGGAGGATATGGCCGCGACCCTGGAGCGGATTCTCACCGATTCAAGCCTACGCGAGCAATTGATCGCCCGAGGACGGGAAAATGTGAAGCGCTTTTCCTGGAAAAAGGCCGCGCAAAAGACCCTATCCGTGCTCGAAGCCGTGGCCTCGAGTTAAAATACATAAAAGGAGCATGCCATGACCATCGATCTCACCCCCGCCGCATTCTTCGATCTCAAAGACTATCCCCATGCCGAGTTGTTTGACGACGCGGAATTTGTGTGGGAGGCGTTGCATCGACTCAAAGTTTATATGGACAACTTCGCGGGAATGGGACGACGCATCGAGGGCGAGGTCATGCCGGGCGCGCATCTGGGTCCCGGCGACATCCTTATCGGCCCCGGGACCGTGGTCGAACCGGGCGCGTACATCATCGGACCCACCATCATCGGCGCAAACTGCCAGATCCGCCACGGCGCTTACATCCGCGGTTATGCCATCATCGGCGATGGTTGTGTGGTGGGCAACGCAACCGAAGTCAAACACAGCATTCTGCTGCCGAACGCGCACGCGCCCCATTTCAATTACGTGGGCGATAGCATCCTGGGCCGGGAGACGAATCTGGGCGCGGGAACCAAACTCTCCAATCTCACGGTCATCAGCGCCAAGGACCCGATCACCGGCAAGCGGCCCACCATTCGCATCACCATCGACGGCCAGGTGTACGATACGGGGTTGGCCAAGTTTGGCGCGGTGCTGGGCGATGGCGCACAGACAGGCTGCAACAGCGTGCTCAACCCCGGCGTGCTCATCGGCCCCCACACTCTGGTCTACGCCAACGCGTCCGTGCCCAAGGGCTATTACCCCGCCCGCGCCATCATCAAGCTGCGTCAAAACCAGCGCACCACCGAACGACGATTTTGATCGAGTTCCTCGTTGACCGGTTTTCATGGCTCCACCGCCCATTACGCTCAAACAGATCGACGCGGACGGGCTGCCGGCGTTGCAAGCATTGTATGAAGCAAGTGCGGATTATTTCATCCGACACAGCGGCGCGGCGGCCCGACCCGAGCAGGCCGCGCTCACTTATCGCGATGTGTTGGAATGGGGCGACCGGGTTCTTTTGGGCGTATGGTGGGAGCGGGAAAGCCTGATCGGTTGTCTGGATGTGCGATTCGACCATCCGGCCGCGGGCATCGCCTGGCTGGGCGCGCTGATCTTGCGCGACGAGCTTCCGGCCCCGCGCGAGGAGATCGGCGCGTGGAGCGTGCGCATTCTAGAGGAATGGCTGCGCACGGCCACCCCTATCCGCGAAGTGCGTCTGGCCGCGCCGGCCAGCGCGCGCGAAGAGGCGCGTTTCTGGGTGCAATTGGGTTATCGTCCCCTTCCCGAAACCATCCGCCAGCCCATCGGCCCGCGCCGAGAGCGGTTGATCGTGTTTACGCGAAAGTTGGAGGGAGAGCGGTGAGGTTGAGATTAAGATTGAGATTAAGGTTGAGAGAGCGGTTGAGGGAGGAGGCAGAGGGGAAAGTGGGGGGGAGATATTTCAAAAAATTCGGCGGATCTCGCGCCAAAAACCGCCTTCAAATGCTATATATATAGTGAGAATAAGATCGAGTTTTCACACTTGTGAAAATCGAACAGCGCGTTTCTAAAAAAGCGAAACTTTCTGCTATACTCTGACCAGGCTTTTTCTTTTTCTATTCCCGTTGCCAAAGATAGCAAATGAATGCTGTTGTAGCCTGGCCCCCGCCTTTCTCTCCTTTTCCGCCGGAGCAGGGTTGGACCCTGGAGCAAAAACGTTATGTGTTCGAGTTGCTCTACTCACGCTGGCAAACTGCATCGGCCGACTTGGAGCAGATCGGCGAGCAAGAATTGAAGAAGCTCGCAGCCAAACTCGCCACGCCCGCTGCCGCGCGTCGTTTTCAGCGCGCTTGCGCGTATGCAAAGGCGCACAATCAAAAGGACATCACTTATATCGAATGGCTTGATCGCGTTCTGAGCGGTTATGCGGCATTTCGGCGATATGATACGACCAAACGCGATACACCGGATGGTGAATGTTCGCATCTGCAAGATTTCCTCGTCGATATCGCGACGCGGGCTTATCGTAGATTTTCGGGCAATACTCCTTCCCGCGAAGACGTGGAAGACCTGGCGTCGGCTTTGAATGTTGGTTTGCGAGAGAGCTATTTCTATGACATCCCTTTGGAAAAATGGCTGTGGCGCACGGCAAGAAACCTTATTTCTAATGAACGACGACGTCAGCGCATTCAGATCGACGTAGACGATCAGATTTTCGAATCCTTGCCCTCGGACGCGCCCGCGGAAGAAGCATGGTCCGAGGCGCATAAGGCCGTTCAAGATGCCATTCGCTCGATCGATCATCAGCCTTATCGCGTCATTTTGCTCTTTCTTTACGTATACGAAAATATGGACAATGCAGGCTTGGCCTCCTTTTTCGCCGTGCCTATTCCCCGCATCGCCACCTGGAAATCGCGTGCGCAAGCCGCCGGACGCGAGGCCTATTATCGGAACAAGCAACGATTTGAATAGATTATTCCACTTCGGTGGCGCTCCTTTGCCGATGCGCTCAATGATGCGCCGGCCGGTTGTCGCCTTATCCGTTTTCTCATCCCACTTCTTTCGACCCTTTCTCACTTCCCATATATTTTTCATCTATGACTATGCTCGGACGCATCGATTCGGAAGAGTTGGACAGACTCGAACAAGAATTATGGAGATTACTTGAAAACCTCTCGCCATCCAAACCACCGCCGCCGCTCGAGGTTCTATTCGGCGTGGAGAGTGAATGCGATTACCACGCTGAGAGCTTGGAGGCTTATGCTCAGGCTCTGGTCGAAGACAAGGCCAAAGTATGGAAGAACCACCCTCTGTTGGAGCATCTCGCAGGTTGTTCGGCCTGCCGTGAGCGTTTGAAGGAAATTCAGGCCGCTTATAGTTCTGAACCCCAGACGCGATTACGAGGCGATGAGCTGGATATCACGCTCTTTCCCAACCAGCTTCCTGCGGACGCGTCCCAAGAGGGCGTACGCGGCGTGTTGGATCGGCGTCGGCCCATACTTTTGAGCGCCGGCTTCCTGAACGAACCTGCCGATTGGCACTATGCTTTGGAACAAGTTTTCTCCGGCGAAGAGGGTCGGCCTGGTCTTTTGCTCACGCTGGTTTCGCCCCAAGGCGCGGCCGCCAATGCCGAAGTGCGCGTCGTGTTGTTCGGTCGCATCGCTCATCGAACCACCGACGAAAACGGTCAGGTTTTTTTCCCCGATGTGCTCGTTTCCCCAGCGGACGATCCGTTGATCCCCGCCATTCACGTGAACCTGCATTTGCCATAAGAGTCGAGATCATGATCCGGCAAGTTCTGCCCTTCGATTCTCACCCATCCATTGTCGCCCTTGATGCCGCCTTGCGTCGGGGCGATTTGCTTTTTGTACGCCAATTGTTGTTCGAGCAAACAAAGGACACCGACAAGGAAAACCGTGAGAGAATAGTGGCTGCATGGTTGCTGCGTAAGGCTGCATATGCCTACTTGGCCAGCGAAAACCAAGACGTACAGACTTATGTCGAGAAACTATTGCCCATGAGACCGCGGCCAACCGCGGACGTAATCGCAGCGGCCCGCTTTCTTCAGGCTCTGGCTTACACCGACCTGAAACAACCAGAAGAGGTTGAGCGCGCTTTGGGGCAGGTGGAAGCAAGCGCTGTCGAGGGATCGTCACTTCTGGGTTATGTGTGGCTGGCCCGAGCCACATTGGCTCTTTATATGAACCGATATGAAGAAGTTGAAACATATATTCAATATTTTCTCTCTCAACCTACAGACGATGCATGGGCGCTGTGGCAAAGCTTGCGTCTGCGCGGTTTGGTGGCGCATCAGGAAACCAACCATGTGGAAGCTCAGAGCCTATTGAACGATGCGCGCGAGGGCTTCGCCGCACTGGAAGACCGCTATGAAGTTGCACGTTGCGATAAGGCTTTGGCCAACACCTATCGTCGCCTGGATGACGAATACCGAGCCATCGTCCATGCCCAAGCGGCCGTAGAGTACTTTCGTTCTCAAGAATTGACCATTCCCCTGGCGCGTTGTCTCAACACCCTCGGTGCGATCCTGCTTTACTTTAACCAAGTCGAAACCGCATTGGAACATTTCCGAGAAGCCGCGTCACATTTGGAAGAAAGTGGTCTACATCCCGAACTGGCGCATACGGTGGCCAACATGGGATTATGTTATTTCCAATTAGGTCGTCCGAGGTTGGCCCTACGGGCTTACGAACGCGCTCGCGAGTTGGTAGTCGAACTGCATTTGCCCTATCCTGAGGCCACGGTGGCCATGTATCAGGCCTCATTGCATTGGCTCAATGGCGAAAGCGATACAGCGATACAACACATTTTAGAAGCGCTTCGGCTTTTTGAACAAGTCAAAGCAAAAATGCAAATAGCATTGTGCTGGCGTAAGTTGGGAGAATATCTGATGGAAATGCCCCGATGGGAAGAAGCAGAGGCCTATTTGGAGCAAAGCAGCAAAATATTTTTACAACATCAATCCCCCGTACAAGCTGCATTAGCGAGTGTTTCGTTGGGACGATTGCATTTGTTACGCGGAAATTGCGAACAAGCGCGCACACTGTTAGAAACCAGCGCTATGATTCTTCGCCAACATGGTCAGATATATGAAGCCGCTGTGGCCGATATATGGTTGGGTGAAATACATGCAATTCGAGAAGCCTATGAAAAAGCGAACCTTCTATTTTCTCAAGCTTTGGACAACGCCTCTGTTGGGTATTTGCGAAATGGTTGGCGCGCCTGGCAAGGGCTAGCCCATATTGCAAAAGTTCGGAAGAATTGGGAACAAGCCCTTGCCTATTACCAAAACGCTATCGTACATATGGATCGTCTTCGTCGGAGTGCATTATCGCCGCAGGGTGCGGCGCACCTGGCCAAAGAGTCGATAACACTATACGATGAAGTGTTGCAACTAGCTCTGCAACTGAACCGCACGGATATCGCTCTGGGTGTGCTAGAAGAGCAAAAAGCGGCCCAACTTATAGAACGGTTGCGCCCACGGCCTGATGAAACCGTACCAGAGGTCATGCCCGGATTCTCACAACCTCACTCGATTGCCGGATACGCCACGCGATTGCAAGGCTTACGAGCCAGTATGCATGACGCCTGGAGTAAAGAGGAATGGACGCGGTTGTCTCGTTTGGAGCAGGAGTTCCAACAAATCACACAGAAAATGGATGCGCTCAACGCGCCTTACGCGGGTTTGTTCGAGACGAAACCGTTGGATATTGA
>JAADII010000165.1 GCA_013151415.1 Chloroflexota bacterium
CCACTCCGACCATTACGCCCACGCCGACCATCACGCCCACACCCACTGAGACCCCCACCATCACCCCAACCCCAACCATCACGCCCACTCCGACGGACACCCCCACCCCAACCCCCACGCCGACCCATACGCCCACAACCACGCCCACGGCCACGCCCGACCGCTTCACCATCCACCTGACCGCGGGGCAAGCGGATACGCATATTTCCGAATTCGATCCCCTGGTCAACTACGCGGCATCGCCTTTGCTGTCGCTCGGCGAGCGCGCGGGCCAACGCAGTCGCGGGCTGCTTCGCTTCGACCTTAGCGCCATCCCCCAGGGCGCGACCGTGCTCGAGGCCCGTTTGCGGGTGCATGTGGTCTACGCGGGCGACGAAGCGGCCGGCGGAACCCTGGCCGCGCATCGCCTGTGGCGGGCCTGGGACCCGACCGCGGCCACCTGGTTCCTGGCCACCGCGACCGCGCCCTGGAGTCAGGCCGGCGCGTCCAACTCCGGCGGCGATTATCATCCCACGCCCACCGGCGAAACCGCCATTGCCGCGGGCGAGATGTTCATCGACGTCACCGCGGATGTGCAGAACTGGGTGAGTGGGCAGGCCAATTTGGGCTGGGTGTTGCGATTGCGCAACGCAGGCGACCGCAACATCGATCTCTCCAGCGCGGATCATCCCGATCCCAACCTGCGGCCCGAATTGTGGATCACCCTGGCCACAGGAACGACCCTGGCCACGCCCACGCCCACCTCCACCCCGCCGCCCACGCCCACGCCCGGCGGCGACAGCGGGACCTTCACCGCGGTCAAGTTTGTGCTGGATGAGGGTTGGCAGGCCATTTCCCTTCCCGTCGCTCCTCTCGACCCCTCGCTCCCCGCGGTCCTGGCCAGCATCGAGGGCCGCTACGACATGGTGCGCTGGTACGACAACCTGCAAAATCCCCCGCGCTGGCGTCATTACGCGCCCGACGACCCGAGCAGCGATCTGGCCGCCATTCCCGAGCTCATCGGCGTGTGGCTGCACGTGACTCAACCCGCAGTTTTGAAAGTGGAGGGCGTGGTTCCGGGCCGCACCATCATCCATCTCGAGCCGGGCTGGAACCAGGTGGGCTTCCCCGCGCTCAACCCGCAGCCCGCGGCCAACGCGCTCTCGGCCATTCGCGATAGCATCGACCGGGTGCGCGTGTGGGACAACGCGACCCAAACCTGGCTCGACTACTCGCCCGACGACCCCGCCGCCAACACGCTCACCCAATTCCGTCCCGGCGACGCCATCTGGATCCGCGCCATCGAGCCGGTGGATTGGGTGGTGGTGAATTGAGAAGATTCTATTTTCAGAACAATATCCACGCGGAAAACTTGCATCTTTTCTACATCTTCCTGGGGCTGGCGATTTTGTTCGGGATGTGCGAAGATAGTTGGGTGTAATTGCATTGATAAATGGACTGACCTCATTGCCAGGGAGGAAAAGACCATGAATGATCGCAGCGATGTCCCGCGGGCGGGACAAGGTGCGGTTTCCGACAAGTTTGTTCAAATCAATCAAGATATTCCTTATCGGAGCGTTTTGGCCACTGGTTTTGGCATTGCCGTAGGGGTTGGGGTGATGGCGATGTTGGGCCGGTTTGTGATTAGCTATGATCCGCGCGAAAGTGTGGTGGGGTATCTGTTGTTGGTCCTTTTTGTGATTCCATTTCTGTTGACTTATGGCGAGCGGGTCGAGGCGCAGGAAGGGCATGGCGGGCTTTATAGCCTGGTGCGCGAACGATATGGACTAACGCTTGCTTTTCTTGTGGGTTGGCTGGAATTAGCCGGATATACCGTGATTATTGTGCTCTTAGCTCGCGTGGTGGCCTCTTATGGCCTTACAGTATACGGCGCGTTTGGCGAGGAGTTGGTCATCCCTGTTTCCTGGCTCACCATTGGCATTGTGCTCATGCTCATTTTGTTCATGGTTGCAGGAATTCATGGGAGCCGCAAGTTGAACACGGCGTTGGCTTTTGCGGGGTTGATTTTTATGGTGATCCTTGGCGTGATCAGCCTGATGCATTATCGCCAGGATTTAAGTCGTTTTCCGGCCACTTTGGCGACCATTGCTCCGTTCAAGCTATCGGCGTTGTTATTGGGCAGTTTTTGGGGCGTGGTGATGCTTTTCGGCGTGCGTCACCGCGTCCAAAAAAGTGGAGAGAACGCCATCGCCCGCGTAGGCTCCACGATCATGCTCATCACCATTGGATTGGGCTTGTTGCTTTCTGTTGCCATTGTTCCTTTTGCGCCATCCGATTTGTTGGCCGCGGTGCTCACGGTGAACGAGCGTGCAACCATCGTCTTTTCCGGTGAGCCCATCTACACGGTGCTCATCGGTCTTTTTAGCATACTCATTGCACTCATGGGTCTGAGTCGCGGACTGGAGGCGTGTGTTGAGGTCATGGCGCAAATGACGGCCGATGGTTATTTTCCCCCTTCTTTCAACTATCGTTTGCGTCAGGCTATTTTTCCACCGCTGTTGTTTGTGGCTTTGCTCGCCATACCTTTGGCTCTCTTTACGACGACCGCGATTGTGCTGGGCATGGCGACGGCGTTTTTGCTGTGGGCCACCATTCTCATTCATTTCCCGGACGTCTTGCGTTCTGAACCGCGCTTGCCCGCCCAGCGATCCATTCGTCTTCCTTATCACCCTCTTTTTCCCGCACTCACTGTGGTGGCGGCCACGCTGGGTGCGGTCAATCTGCCTTTCGACGCGTTGAAGTGGGCGGGGGTTTGGTTGTTGGTGGGCGGTGCGTTGTTGGGGCTTTATTCTCATAGTCGGGCTTTGGAAAAGCGGGCCACAAAGCGCACCTTTAGCGAAGAGAAAGCGCCGAGCGCAACCGAAGCGTTTCAGCGCACCCGGCCTTCCGGCGCTGCGGTGTTGGCGTTTGTGCGCGGGCCCGAGGATATGTCGCATATGATCGGCCTTGGCGCTCGCCTCGCCAAAAGCATTGACGCCTCGTTGATAGTGATGCAAATCGCCCAGGTTCCCGACGAATTTTCCGAGGCGGAGCGACGTGAGCGGGGCGCGCAAGCCTGGCGGGCGTTGGCCGCTCGCATGCGCGAAATCCCTCTTCCTGTCTCGGAGGTTGCAGTCAGGCCTATGGTGCGGGTGGCGCAGGATGTGATATCGGGTCTTATCAACGCGGCCGAAGAATTGCAACCCCAGTATTTACTCATTTCTCCTCGCTTCATGGCGGATGATCCGGCGCAAAATTTAGAGGAATATGACGAGATTTTACGCAATGCCGCCGGACATGTTGTTTTTCTAAATCGGTTTCCACCAGATGACAAACTCGAACGCATCGCTATTTTTATCGACACCGGCATCCAAAGCGCAGCAACATTGACTTTGGCCAACGCTTTTTTGAGCAAAGATGGCTTGCTCGAAGTCATTCATGCGCTCTCCGCCGGCGCGTCGAAGGCGGACGAAGCAAAGACGCTTGCCCACCTGCGTTCCATTTTACAAGCGAATGGCCTCGACGAACACCGCGTTCGCATTTCCCTATTGCGTGGGCGCTCCCTTGAAGAGGCTGTAGAGGAGGCGGCTCGGCGCGCTGATTTGCTCTTATTGGGCGCGAACAAAAATTTCATGACGCGACGCGCGGTTTTTGGCGGCGCCAACGCCCATCTGTTTCAACATTCATCTGCGGCCATTATGTTGGTGGCCAGGCGCGAGAAAATTCGTTTCGCCTGGCTTTCGCGTTTGTGGGAGGCCCTCACGCGTCCGCTTCCCAAGCTTACATTGGAGGAGCGGCTAGAGGCTGCCCAAAACATCCTTAGCGGCGCGGACCCCACGGTTGATTTTTTCATTCTCATTTTGCTTTCCGCGGGCATCGCCACCTATGGATTGTTGCAAAACAGCGGCGCGGTTATTATTGGCGCCATGTTGGTGGCGCCGCTCATGAGCCCTATCGTCGCCATTGCGATGAGCATGGTGCGCGGCCGGGTGAAAACATTGGGTTTGGCGGTTCAGGCGACGGCGCAAGGCGTGTTGCTGGCCATTTCGGTGGGCGCGATCCTCACTTTTTTCTCACCCATCAAAGAACCCACCAACGAGATTATGGGGCGCGTGAGCCCCAACCTCCTCGATCTGAGCATTGCTTTTTTGTCGGGCGCCGCCGGAGCCTACGCCATGTCTCGCAAGAGCATCGCTTCGGCCTTGCCGGGGGTTTCCATCGCGGTGGCTTTGGTGCCGCCGCTGGCTGTGGTGGGTTTTGGTTTCGCCACGGCCGATCTTAACATTGCTTTTGGCGCTTTGTTGCTCTTTTCCACCAACCTGGTGGCCATTGTTTTGGCCGCATCGCTTGTTTTCATCGCCTTAGATTTTCTCACCACCGAGAAACAAACATGGGCCGAGATCATACGCGGGCTGAAAGTCACTCTTGCATTTCTGGTTATCGTCATGTTTATTTTAGGTTGGGTCACTTACGACACGGTGAGCAATCAGCGCCGGTTGCGAGCAATCGATCAAGTGCTGAACCAAAATCTCTATTCCCAAAGCTTTCGTCCACTGGAGATCAAGGTCACCGGCAATCGCAAGGGCTATGTCATCAAGGCCACGCTTCTCGGTTACGATAAACCGCTGTCATCAAGCCAGGTGGAACGATTAGGCGAAGAGCTGGAGAAAGCTGTGGGCGCGCCTGTCACCGTCGATCTGACCGCTATTGCAGCCCAAACGGAGACGTTCGATTTCGATGCCGCCTTGACCATGACAAGGCTTGAAGAAGCGGCCTCAGAGGCCATCGAGGCCTTGCCGGTGCAGATATTGGACATCAAGAGCGAGCCGATCATCCCTGAGGGTTATAGGATGACGATTTCGGTGATGGAATTTGAGCCCAATGCATTCACGGCTGCAACCGTCGCCGAATTGGAAAACGCCCTATCCCAACAATTCACGACGCCCATCGAGCTTCAGGTTTATGTCATCCCCGTGGAGAAGCTGGAGTCTCGCAGCGGCGCGCCTCCTGATGCGGAGCCGACATCTGGAAAGTGAATTGCTTACGGATGGAGGAGAGAAATAGGGTGATCTAGAGACCGAATAATGTTTCGAGCGTGAACGCCGCGCCCTCCAGCAGAACGCTGACGCCCGCCAACGAAAGGATGAGCGTCAGGGCGACGACGAGGGGGAAAGTAATGCTGCGCCAGCCGCGTAGCTTATGCGCTTGTACGCCCGCGATCCAAACGGCCATCACCGATAGCAAGAATGTAAGGAATTTGGCCAGATCGCCCACCAGCGGCAAGAAGACCAAAATGCTATAAAATCGAGTGACGAAGGCGAAGCCCACCGTGCGTAGAGTGGTGGTGAAGTCGCTTTGTCCGCCAAGAATGCGACCGGCCACATAAACGAAAAAGACCAGGAGCAGGCCGGTCAACACCTCGCCGATCATTTGTCTCCAATCATAGACGCTTTGCGTGGTGAAGCCGCCAACCAACACGCCCAACGTCAGCATAAGCAGCGCGGGGCCAGTCATATAGGGATCAGCCGCAACTTCGCGATAAACGCTGACATCTAACACCAGGGCTCGCAAAAGCTTGCCGACCCAACCGCTGTCAAAGGAAAATCCCTTCTTGAAAGCGTTGATAGACCAGGCCTCCACTTGCGGTTCGATGGTTTTTTCGGGGCCAATGGCCACTGTTTCGGGCGCCTTTTCGCGATATTCGTTCAAAATGTGATACACATCTTTCGAGTTGAAAGTTTCACCGACTTCGAGATTGGGGGGGTGGAAAATAAAGGCGTCGGTTTGCTCGCCGCCCATGCCGCCATGATTGCCAATGAGCTCCTCCATGGCGGCCACCGTGCCATCAGGAAATACGGTGCTATTGACGATGAGATCGCCGGCGTGGGGGAAGTCGGCGATGCGACGCATCTGCGCGGCTCGCAAATTCGGCTCTCCAAACATCTTCATGGGGTCTTCGCCAATCACCTCATCTGTGTGCAAATTGCGCGAGCCCGACTTGCCCAAGGCGATCGGTTGTCCTTGAGCGTTGTAGCCCACGACAACGCCCACCCCTTCGTGCTGCACCATTTCCTCCACCATGCCCGGATAAACCTCGTTTAGTTCGTCTAGCGTAAGTTTGCGGGGCGCGAGATCGAAGTAGACCTGAGCAATGTTGCCACTGCCGCACACCGTGATGTTCACATCCTGACCGATCACCACGCTTTCTGTTTGGGCGCCATGTTCGCCTTTATCGGCCAAGACATTTTTGGCGCCCTTAATAACGCGTTTTCCCACCACGCCGCCCTCGCCATGCGCCTGAACGTTTTCCAATTCGGCGGTCATGGCCGCGACCGAAAGGCTGCCTTCGTCGCCACCCATGGAAGAGTGCACCTTCACATATTCCGGGATCAGCGTTTCGATGTATTCTTTCAGGTCGTAGCCATAGCGCTGTTTGAATGTGGCTCCAAAAGATTGTCCGTGGTCGGAAAGCACGACGAAATTATAAGGTCGCGGCGCTTTGCGTTCCACCATATCCAGCATGGTTGCAATAACTTCGTCGTAACGACTCAACACGCTAAATGCATCGGCGCTCCATGGTCCGGAATGGTGCGCCACCTCGTCATAACCGGGCCAGGTGACATAAATAACCGGCGCTCCGCGAATGAGCTCGAGGCTGGTGAGGTAGCCTGAAATGTCGCGCATGAACACGGTCGTGGCCGCGCGAATAAAGGGGTATCCCCCGTGAAGCCGGTTCAATCGCGGCTCCACGCCCCTGGCCACCGCCTTGCCATACTGCCACACTTCCACAAGCGCATCCCACAAGAAAAGCACGATCACCCGCATCAAGAAGTAAGGGTTCAGTAAAAGCAGATAGATGTCGCGCGCCCTCTCTTTTCGTTGTTGCGCGTCGCCCGCTTGAAGATCGGCCAACGTCAATAGTGAATGTTTGGCGTCGCCGTTCATCATATTGTTGATGCTCGTCCCGCCGCGCATGAGACCCTGTCCATGCGCATAACGGGCGTTTATCTCGGCTGCATCATGGCCCGACACATAGAGCTTTTGTTTATCCTTGTCATACCAGCGAAAGGCGGGAATATCGTAGTTATCGCCAAACATGATGCCGGCCTGACAGGCCGAGGTTTGAGACGGAAGACCGCAATCCACATGTGAAAGCTTATATCCGGCGGTCTCCATCAATCTTCTAAAGGTGGGCAGCATGCCTTTTTCGATGGCGTGTTTGATATGCCAATAACTCAGCCCGTCGATCTCCATGATTAGCAGACCGGGCTTGGATTCATCTTCAGTCACATATCGGGTGCGGGCGGCCAACCTCTCCACCACGCCCTGATAAAAAGAATCGGTGTCATCCACAGAAATAACCGTGGTGACGATGGTGTTGACGATTCCGAGCAGCAAACCTCCCCAAAACGCGGCCCCAAAGCTCGCCACAGAGAATCCTTCGATCAGCGCGCTTGCGATCAAGAGAGTGATGGCGTTGACAAAAAAGCCCACGACAAACACGACCGCGAAGCCTAAGGGAATGGAAAGCATGAGAATAATGGGGCGCACCAGCAGGTTCACCACGCCCAACACCAAGGCCGCGGCCGCAGCGATGGCGAAACGCGACGCCCCACCCACACTGGTGATGCTAACGCCCTGCACGATCTCCGCGGTAACGAACAAAGAGATGGTGTCGATGAACCACACCACCAACAGACGCAACACAACTTTGATGAAGGATTTGAACGCATGCATTAAGGCGAGCTCCTGTTGAGCTGGAGTAAAAAGTTAAGGGAACAAACCCGCGCGCGTAACCAAAGGATCGGTTTTCAAGCCATGAGGTGATAAAGATGGCTGCCGAATCCCTATCTAGGCCAGTGTACACGCTTCGTTAACACGACAACAGCCTCTTTTGGGTGTAAAAAGGGTGTAAAGTCGGGAAGAAAGTTTACACTCCAACCTGCTTTGTTCATTCGTTATGCCAGTTCGCCCTTTTTGTTCGCGGTATTTTCGCATAGTGGTGATGCGGGAAGGAGTGCAATCGCCTCCGATCATGCGATTTGATCTGGCTGGCTCGAAATGCCTCGTCGGTTTAAGCGCGCTTGTTTGGGGAAAACAGTTTATGACTATCCGAAGCGCTTTGTGCTTTCAAGCCGCGGCGCATCCCTGAGCGGGATTGCAATAGGGTGGGAAAACTTTATTTTTTGGTAACTTTACCCCGATTTCTTCACCCCAAACGACTCTGGACACATGACCCAGGTCATCTGGCCAGGATGATACCTGGTCATCTGGCTAGGGCGGGGGGGATTATGACCATGCATTCATAAACGGCGCTCGCTCATCTGAAACAAAGCCGTCGCTGCATGTAAACATCCGCATCGCTGGCCTTTGTCGTTATGTTTCATCCTTTTTCAGTTTCCTGAACCGCCACTCTCTGTTGCTAAAAATTGCCGAGCAATGACTTTGGTTTAGTTTACACGCGCTCCAGCGCTTGCTCCAAATCCGCGATAAGGTCCGCCGCGTCCTCGATGCCAATGGCGAAACGAACCAACTCATCGCGAATGCCCAAAGCCAGACGCTCTTCAGGATCCGAGTCATAATAAGACATGATCGCGGGTTGCTCGATGAGACTATCCACGCCGCCCAATGAAGGCGCAATGTGGGTGAGTTTCATGGCGTCGATGAAGCGAGCGGCCGCCGCGCCGTCTCCCTCGATCTCGAAACTGACCACCCCGCCAAATCCGGCCATTTGGCGACGAGCGATGGCGTGGTCGGGATGTGAGGGCAAGCCCGGATACCACACGCGACGCACCTTGGGATGGTTTTCCAGATAACGAGCGATGGTCAGGCCGTTCGCGTTCTGACGCTCGACGCGCAGGCCCAACGTCTGCAAACCGCGGCCGATATGATAGGCCGCGGTCGGGTCCACCACCGCGCCAAACATGGATTGGCTTTCTCGCAAAGCCATCATCAGGCCGCCCTTGCCCACAATCACCCCGGCCATGATGTCGTTGTGCCCAGCCAGATATTTGGTCACGCTATGCACCACGAGATCGACGCCGTAGTCCAATGGCCGCAGGTTGAGCGGGGTGGCGAAGGTGCTATCGATGAGGGTGCGCACGTCGCGCCGTCGCGCAATCTCGACCAATATTTCCAAATCCAAACAGCGCAGAAATGGATTTGTGGGCGTTTCTGAGAGGATCAGGCGGGTGTTGGGTTGGATGGCTTGCTCCAGCGCAACCATATCGCCTGCCGGAACGATGGTGCACTCCACGCCAAAGCGCCGCAAGAAGCGATTGACGAACACTCGCGTGCGATGATAGCTGTCGTCGGTGACCACGAGATGATCGCCGGTGGAGAGCAGAATCAGCAGCGCCGTAGTGATGGCCGCCATGCCTGAGCTCACAAGGATGGCTTCGTCGCCGTGATCGAGGGCCGCGAGACGACGTTCGACCGCGCGCACGGTGGGGTTGCCATAACGCCCATACTCCTGCCGCGTCGCCTCCTCCATGAACATGCGTTCGTCCATGAAATTGATGAGATCGGCCGTATCCTCGAACGTGTAGGTCGCGGTTTGGATGATGGGTGGGGTGAGGCTGTGGTGGGGATGATTTCGGCTCGCGCCCGCGTGCAACGCCTGTGTGCTGAAGCCGGGTTGGTTGTGCGCTTGCACCTGCTCGCGATGTCCGCTTCCGTTGCGCCGCGAAGCGGTCTTTGTGAATGTAATGGTCATGTGCACCCTCCTGATCGGGGATCATGTATTGCGCATTGCGCATCTTTGCTCATCACGAGACGCTTACGTCTCCGCGATGGAGCAAGCAATGGACAACAAAAAACGGGCCTTTCTGAATATACAGAGAGGCCCGTCAGCGTCATTGATGGCCGTCCTCTCATCGTCCAGAATTTCTTCTGCCGGCATTGGCACCTGGGACGATTTCGTCCTGGTTGCCGAGGCTTCATCGGGCCGGTCCCTCCGCCTCTCTGGATAAGAAGACTGGTGTAGTCTGTTATGGCGTTGTTAGAGAATCTGCGCTGCATGGGGTTCGTCAACAAAATGCGCCCCATGCGCGTTCATCAGATTGGCGCAGACTGTAGCACAAGTTGAGGGAAGATGCAAATCGAGCGTTTGGGCCGCCCACAATGCCGCCAATTCGTTGAAACCTCTTTACCGTCTTCGTCCTATCGTCCTTTGGTCTGCTCGTCGAGGGCAAGTTTTCCTAGACTTTGGTAAAAAACTTTTCGGAAAAGTTGCACATTGGCTCAAGTGTGTGCCCAATTTCGATTGAAAAGCGCCTTGCACTTCGGAAGTGCGACGCGCCTCTTGGCAAACGTCCAACTTATTTTGGACGCACGCCTTTGATAATGCCTCCGTTCACTTCTCAGGCGTAGGTAAGTTTGGACAGGTGGCGTGATAAGGTTCATTGGGGCCGAGATAGCGATTCCATTCCTCGCGCGTCAGGTTTCTGAGTAACCGAGCACACAATTTGGCAAACAGTTCGTCCTGATTTAAGGGGAATATATAAACGTTTTTGATATCGCTGATAATCAGATAGCGCCCCTCGGGACTGAAGACCACATCCCGCACAGAATTCTCATGGCGGATGCGGGCCACCTCGCGACCGCTCGCCACCTCCACCAGGGCGGCTGTGCCGTCATCACTCCTCGTGGCCAGATAACGCCCGTCCGGACTAAAAACCACTTCCAGCACAGTACCCTCATGGCGGATGCGCGTCACTTCGCGGCCGGTCGCCGCCTTCACTAAAGCGGCTGTACCGTCCTCACTCCTCGTGGCCAGATAGCGCCCGTCGGGGCTGAAGACCACATCCCATACATCATCCTCATGGCGGATGCGAGCCACCTCGCGGCCGCTGGCCACCTCCACCAGGGCGGGTGTGTTGTCCCAGCTCTCCGTGGCCAGATAGCGGCCATCCGGACTGAAGGCCACATCCCACACAGAATTGTCATGGCGGATGCGGGCCACCTCGCGACCGCTGGCCACCTCCATCAAGGCGGCTGTACCGTCCAGGCTCTCTGTGGCCAGATAGCGTCCATCCGGACTGAAAACCACAGCCTCCACTTCATCCTCATGGCGGATGCGAGCCACCTCACGACCGCTTTCCGCCCTGACTAGCGTCACAGTCCGTTCCTGTTTTTCAGTACCCAATGACAAAACAATAGTCACGCTATCCTTAGCTTCACCGATCGACGAGTCGAACACAACGTCTTTTGCACTCTTTGTAGCCAGATAGCGACCGTCGGGACTGAAGACCACATCCCGCACAGAATTCTCATGGCGGATGCGGGTCACCTCGCGGCCGCTCTCCACCTCCACTAACGCGGCTACGTCGTCCAAACTCCTCGTGACCAGATAAGGTCCGTCCGGACTGAAATCCACAACCAACACAGAATCCTCATGGCGAATCCGGGTTACCTCGCGGCCGCTCTCCACCGCCACCAACGCAGCTGTACCGTCCCAACTTGCCGTGGCCAGATAGCGTCCATCCGGACTGAAGTCTACATCCCGTACATCACTCTCATGGCGGATGTGGGTCACCTCGCGACCGCTCGCCATCTCCACCAACGCGACTGTGTCCCCACTCCTCGTGGCCAGATAGCGTCCATCCGGACTGAAAACCACTTCCCACACAACATCCTCATGGCGGATGCGGGTCACCCCGCGACCACTCGCCACCTCCGTCAATGCGGCTACGCCTCCCCACCCGCCGTAGCCAGATAGCGTCCGTCCGCGCTGAAGTCCACTTCCAGCACAACATCCTCATGGCGGATGCGGGTCACCTCGCGACCACTTGCCACCTCCACCAATGCGGCCGCGCCGTCCCGGCTCCCTGTGGCCAGATAGCGTCCGTCCGGACTGAAGATCACATCCTCCACATCACTCTCATGGCGGATGCGCGTCACTTCGCGACCGCTCGCCACCTCCACCAACACGACTGTGTCCCCACTCCTCGTGGCCAGATAACGACTATCCGGGCTGAAGTCCACATCCAGCACAAAACTCTCATGGCGGATGCGGGTCACCTCGCGACCGCTCTCTACCTCCACCAATGCAACTGTGCCGTCCCAACTTCTGGTGGCCAGATAGCGTCCGTTCGGACTGAAGTCCACTTCCAGCACAGAACCCTCATCGCCGATGCGGGTGACCTCGCGACCACTCGCCACCTCCACCAACGCGGCTGCGCCGTCCTCACTCGCCGTGGCCAGATAGCGACCATCGGGACTGAAGACCACATCCTCCACATCACTCTCATGACGGATACGGGTCACCTCGCGCCCGCTCTCCACCTCCACCAATGCGGCTGCGCCGTCCTCACTCGCCGTGGCCAGATAGCGACCATCCGGACTGAAGATCACATCCCGCACAGAATCCACATGACGGATGCGGGTCACCTCCCGGCCGCTCTCCACCTCCACCAATGCGGCTGCGCCGTCCCAACTTGCCGTGGCCAGATAGCGTCCGTCCAGACTGAAGTCCACTCCCCATACAGGACCTTCATGGCGGATACGGGTCACCTCGCGACCACTCGCCACCTCCACCAACGCGGCTGTGTACAAACTCCCAGTGGCCAGATAGCGACTATCCGGGCTGAAGACCCCATCGAACACAGCACCATCGTGGCGGATGCGCGTCACCTCGCGTCCGCTCTCCACCTCCACCAACGCGGCCGCGTCATCCCTACTGGCTGTGGCCAGATAGCGTCCGCCGGGACTGAAGACCACATCGAACACATCACCCTCATGGCGGATGCGGGTCACCTCGCGCCCGCTCTCTACCTCCACCAACGCGGCTGTGTCGTCCCCACTCCTCGTGGCCAGATAGCGTCCGTCCGGACCGAAGTCCACATCCAGCACAGAGCCCTCGTGGCGGATGCGAGTCACCTCGCGCCCGCTCGCCATCTCCACCAACGCGACTGTGTCCCTACTCCTCGTGGCCAGATAGCGTCCGTTCGGACTGAAGTCCACATCCCACACAATATCCTCATGGCGGACGCGAGCTACCTCGCGTCCAGTCTCCACCTCCACCAATGCGGCTGCGCCGTCTTCACTCCTTGTAGCCAGATAGCGTCCATCCGGACTAAAGTCTACATCCCATACAGAACCCTCATGGTATATCACTCGAAGGACGGGCCAATTGAATAACACTGTTTGCATCACATCCATGGCCTCAAAAGAGGGAGCCCGTCGTAAAGCTTCCATGGCCAATAGGGGAGCCAGGACTTGTTCCGTGTTGCTACGCGGGGCCAACATCATATATTGAGCCTGAGCCGCAAGCTGGCGGGCAAGGGCAAACCGTCGTTGTTGTTCAGCTTCCCTGCGGCTGGCTTCGGCGATAGCCTGGGCTGTAGCTCGCACCTGCACTTCGGCCTCAGCTGTGGAACGAGCAGACACGGCCCGATCGCGTTGAAGAAACGCTTCCGCCTGGGCCGTTGCTCGCATGTTCGACTCGGCCAACGCGGTTGCTCGGGCGGCCTGGGCCGCCATTTCTTTCTGCACGGCCAGGTTTCGTTGCCGAAAAGCCCACAAGCCAAAGACGAAAAAGGCGATTGCAGCCGCTATCACAGCGCTAAAAACGGCGCGTCTCCATTTCTGTCGTCGCTCAATCTCGTTCAGACTGGCCCGGATATAGCCTGTCAAGGCGCCGCGCAGTTCGGCGGAGTACTGCCTCAACCAGCGCTCGGCCAACAGGGCGTCTTCATGAGGGAGCAAATCGTCTCGACGTCTCCCCTTTTCTTCCCACAGACGATATCGCGGGATTAATTCATGATTTCGCCATTGGATGAACGCTCCATAATCGGCCAGCCAGTCGCACAGCCGCGGCCAGCCGCGCAATATCGCCTCGTGCGCCACTTCTACGGTTGGCCGATGCGTTAACGGGTCTTCGCTCAACATGAGCAAACGCGCGTTCACCCACCGGTTGATAACAGGCCGTGCGGAATCGTCCCATTCATCCAGCCAGGCGCGGCGTCCTATATAGCCGCGTCCTGGATCTGAACTCTGATCGCCCACCAGACCCAGAAAGATGCTCCGGATATAAGCTCTTTCCTCATCGTCACCCTCGTGCCACAAATCCTCGGCGCGGCGGATCATGGCTCCCTCCAGGCCCGAATAAACGCGTCCGTCCGCATCGGTGAACCCTTGCTTCTCGTAAGTTTCCAGGGTCAACGTCCCGCGGCGGTGGTCTCGCGTCCACAACTGTTCCAGAGCGAATTGCAGCAAGGGTAGATTCCCGGCCTGGCCTCTCACGTCCCCTATCAACCGTTCCGTCAACGCCGGTTGCACAAAACATCGCGCTCGTCGCGCAGGTTCCACGATCGCCTCTCGCAAGTTTTCCTTGTCCAAGGGAAACAGAACATATCGGCCCTGCTCAACCTTCTGTGCAAGAGTGACCTCTTGCAACACGGATTCATAGAAATCCGCGCGCAGGACAACGAGAATCTTGACGTCATCTGAAGCAACGGCCAACAATGTGGCAATGAAGTGCGCCCGTTCAGCTTCCTCCACCTCGCTTCCGAATACGCGCTCGAACTGATCGGCTATCAACAGCAGAGGCGCTCGCATATCCCGACTGGCGCTACGCAAGGCGTGAGCAATCTCTTTGGGAGCGCGCGCCGATAGCATCTTGTGCAGAGACTCGGAAGGGGATGACGCCCGTGGCAAACCGAGGTTGTCCAGGAGGCGATGGCGCAGTTCCTCCGGAAACGCCACAGCCCAGAGCATGCTCAAAATCGGATGCCGATCCGGAGTGAAAAGCACGCGGTGAAAGCGGCTTAATCCGATGGGATCGAATTCGCGCATTCCTTTTTCCAGACCCGCCCGCACCAGAGAAGATTTCCCGCTGCCCGAAGAGCCAATGAGCGACACGAATGAACGATGGATGAGCATTTCCAAAAGCTCGCGAATCTCCCCATCGCGACCAAAATAACGGTCGGCGTCGGCTTCGCGGAAGAAGGCCAGCCCCGGATATGGACAGCTCTCAGGCGGTCGCAGTTCTGGCAAGACCGCATAAAGCGTGCTGGTGGGAATGAGAAACGCCGTTTCAAACCCTTTCAAGTCCCTGCCCGGCACGATATCACTGACAACCACACCCACCACCACACCCAAATCATCATCCCACAAAGGCGCGCCGCTGAATCCGGCCATGAGTTCACTACTGCGCAACTGCAAGACCGGATGTCCGTTTTCGGTTGCATGGCCGATAATCTCGGCCTGAGCGCTCATCCCCTCAGGCTTCACATGAGGAAAGCCCCACGCATGAAAAACGCGCCCCCTGGCATTGTCGAACGCGGCCTCCACATCATCGCCCAACGAACCCAGCGGCAAGGGGACGACGCCTTCAGGCAACGGGGTCTTTGGCCTGAGCATGGCCACGTCCTCTGCATTGGGTTCCCGCCACCACCCAGGAATGACGTAGGCTGCGCATTCGACGCCTATGGCGTCAAAGCGAATCGCTACGGCATCGTCGGGTCCGGCAGGCATTGGCCTTCCTGACCACGTGCGCGCAAGTGACCACCAACGGGCCAACATCATCCCCAGCGTCCACCACAAAGCCAGCCCCATTGGTGCGGCCCCCGGCATCCAAAATGCGAACGATGCCGTTACGCCAGTTCACAAGGACTTTCCTCCAAAGGTCACGCCTCTCATGTCGGCTCGCGCTTCCACGCGATCTTGACCTCGTAGGTGGCGTCGCCCCCGGCTTTGGCCACGGTGAAGATGTTGAGCTCACTACTGAGCTTGAGGCCGAAAGTGACCTCAACGGCGTCCGGCGGCTGTGGAATATCGAAAAGGGTCTTGGTGATGGCCTGCGCGCTCGCGCTCAGGCCGGCCAAAGCCTGCTCGAACGTCCTTTCTGCGCGCTCAACAAGCTCTTCTGCGCCAAGGCCGGCTTTGCGTACGCCAGGGGCTTCGATTTCTTCCGCCTCGATGATGATGACATCACCACTTTCGGTCTGGAACTCGATATAACGAGGCATTTTGTCCTCCCATCATGACAGACGGTCTTTTCTGAGATTGTGTCGTTGGCAACAGTATAGGGCAAGGCATGGAACAATGCAACTTGAACTCCAACGCACTCATTCATGAAAATGTGCGCCGTACTCTTCACGCGCTGGCTACAATAAGACTATCCCAAAATGAAAAACGATAAGCGTTCCCGCAGCCTGGCGGCCTCCAATAAAATGCCCTCATCGAATGCGACGATTGGATAACCGGCATAGAAAGCACGCACCAGCCTTTGAAGTTCGACTTCCCCTAAGTATGTTTTCCTCAGCAGGTTGATGGTGAGTTCGTTCAGCGCCTGCGTGCTCAAAATGTGGCTTTGAAAGTGTGGCGCAGGCTATGGCTCCACCCGCGTCGCCTGAGGAAAGCGGTCGAAATCGCGGTCGTAGCTGATAATCTCATCCATGCCCTGCTGCTCCATGTGCGCTACAGCCAACGCATCCTCGAAGTCCACCGGATGCGTTTCGTACAGCTCCAACGCGCGCAACACGGCCTGGCGGTTGGGCATACGCAGGCCGGAGAGGGTGAGCAAAGGCATAAGCCGTTTGCGGATGTCGTGACGGGAGAGATTGTACAACCGCGGCGAGGCCAGCACATAGACGATTTCGGCCATGATGGTCTCGGTGGTGAACAGTGCGACCTCGCCCCGATCCGCGCGGCGAAACAACTCCAAACATGCCTGGGCCTTGTCGGGATCATCGCGGGTGAGATAGCGCAGGAAGACGTTGGCGTCCACGAACTGCATGGCGCTACTCCTCTTGCATCTCGCGCAGGACGCGGCCCGCGTGCTCATCCCAGGCTTGTTGACCCGCGGCCTCGAAATCTTCGGGCTGCTTCAGGGGCCGAACCGAGCCGAAAGCCTGCTCCAATGACATGGGCGCGCGGTCGATTTCGACGCGGTCGTCGAGGATGCGGAAGATGACGGTTTCGCCGGGTTGGACGCCCAGCTTGCGGCGCACATCCACAGGCACGGTCACCTGGCCTTTGCTGGTCAAACGTCGGACGTGTTCTTTGAGCATGGTTGGCGTAAGATGACTAAAGAAAGCAAGGGTAATTGTCATGGTAATTTTATCACAAACACTCTTTCCCTTTCAATTTCGCTTGGTGCGGTCATTTGGTCTGTTGGTCGGCCGGTTTCTGACGCTCTGACTCCTGTCGTTCTGCTCTCCGCGGTTCTGGTCTCTGGTTTTTTATTGGGGCCAAATGAGCCGCGTCCCGCAACATCGCGGGCGCCAGGCCACCGCGCCCGCGCTCGTCGATTTTCAGGTAAACATCCTCGAAGATGTCCGTGTAGAACACAATGCCCATCTCCCACAGATCCACGCCGCCCAAAAAGCTGTTCAGGGGAATAAGTCGCGGTCGGACATCCAATTGCCAGCCAGCCTGAGTGCGCTCGGTCCTGGCGATGAGTCGGAACATCCGCCCCGCGGCCCGCGCCTGGGCTATCTGCTTGGCGCTCAAATCCCGAATCCCGGTCACCGACACATCATCCAGCCCGACGCGAAGCCCCAGCACCGCATTGGCGATGATGACCAGCTTGTTGGCCGCATCCCAGCCATCCACATCCAAAGAGGGATCGGCCTCGGCCAGGCCGCGACGTTGCGCCTCGGCCAACGCCTCTTCGTAGCTCTCGCCTGCGGCCATCCGGGTCAAAATATAGTTGCTGGTGGAATTGAAGATGCCTTCGATACGGCGAATGTCGGCCGCGACCAGATCGCGTTGGCCCACATTGATCACGGGCAAACCGCCGCAAACCGTGGCGCTGAAAGCCAGTTTCGCGTTCTGCTCTCGCGCCAACTCGCTCAGCCCCGCGAAATCCAGCACCAGGGGAGCCTTGTTGGCCAACACAACGCCTTTGCCGCGAGTTAAGGCCGCGCGCACACAACTCAGCGCGGGCTCGCCGTCGCTCAGATTGACGGGCGAGGCCTCCAGCAGCAGGTCGTAATCACTAACGCGAGCCAAAGCCATGGCGTCGGAAAGGGGTTCGCCATCGGGGAGCGTAGTCACGCTTTCGCCTGCGGCTTTATACGCCAGCAATGTGGCCGGCTCCAGTCCGGCGGAATTCGCGAT
>JAADII010000004.1 GCA_013151415.1 Chloroflexota bacterium
TCCCTCCCCACAGCCGCCTGACTCCAACGCACTATAACCTTGTAACGCCTAAAGCATATCACAAAAAATAAACCCTGTCAATACATTTCGCCCCTCAATTTGTCTCAAGCATGCCTCATTTCGTCTCACGAACCACCCATCGCCTCAGAATCAGCCCGCTCTTTCACGTTCACAGTTGGCTGTTGACTGTTGGCTGTTGATCGTTGCCGGTCATGCCTCACGGCGGTGTTCGCCCGACCGCGCATGGCGGATCCCCCCCGCCCCCGGTCGCAACAACTCCAACGCGTGCGGCAACACCGGTCGCACCACCTCGAACTGCTCGCGCACAGCCTTGGGACTACCCGAGAAATTGATGATCAACGTACGGCCGCGAATGCCGGCCGCGCCGCGCGAAAGCATGGCGTGCGGCGTGATGCGCAACCCCGCGGCGCGAATGGCCTCGGCCAAACCCGGCGCTTCTCGTTCCAACGCGTCCCGAGTCGCCTCAGGCGTCACATCGCGCGGCGCGAACCCCGTGCCGCCGGTCGTCAGCACCAGGGCGAGGTCTTCCTCATCGGCCCAGGCGCGCAACCGCGCGGCGATGCGCGTCCGATCATCCTCCACAATCCCGCGCACAATGCTCGCGGCCGGCCACACCTCGCGCGCCAGCGCCTCCAGCACGGGGCCGCTATGGTCTTCGGCCTCGCCTTTGGAAGCGCTATCACTTATGGTGAGAATGCCGACCTTAATCATAAATAATCATGAGACGACAAGACGATGAGACGACAAAACACCGTCCTATCGTCTCATCGTCTCACCGTCGTCCCGGCCCATGATGCAGACCGGAATAAAATTTAGCGCTTCGTGTATTGCGGCGCTTTGCGGGCGCGTTTGAGACCGGGCTTTTTGCGCTCTTTCGCGCGCGCGTCGCGGGTCAAAAAGCCCTGCTTCTTCAGCGCCGGCCGCAACGATTCGTCATACTTCACCAGCGCGCGGGCAATGCCCAGACGCACCGCGCCGGCCTGACCAGAAATGCCGCCGCCCTTGACCAAAACCGAGATATTGAAACGCTCCATCATATCCAAAGCCTTCAACGGCTCCAGCAGATGAATCTGATCGCCCAGGCGGGGGAAATACTCGGTCATGGGCCTGCCGTTGACCACAAACTCGGTCTCCTCGCCGGCCGGATACAAACGCACGCGCGCGGAGGCGGTCTTGCGGCGACCTACAGCTTCGTAATAAGTTTGTTCGGACATATAATCGAACCTCGCCTTTACAAGTCCAGAGGAACAGGCTGTTGGGCCTGATGGGGATGCGTGGGCTGAGCGTACACCTTGAGCTTCTTATACATCTTACGGCCAAGGCGGTTCTTGGGCAACATGCCGCGCACCGCGTATTCCAACACGCGTTCGGGATGCGTTTCCAACATGCGGCGCAGCGGCGTCGCCTTCAGACCGCCGATATACCCGCTATGACGATAATAAATTTTCTGATCGAGTCGTTTACCGGTCACGCGAATCTTATCCGCATTGACCACGATAACATAATCGCCGCAATCGACATGGGGCGTGTAGATGGGTTTATGCTTGCCGCGCAAGATCTTGGCGATCTCCGAAGCAAGCCGCCCCAAGGTCTTGCCCTCGGCATCCACCACATACCATTGGCGTTCGATTTCTTGGGGTTTGGCTGAAAAAGTCTTTCTCACGGGATGAACTCCTGACTGCTTTGAAAGTAGGACACAGATTTCACGGATTCCACGGATTGGTTCTGATTGGCTACAGAGGGTGGACGATAGGGAGCAGGCTCGCCCATCGTCCTGCTCTATATTGATAAATTCACAATGAATATTCCACCGCCATCAGGAACAGGCCTTGCGGCGGCGCGGGCGGTGCAGATCGAGAACGATCGCGGCTGCGGAGCAATGTGCGGAAGCGCTCAGGCGAACATTTCCCCTGGCCCACCCACACCAGGGTGGCGACCAGATTACGCACCATGCGTTGCAAAAACGCATTGGCGCGGATGTCGAAATAAAGATAAGGCGTTTCCTTGCTCCAAACGGCCTGAGTCACGGTGCGCACCGTGTTTTCGCCCTGTGGCGCTCGACCAAACGTGGCGAAATCATGCGTTCCCACAAGTTCGGTCGCGGCCCGGTTCATGGCCTCCACATCCAAATCGGGGCCGATCTCCCAGGCGTATCGCGCCCGTAGCGGCGAATGACCCGACCACAAGCCGATCTGATAGCGATACCAACGCTCGTCCGCGCTGAAACGAGGATGAAATCCGCTTGGGGCCGGTTCGAGCGTGCGAATGGCGATGTCGTCGGGAAGCACCGCGTTGAGACCGCGATGAAGTCGGCTCAGAGAATGCGGCCAGGCTGTGCGAAACGCGACCACCTGGCCCCAGGCGTGGACCCCGGCGTCGGTGCGGCCGGAGCCAACCACCCGCACAGGCCGCTGCGTCAGACGCAAAAGCGCCTCCTCCAACACGCCCTGCACAGTGCGCCCCTGGGCCTGAATCTGAAAACCCAGGAAATCCGTGCCGTCATACTCGACGACCGCGCGATAGAGGAGCGCCTCGGATCCGTCCGTCAAGCCTACTCCACCAGCTCGATGAGGGCCATGGGCGCAGCGTCGCCTTTGCGCGGACCAAGCTTGAAAATGCGGGTGTAGCCGCCCGGCCTATCTTCATAGCGCGGGGCGAGCTCGTCGTAGACCACCGAAACCAGTTCGGGATCGTTCAGCCGCGCGCGCAACAAACGCCGGGCGTGCACCTCGCTAATGCGGCCAGAACGACCGCGCTTGGCAATGGTGATCAGCTTCTCGGCCTGCGGTCGGATGGCCTTGGCCTTGGCTTCGGTGGTCTCGATCTGACCATGACGGAACAATTCTTTGATAAGATTACGGAAAAGAGCCTTGCGATGGCCAGAACTGCGGCCAAGCACGCGGCCATGTTTTCGGTGTCGCATAATCGTGTCTACCTCATGCCTGATAAACTAAGATTGGCCGGGAGTGTAATCAATATATTGCAGATAATCCTTTTCTTCCAACCGCTGCACCAGCTCGTGCAAAGACTTGCGACCGAAATTGCGAATGGCCAGCATTTCATTTTCACCTTGCTCGAGCTTCAGCAGCACCTCGCCCACCTTGGTGATGCCGGCGCGCTTCAGACAATTGAAGGCCCTCATGCTCAAATCCAATTCCTCGATGGGCTGGTCCGCCACATGCGCGGGGATGCGGCCTTCCACAGCTTCTTCCTCGACCGCCTCCTGCAGTGTGACGCCGGCCACCATGGAAAAATGCTCGACCAAAATGCGCGCGGCTTGGCGCAGCGCGGTCTCGGGTTGAATGGTTCCATCCGTCCAGATTTCCATTTCCAGACGGTCGAAATCGGTTCTGCCGCCCACCCGAGTGCGTTCGACATGGTAGCTCACGCGACGCACGGGGCTAAAGATCGCGTCGATGGGCATTTCGCCGATGGGCAGCTTGGGTCGCGAAGGGTCTTCGGCCGGAAGATAGCCCTTACCCGGCGAAATGGTCAGCTCCATATCGAAATCAGGTTCGGGCGAATCCAGCGTTAGCAAATAGAGTTCGGGGTTGACAATCTCCACCTCGGGCGGCGCGTTGAGATCGCCTGCCGTAATGGGGCCGGGCCCGGTCGCGCGCACAAACACGCGAATCGGTTCGTCGCTATGGAGCTTCACCCGCAATTTTTTGAGATTGAGAATCAATTGCGTGGTGTCTTCGCGCGCGCCCTCGATGGGCGAAAACTCATGATACACATCGTTGATGCGCACCGAAGTCACCGCAGCCCCGGGCAGGGCCGAAAGCAACACGCGTCGCAAGGCGTTGCCCAGCGTAATGCCAAAACCGCCCTCCAATGGACCGATCTCGAAACGGGCGTATTTCTGGGCGCTTGCCGTGCATTCGATTTTCGGCAAAACAGCTTGCATATCCTGGTATAACACGTCGCAGCCTCCTTGCCAGCAAACGCACCCTGAAAAAGATGCGAGCGCCAGCGTTCATGTTTGCATGCGCCGCCGATCATACGCGCAACAATGCGGAATCAGCGACTGTAGTATTCGACGATGAGCTGCTCGTTGATGGGGATCTCAATGTCATCGCGAGCGGGCAGATCCACCACGCGGGCCGAGAGCGCGGCGCGATCCACGCTGAGCCATTTCGGCGGAGTGCGCGATTCGCCGCTTTCCAGCAACTGCTTGAAATACGTCAACTTGCGGGCGCGGTCCGACACCTGGATGACATCGTCCTTCTTTACCGAATAGGAGGCGATATCCACCTTGCGACCGTTGACCAAGATGTGACCGTGATTCACCAGTTGTCGCGCCTGGGCGCGTGAATCGGCGAAGCCGATGCGATACACCACATTGTCCAGGCGGCGCTCCAACAACTGCAAGAGCGTGTCGCCGGTCAAACCTTTGGTCTTCAGAGCCTGGCGAAAATAACGGCGAAATTGCCGTTCATAAACGCCATAGATGCGGCGCACCTTCTGCTTCTCGCGCAGCTGGCGTCCGTAATCCGAGACCTTTCGTCTCATTCGTCGGCCGCCATGCATGCCGGGCGGGGTATTGCGCCGTTCGATAGCGCATTTAGTCGTATAACAGCGTTCGCCCTTTAAAAAGAGCTTCATGCCTTCACGACGACAAAGTTTGCAAACTGCGTCAGTATATCGTGCCATTCAAACTCTAGTCCTTGAGAGTGAATTGAGGGGATGATTGCGCATTTCGCATTGCGCACCGCACAAACCGTTGTAAAAAACTTTGTTCTACACAAAAAGATGCGGAAAGCTGGCTACGCAATACGAGAGAGGTTACGGCAAAAATCAGTCAAACCCTAGGATTTATGTGCAAGATCAATTGCACCGCCACCTCTATACGCGGCGTTTCTTTGGAGGACGGCACCCATTGTGCGGCAAGGGTGTGACGTCGGTGATGGAAACCACCGTCAAGCCCGCGGCCATCAATGCGCGGATGGCCGCCTCGCGACCCGGGCCAGGCCCTTTGACAAACACATCGATCTCGCGCATGCCAAACTCGCTGGCCTGACGCGCCGCGTTTCGAGCCGCCAGCTGAGCCGCATAAGGCGTGCTTTTTCGAGAGCCCTTGAAACCAGAACTGCCTGCCGTGGCCCAACACAACGTATTGCCTTGTTGATCGGTGATGGTGATAATCGTATTGTTGAATGTCGCCTGAATGTGCGCCTGTCCGTGGGCCACCAGGCGGCGCTCCTTCTTGGGTCCTGAACGACGTCGAGAAGTTCTTCGTGCCATAAATCAATTACTCCATGAACAACTGATAATGAAAGATTGCGGGATGAAGAGTCGTTTGTAGAAACGATCGCTTCAACTTCAATCTTCAATCTTTGATCATCTCCGACTATTTCCGAGCGCGCTTGCGGCCGGGCACGGTCTTGCGAGGACCGCGCTTGGTGCGGGCGTTGGTGCGGGTTCGCTGGCCGCGCACCGGCAAATTCGCGCGATGTCGTCGCCCGCGATAACTGCCGATCTCGATAAGGCGCTTGATGTTCATCTGCACCTCGCGGCGCAGATCGCCTTCCACAATGTAGTTTCGGTCGATCACCTCGCGCAAACGCGCCACTTCCTCCGGCGTTAGCTCATTCACCCGCTTATTATCGATGCCGGTAATGTCCAGAATCTCTTTCGCGGTTGAACGGCCAATGCCGTAGATATAAGTGAGCGCCACTTCCAATCGTTTGTCGCGTGGAATATCGACGCCAGCAATACGTGCCATAAATCCTCCAATGGTCTCTTGTCGAATGAGCGGCCGAAGTTATCAACCTTGCCGCTGCTTGTGCTTGGGATTGGTGCAAATCACGCGAACCACGCCGCGGCGACGAATAATCTTACAATTATCGCACATTTTCTTGACAGAGGGACGGACTTTCATGATGATGTCTCCTGTAACTGGGCTGGTGGTCGACTGGTCTGTTAGTCTGTTGGTCGTTTT
This sequence comes from Chloroflexota bacterium, assembly GCA_013151415.1. Classification (GTDB taxonomy): domain Bacteria; phylum Chloroflexota; class Anaerolineae; order J102; family J102; genus JAADII01. The sequence goes on from JAADII010000004.1 coordinate 5,963, forward strand.
TGTCTATTGGTCGCCGGGCCTCTGACCTCGAGCCACTGCTCGTCTGGACTCTCGCCTGTCAAACCTGTGTCAGGATCTCGGCCGGGCCTTCTGGGGTGATGGCAATGGTGTGTTCGAAATGGGCGCTGAGCGAACCATCCAGGGTGCGAATGGTCCAACCATCCGCGTCCAGGCGAACGCGCCATCCGCCAGCGCTCACCATAGGCTCGAGAGCCAGAGTCATGCCAGGAAGCAAGCGCAAACCTACGCCGGGCCTCCCGTAGTTCAGAATTTCAGGCTCTTCGTGCATCTCTCGGCCAATGCCGTGACCGGTAAGTTCTCGCAAGATGGCGAACCCACGAGATTCGACATAAGCCTGAATCGCGGACGAGATATCGCCCAGGCGTTGTCCGGCCCGAGCCTGTTCGACGCCGGCATTCAACGCGCCCTGGGTCGTATCGAGCAAAGCTTGCGCTTTGGCCGAAATGACGCCCACAGGATAGGTGCGACTGGCGTCGCCAACCCAACCCTGGTAAGTCGCGCCAACGTCGATGCTGACGATGTCGCCCTCATTTAAGAGCGCATCGGGCCGGGGGATGCCATGCACAACCTCATCGTTGATCGAGATGCAAACCGAGGCCGGGAAACCGCGGTAGCCAAGAAAAGTGGGCTGTGCGCCCTGTCGACGGATGAGATCATCGGCCAGGGCGTTGAGCTCGGCCGTGGAGACGCCAGGTTGCACATAAGCCGCCAGGGCCTCCAAGACCAGAGCCGCCACGCGACCGGCCCGACGCATCAGGGCCAACTCATGGCGGTCGTGGATGGCCGCGCCGCGCGCCCGTGAGGGCCGCGGGAATCGCGTTTGCACCATCTCGAACAGCGTTTAACGGATAAAGCCTTCGTAGTGACGCATCAAAAGCTGCGCCTCCAATTGCTTCATCGTGTCGAGCACGACGCCCACAACGATGAGCAGGCCAGCGCTGGTAATGAGCAAAGAGGAGGTGGCCAGACCTGGTTCATTGATGACGAATCCGACCAACCAGGGAATAATGGCGACAAAACCCAGGAACAGCGCGCCCACCAACGTGATGCGGGAAACCACGCGGTTGAGATACTCCTCAGTGCGCCTGCCCGGGCGAATGCCAGGAATATAACCACCCTGACGCTGAAGCGTCTCGGGCAAATTTTGCTGCCGAAAGACCACATCGGTGTAGAAATAAGTGAACGCGACCACCAGCAGGAAATATAGAAGCCAATAAAGCGTGCGGCCTGGGCTGAGGAAGGTCACCAAAAAGGTGCCTATGCTGGCCAACCAGGCCGCGCTTGCGCCTTGAAAGGCCGCGCCAATGGTGGCCGGGAAAATAAGCAAGCTGCTGGCAAAGATGAGAGGGATCATGCCGGCGCTGTTCACGCGAATGGGAATATAGCTGCTCTGGCCGCCAACCATCATCAAGCGATTGCCGCGCATGCTGCGCACGCGCTTGCCATAACGCACGGGAATACGACGCTGCCCTTCCTGCACATACACGATGAGCAGCACCGTGGCCACAGTGATGAGGCCAAAAACAAGAACCAACAACCAACCGCGCGTGCTGGCCAGCAAGACGTTAATTCGCGACCACATGCCGCCTACAATGCCGCCAAAGATGATAAGCGACACGCCATTGCCAATGCCATCCTCGGTGATGAGATTGCCCAGCCAAAGTGCGAAGAAACTGCCGGCAACCAACGAGCCAACGACGGTCAGAGTGACCAGAGGATCCACCGAGAAGCCAAAACGCGGCAAAACCGCGGCCGCGCCGGTCAGCTGGCTGGTCATGAGAGCCGCCTGACCATAACCCTGCAAGATGGCCAAGGGAATGGTCAGATACAACGTATATTGATTGATCTTCTGGCGACCGGCGTCGCCGTCCTTGGCGATCTCCTCCAACTGAGGAATGATGGGGATCAACAACTGCATAATAATGGAAGCGGTGATGTAGGGATAAACGCCCATGGACATCACCGAGAAGTTGGACAACGCGCCGCCGCTCAAAAGATCAAACAGGTTGGCAAGGTCGCTTCCCTGAAAGAACTGAGCCAACGCTTGAGCGTCCACCCCGGCCACAGGAATCTGGGCCAGGAAGCGATAAAGAATGAGAATGCCCAGCGTAAAGAGCAGCTTTCGACGCAGTTCGGGAAGTCGGAACGCACTGAATACGGCATTAAGCATACACTTGCCTCCATGCACGGGGATGAAACCCCGCGCGGGCGTCAATCAGAAAGGGGAAGAACCTCGGCCACACCGCCGGCCGCCTCGATCTTCTCGCGAGCCGAGGCCGAAAAACGGTGCGCTTTCACGGTGAACGCCACATCCAAAGCGCCTTCACCCAAAATGACTACTGGGCCGCCGTTTTTGCGGATAATGCGACGCTCAATCAGCGTTTCGGGCGTGATCTCGGCGCCGGCCTCGAATCGTTCGGCCAGCAAGCCGATGTTTACAGGCTGATAACGGACGCGGTTGATGTTGGTGAAGCCGCGCAACGTGGGTAGGCGACGCACCAAAGGCAGCTGACCGCCCTCGAAATAGGGGCCTTTGCCGCCGCCAGAACGCTTATTCTGGCCCTTCGCGCCGCGACCGGCCGTCTTTCCCTGTCCGGCCGCGATGCCGCGGCCCACGCGCTTTCGACGTCGCTTCGACCCTGGCGCGGGTCGCAAATCGTGTAATTTCATGCTGCTCGCTCCTCGACCTTAACCAGATGATCCACTTTGCGAATCATGCCGCGGATGGGCGGGGTGTCGTCGTGCTCGACCACATCGCCCAGCCGGCGCAGACCCAACGCGCGCAAGGTGTGGCGTTGGCGCCGGTTGTAGCCAATGGCGCTCTTGGTATAGGTGATGACAAGTTTCTTGGCGGAAGATTGCTTCTTGGCCATGCTTACCTCTTCTCCATCTGGTCCTTCCACCAGTGGGGCCGCACTTTCTGCACGGCCACGCCTCGCCGACGAGCCACCATTTCAGGAGACTGTAGCTCGCCCAACGCCTTATGGGTGGCTTTGACCACATTCAAGATATTGTCGCTGCCCAATGATTTGGTCAGGATGTCTTTGATGCCGGCCGCCTCGACCACCGCGCGCACGCCGCCGCCGGCAATGACGCCCGTGCCCGGCGAAGCCGGTCGTAAAATCACCTTGGCCGCGCCAAAACGGGTGATGATCTCATGAGGAATGGTGCTGCCGACCATAGGCACATCGATCATGCTGCGACGCGCTTGTTCAGAACCTTTGCGAATGGCCTCAGGCACTTCGCGCGCTTTGCCCACGCCAATGCCCACGCGGCCTTTGCCATCGCCGACCACAACCACGGCTCGAAAGGCGAAATGACGACCGCCCTTCACAACCTTAGCCGTGCGGGCCAAATGCACCACGCGCTCTTCAAATTCATCCGACGCGTCTCGGCCGCCGCGGCGACGATCTTGACGTTCTTGCTTTTCAGACATGCATTCAACTCCTGATTCCGGGCAGAGGGTTTTTTAGGTGTTGGCGTTGGATACCGGGTGTTAATATCCAATATCCAATATCCAATATCTTAATATCCAATATCAAAACAGCATCCAGATTAAAACTTCAATCCCGCCTCGCGGGCGCCTTCGGCCAATGCTCGCACGCGACCATGATAGGGAAAACCGCCGCGGTCGAAGACGATGGTCTCGATGCCGGCGTCTAACGAACGTTTCGCCACGAGCTTGCCAACTTCGGCCGCCACCTGGGTTTTGTTCAAGCCTTGCAGGTGTTCGCGCAGAGCCGGATCGAGCGAAGAGGCGGCCACCAACGTATGCCCCGCTTCGTCATCGATGACCTGAGCATAGATGTGCTTCAAGCTCCGATACACGGCCAGGCGAGGTCGCTCCGCCGTGCCATGAATGCGCTTACGCACGCGGGCATGTCGTCGTTTGCGGGCAAGTCTTCGAAAATGGGTTTTCATATCTGTCAAACACCTCCTTTAGCGCTTCGCACTCTTACCGGCCTTGCTGCGCACATACTCGCCGCGATAGCGAATGCCCTTGCCTTTATAAGGTTCGGGTTTGCGCAAGTCTCGGATCTTGGCCGCAACTTCGCCAACAAGCTCTTTATCAATGCCGCTGACTTTGAAAGAAGCGCCGCGATTCTCCACCGTAAAGGTGATGCCTTCTGGCGGCTCGATGATAACCGGATGCGAAAATCCGACATTGATCTCCAGGGCATTGCCTCGCATCAAGGCGCGATAGCCCACGCCTCTCAGCTCCAACTCTTTGGTGAAGCCCTCGCTCACGCCAGTGACCATGTTTTGCAAAAGCGCGCGCGTGAGCCCATGTATGGCCCTATGATGCCGTTGGTCGGTGGGGCGGTTGACGAGGATCTGACCATCCTTGACCTCAATGGTCATATCAGGTGAAAATGAACGCGTCAGCTCGCCCTTGGGACCTTTAACAGTGACTTTATTGTTCTTTCCAATTTCAATGGTGACACCCTTGGGGATGATCACCGGTTTTTTTCCAATACGAGACATTCCTAAACAGACCTCCTGCCGGCTGCGGGGGATCGGGCGCTACCAAACATAGCAGATGACTTCGCCGCCCACGCCGGCGCGGCGAGCGTCGCGGCCAGTCATGACGCCCTTGGATGTGGAGAGAATGGCCACGCCCAAACCGCTTCTCACCCAGGGAATTTCATCCTTCGCGCTATATACGCGCCGACCTGGCTTGCTCACGCGCTCCAAACCGGCGATCACCGGTCGCCGGCGGTCGCCTTCGTAGCGCAAGAAAATGCGCAGTTTGGCGTGCGGAGCTTTGCCTCGCACGTCATAGCCTCGGATAAAACCTTCCTCAGCCAGAATGCGGGCAATCTCCAACTTCATCTTGGAAACCGGCATGACCACTTGGTTGTGCCGCGCCATCTGAGCGTTACGGATGCGGGTCAGCATATCCGCAATCGGATCAGTCATCATGAGAACAACTCTCCTCTCTTCACTACCAGCTAGATTTTACAACGCCGGGAAGCTTGCCCCGATTCGCCTCATGCCGAAAACAAATACGGCAGAGTTCGAAACGACGCATATATCCGCGAGGCCGTCCGCACATTTTGCAGCGGTTGCGCACTCGCACCTTATATTTACGGCGTTGTTCGCGAATGATCATGCATTTCTTGGCCATGAACTTTTACTCCTGGGCTCAACGTCGTTTGAAGGGCATGCCCAATAGTCGCAACAACTCGCGACCCTCATCGTCGGTTTTGGCCGTCGTGACGATGGTGATGCCCATGCCTCGAATCTTGTCGATGGCGTCGTAATCGACCTCTGGAAAGGCCAACTGCTCGCGCAATCCCAGGCTATAGTTGCCGTGTCCATCAAACGAATCAGGCGACACGCCCTGGAAATCGCGCTGTCGCGGCAAAGCCACGTTCATCAGACGATCCAGAAAACTCCACATCCGCTCTCCGCGCAGCGTGACGCTCACGCCGATGGGGTTGCCTTCGCGCAATTTGAACGAGGCGATCGACTTTCGCGCCCGCCGAATGACTGGTTTCTGGCCAGTGATGGTGGCGATGTCGCGCGAGGCGAATTCCAACGCCTTGGCGTTTTGCAGCGCCTCGCCCAGACCAATGTTAACGGTGATTTTGGTCAGGCGCGGAACCTGCATCACATTATCATACTTGAAGCGCTCCATCATCGCGGGGATGACCTCTTCCTGGTAGCGCCGTTTCAACCTTGCAGTCATAAACTTGCTCCTACGACTTATGCGCCTGCGCGGCGCATGATGCTGCGCGATTAATCGATGAACTCATCATATTTGGCGCTGTAGCGCACCTTGGAGCCATCTTCCAGCTCTTGAATACGCACACGCGTGGGTTGGTTGGCACGCGGCGCGACCAGCATAACATTGGAGATATGAATCGGCCCTTCGCGCTCGATAATGCCCACCTGGGTGCGCACGTTGCCGGTGCGGCGCTGATGCTTTTTGATGAGATTGACGCCGGCCACGACAACATACACCCGGTTCGGGTCGTATTCGCCGCGCTTGTTTTTCTTGCGAATCACCGACTGAACTTCGCCGCGTTCGCCTTTGTGGTTGCCAGAGATGACCTCGACCAGATCACCTTTGCGAATTTTTAGCTTCATAATGACCACCTCTATAAAACCTCGGGCGCCAAACTAACGATCTTCATAAAACGACGTTCACGCAACTCGCGCGCCACCGGCCCAAAGATGCGCGTGCCGCGAGGGTTCTTGTTGGCGTCGATAATGACCGCGGCGTTGTCGTCGAAACGAATATAACTGCCATCCTTCCGACCGATTTCCTTCGCGGTGCGCACCACCACGGCCTTCACTACTTCGCCTTTCTTCACCGAACTATTGGGCGCGGCGTCCTTGACAGTGGCCACAATAATGTCGCCCACCGACGCATAACGACGGGTGGACCCGCCCAGCACGCGAATGCAGAGCAATTCCTTGGCGCCTGTGTTATCGGCCACCTTGAGACGAGATTCTTGCTGGATCATGACAACACTCCGATGAAATCAAGCATGCGCGCGCGTGAGGGTCTCGATGACCACCCAACGCTTTGTCTTGCTCAGCGGGCGCGATTCGCGAATGCGAACCACATCGCCCACCTGACAGGCGTTTTCCTCATCATGAGCATGGTACTTCTTATGCGTGCGCACAACCTTGCCATAAAGAGGGTGGCGAAATGTGCGCTGAACGCGCACGACCACTGTTTTATCCATCGCGTTGCTCACGACGGTTCCGGTCAATACCTTGCGTTGTTCTTGGGCCATGTTAACTCATCTCCGCTGCCAGTTGGCGTTCTCGCAGAATAGTCTTGATGCGAGCAATTTCACGCTTGACGGCCGTGATCTGATTATAATCGCGCTGTTGTCCGATGGACATGGTGAAGCGCAGGTTCATCAGCTCTTCGTAAGCCTCATCCAATCGAGTCATCAATTCGCCATCGCTCAGGCTGCGCAATTCATTCGCTTTCATCAGCTTTCCTCCGTGCGCGTGACAAATTGAGTGGCGATGGGCAGCTTATGCGCGGCCAGCCTAAACGCCTCGCGAGCGGCTTCTTCGGGCACGCCCGCCAACTCGAACATGATGCGTCCCGGCTTCACCACGGCCACATAATGGTCCACCGAACCTTTGCCGCTGCCCATGCGGGTTTCGGCCGCGCGTTTGGTCACGGGTTTATCTGGAAAAATGCGGATCCAGACTTTACCGCCGCGACGAATATGGCGCACAATGGCGCGACGAGCAGCCTCGATCTGACGACTGGTGATCCAGGCCGGCTCCAGCGCCTGCAACCCATATTCGCCAAAAGCGACGGTGCTGCCCCGCCAAGCCTTGCCTTTCATACGGCCGCGATGCTGCTTACGATATTTGAAACGTTTGGGCATCAACATGATTGCACTTACCTCAAATCAATACTGGGGTTTCCGGCTCAAACAACCAGGGGCTCGCCGGGCAGAATATCGCCCTTATAAATCCAAACCTTGATACCAATGACGCCATAGGTGGTGCGGGCGATGGTGTCGGCGTAGTCGATGTCGGCCCGCAAGGTGTGACGGGGAATGCGACCGTCGCGGATAGAATCCACGCGCGCCATTTCCGAACCGCCCAAACGACCGCTAACGCGAATCATTATGCCCTTAGCGCCCGCGCGCATGGTGCGCTGAACGGCTTGTCGCATGGCGCGTTTGTGCGAGACGCGACGAGATAATTGATCGGCGATGGTCTCGGCCACCAGCTTGGCGTCGAGGTCAGGCCGCTTGATCTCCTCCACATCCACCTTGATGCGCTTGGACGTCATCTCGTGCAGCGACTGGCGCAACTCCTTCACCGTGGCGCCCTTGCGACCGATGACAATGCCGGGCTTGGCCGCATGGATCTTGAGAGACACCTGTTGAGGCGAACGCTCGATCTCGACCTTGGACACGCCCGCGCGCTTCAACTCAGTCTCGATCTTTTCACGAATCGCCCGATCTTCGGCCAACAAGCGGGCGTAATCCTCGCCTTCTGCATACCAGCGAGAAAGATGGTCTTTGGTGATACCGAGCCGGAACCCGGTGGGGTGAACTTTTCGACCCAATTTTTCCTCCTTGACGGAAGTGCTATGGTTAGCGCTCTTCGAGATAAACGGTGATGTGGGAGGATCGACGAATAATCGGCTTTACGCGGCCGCGAGCGCCGGGCCGATATCGCTTGGCCCTCGGACCTTCGTCCGCGTAGATTTCGGCAATCCACATGTCCTCGGGCGCCATGCTCTCATTCTCTTCGGCATTGGCCAGGGCGGATTGCAATGTCTTTCGCACTTCGTGTGCGGCGGCCTGGGGCATGTGGCTTAGCACATCCATCGCGTCCAACGCGCGCATGCCGCGAATCACATCGATGACCAACCGCACTTTCTGGGCGGAAATGCCCACATATTTTCGCTGGGAACGTACCAGATACGTCATCCTAAAACCTCTCACTCTTGAAAACGCCGGAAGCATGCGAATCAACGCCGTCGCGCTTTGCTTCCTTTCTCTTTGACGATGTGGCCGCGGAAAAACCGAGTGGGCGCAAATTCGCCCAACTTATGGCCCACCATGTTCTCGGAAATGTAGATGGGCACATGACGCTTGCCATTGTGCACCGCAATGGTGTGACCCACCATCTGCGGGAAAATGGTGGAGGCGCGAGACCAGGTGCGCAATACGCGCTTCTCGCCTTTGCGGTTCATTTCCTCGATTTTACGCAAAAGCTTGCGATCGACATACGGCCCTTTTTTCAATGATCGGGACATGCTCTAGCCTCCTAACGTCGTTTCTTGCCTCGGCGGCGAACAATATATTGATCGGTGCGTTTGTTGCGACGGGTGCGATAGCCCAATGCAGGCTTGCCCCAGGGCGTCTTGGGGCCCGGCATGCCCACGGGCGAACGGCCCTCACCGCCGCCGTGCGGGTGCGAGGCCGGGTCCATGGCCGAGCCGCGCACTTCAGGCCGCCGGCCCAACCAGCGCTTGCGACCGGCCTTGCCCAGGTTAATGTTCTGATGGTCGGTGTTGCCCACCTGCCCCACAGTGGCCATACAGGCCAGGGGCACTCGGCGAGCTTCGCCGCTAGGGAGTCGCAACTGAGCGTATCCGCCCTCCTTCGCCATCAGCTGGGCATAGGTTCCGGCCGAACGAGCGATCTGTCCGCCGCGACCCGGCTGCAACTCGATGTTGTGAACCAGCGTGCCCAAAGGCATGTTCACCAAAGGCAGAGCGTTGCCGGGCCGAATCTCTGCATCAGGCCCAGAACTGACCACATCGCCCACTTTCAAACCCAAAGGGGCCAAAATGTAGCGCTTCTCGCCGTCAGCATAGACCAAGAGCGCAATACGAGCGGTGCGATTCGGGTCATATTCAATCGAGGCCACGCGAGCGGGCACGCCGATCTTATCGCGCTTAAAATCGATGAGGCGATAACGTCGCTTGTGGCCGCCCCCGCGATGACGCACAGTAAGACGGCCCTGGTTGTTGCGACCCGCCTTTTTCTTGAGTGGGCGTAACAATGATTTTTCAGGTTTTGTACGGGTGATCTCCTCGAAGGTCGAGACGCTCATGCCTCGCCTACCGGGAGATGTGGGTTTGTAAATCTTGATACCCATAAAAAATTGACTCCTTGTGGTAAGCAATCGCCTGAGTCATGGGGCGATGGTGGACGATACTTGCTTCATTGGCCGCCCACCTGAAGAGATGATTGCGAATGCCTGATATCGAATGTCAAATACCTATGATCTACACGCCTTCGAACAATTCGATAGACTGGCCAGGGGCCAATGTCACAACGGCCTTCTTCCAGGGACCCCGGCGCACCATGGTCGAACGACGACTCCGGCGGCGGGTCTTGGCCTTCATGTTAATAATGTTCACTCGAACAACCTCGACGCCAAAGCGCTCTTCCACAGCCTGCTTGACCTGCAATTTGTTCGCGCGTGAGTCCACCTCGAATACATATTGATTATTTTCGTCCTGCAATATGGTGGACTTCTCGGTCAGAACAGGACGCTTCAATATTTCATAGGGATGCATGGATCAATCCTCCTCCGCGTCACCCAGATATGACTCGATAACCGGCAACGCGTCCTGAGGCATGATGAGCGTTTCGTAACCGAGCAAGTCGCGTATATTGAGATAATTCGCGCGCAGGGTCTTCACGTTGGGCAAGTTGCGGGCCGAAAGTTCGACATTTTCGTCGCCTTCGGGCAACAACAATAGGGCGCTCCGCTCAACATCCAACGCGTCGAGCATGGCGGCCATATCGCGCGTACGCGGGGCTTCCATTTGCAAACGGTCGAGCACAATGATCTGCGATCCCTGCGCCTTCACGCTAAGCGCCGAACGCAGCGCCAAACGGCGCATCTTGCGGGGCATGCGCTTACGATAGCTGCGCGGCCGGGGCCCAAATACGACGCCGCCCCCGCGCCAATGAGGCGCGCGAATGGTGCCTTGCCGGGCGCGGCCAGTGCCCTTTTGTCGCCAAGGTTTGCGACCGCCCCCGCGCACTTCGCTGCGGGTCTTGGTTTTATGCGAGCCCAAGCGGCGGTTCGCCATCTGGCGCACCAAAGCCTGATGCATCACAGCCTGGTTGATCTCGGCGGCGAAAATCGCATCCGGCAATTCGACCACGCCGACTTCCTCTCCTTCCATATTCTTCAACGGAGCCTTCATGGCCTGAGTTACCTCCTTGTCTTCCGGGCGGCGACCACCGTGACCAGACCATTCTTGGGGCCAGGCACAGCGCCGCGAACCGCCAGTAGATTTCGTTCGGGATCGACGCGCATCACGCGCAGATTTTGCACTGTCACGCGCTGATGCCCCATATGTCCGGGCATTCGTTTGCCTTTATACACGCGACCCGGGGTCGAGCCGGCGCCGGCCGCGCCAGGCGCGCGCTCGCGATCCGACTGACCATGGGTTTTGGGTTGGCGATTAAAGCCATGACGCTTGACGCCGCCCTGAAAGCCCTTGCCCTTTGAAATGCCGGTGACATCCACCAATTCGCCTTCATTAAAGACGTCGACCAAAAGTTTCTGACCCGGCTTGTACTCATCCAGATGCTCTTCTTTGACGCGAAACTCGCGTAGCACCCGAAGCGGGGGCAACTGGGCTCTCTTCAGATGGCCGCGCTGGCCGCGCGTCAGCTTCCTGGGCTTCACCTCTTCGAAACCCAACTGCACCGCGGCATAGCCATCGGTATGAGGCGTCTTCACTTGCGTCACGTAGCAAGGCCCGACCTCCAGCACGGTGACTGGAACCATCTCGCCTTGCTCGGTAAAAATCTGGGTCATGCCCAGCTTGCGTCCGATAAGACCTTTCATAGGCGCCTGTTCGGGGTTGGAACTGTCGGCTCAAACCGCATCATTCCATCACCCCGCCTCCTTAATATGAACTCGAAATGAACTGGCAACGTGGTTTGCGCTTCTGTTGGCGAATCGTCTTCTCTCGATGAACTCGCATCATGCGTTACGCGATCTCGCCCAAAAAGGGGGATCCTCGCGTGTGAAAAGCATGCGCAATAGAAAACTAACGAACCACGTTTCGCATCTCCGCGGTCATAGCTTGATCTCAATATCCACACCGGCCGGCAAGTTCAAGCGCATCAAGTTGTCGATGGTTTTGCTGCCCGAAGGCTCGACATCGATCAGGCGCTTATGCGTGCGGATCTCGAATTGCTCCCGCGAGTCTTTATCGATAAAGGGAGATCGCATGACCGTGAAACGTTCGATCTTTGTGGGCAGGGGCACAGGCCCCACCACCTTGGCGCCGGTGCGTTCCGCCGCCTCGACGATCTCGCGCACCGAACTATCCAACACGCGATGATCATATGCCTTGAGCTTGATGCGTATCCGCTGCTTAGCCATGAATAGACCTTCGATAGAGCGTAATAAGGGCTGAAAGAGGAGGAGTGAGCTGGGGAGTCGCTCCACTCCTCCTCGCTGTAAACTCAGTCATAAACTTTGGTGATGACGCCCGCGCCGACGGTGCGACCGCCCTCGCGGATTGCGAAGCGCGAACCCACCTCCAGCGCCACGGG